>NZ_JBJZOM010000010.1:0-215350 GCF_047200695.1 Streptomyces callyspongiae
GCCGTAGCAGCCCCGAGTAGCGGGGGGGCCCCCCCCCCCCGCCCCGGGCGGGGGGCCCCCCCGCCCCCGCGGCCCCCGACCCCCCCCCCCCCCCCCCCGCCGCCCGCCGGGGGGGGGCGGGCGGGGGGGGGGGGGGGGGGGGGGGGGGGGGGGGGGGGGGGGGGGGGGGGGGGGGGGGGGGGGGGGCCCCCCCCCCCCCCCCCCCCCCCCCCCGCGTCCCTGGAGGAGCAGGGACAGGGCGCCGTGCACGTCGTCCAGGGAGCGCTCGGGCTGGAAGGACTGCCAGTCGAGCGCCGCGACGAGGACCATCCCCACGAGTGACGCCGCGGTCAGCGGCACGTCGATGTCCTCGCTCAGCTCGCCCTCGGCGACTCCGTTCCGCAGAACGTGCTCGACGACGCCCACGACCTCCCGCCGCATCACGGTCAGGGTGCTGCGCCAGGCCCGGTTGGTCCGCCACAGTTCCGCCACGTAGAGCTGGGTGAAGGCCGGGTACCGGTCGATGAACAGCAGCCCGGCCCGGATCATGGCGTCCAGGGCGTCCACCCGGGAGCCGCCGGCGCCCTCCACCGTCTGCGCGGCCTCCTGGAGGTCGCCGCGCAGCATCGTCACGCCGTGCCGCATCAGCTCCTCGAAGAGCTCCGTCTTGCTGGCGAAGTTGTAGTAGACCGTGCCCTTCGCGACGCCCGCACGCTCGGCGATCTCCTCGACAGTGGTGGAGGAGAAGCCCTGTTCGGCGATGAGCGTGACTGCCGCCTCGTAGAGCTTCTGCCGCGTCGTGTTCCGGCGCCTGCTGCGGGTCTCGTGCATGTCGGGGATTCTCACAGACCGGGACCGGCGAGCGTCACAGGCCGAGTTCCGGGTGCAGGCGTTCGACGGTCCACACCTGGCTGCGGCGTGCGGTCCATGCGGTGAGTGCGAGCGCCGCACAGGTGAAGACCGCCAGGACGCCGCACGCCTCCCAGACCGGTTGCAGCCCACCGCCGCTGATGAGCCGGCGCAGCCCGTCCACGACGTACGACATCGGCAGCAGCGGGTGCAGTGCGTTGAAGAAGTCCGGACTCGTCTGGACCGGATACGTGCCCCCGGAGGACGTCAGCTGGAGCATCAGCAGCGCGAGGACGAGGATCCTTCCCGCGGGTCCGAAGCGTGCTCCGAGGAACTGCACGAGTGCCGTGAAGCAGACGGTCACCAGCAGGAGGAACGCCGCGGTCCCCGCGCCGTGCGCCATCTGCAGACCCAGGCCCCAGTGCAGCACGCTCAGCAGCACCGCGGTCTGGGCGGCGCCGATCGCTGCGACCGGCAGCCAGCCTGCGAGGGCCACCCGCCACGCGGGGGCGCCGACGGCCAGGGCCCGCCGGTTGAGCGGCGGCAGCAGCATGTAGGCGACCATGGCGCCCACCCACAGCGACAGCGGGACGAAGTAGGGGGCGAAACCCGTGCCGTAGTCGGGGGCGTCGTGCAGGTCGGTCGTCGCCAGGTCCACGGGATCCGCCATGACGGCGGTGCGCGCGTCGCGCTCGGCGTCGTCGTAGTCGGGTATCCGGTCGGCGCCGTCGTGCAGGCCGCTGGAGAGTTTCCGGGAGCCGTCGGCGAGGCGGTACATGCCGCTGTCGAGAGAGTCCGCGCCGCTCGACAGCTGCCCGAGGCCGTCGTCGAGCCTGCTCGCGGCCTGCTGCGCGGTGCCGAGCCCGGAGTGGAGCTTCTTCGCCCCGTCGGCCACCTTGTGCGCGCCGGCGTCGAGCTTGTCGATGCTGCGGACGGCGCGGTCGAGGTCGTCGTCGAGTCCGGGGGCGGCCAGGGCGATCCGGTTCGCGGCATGCTCCAGGTCGTCGAGACGGTCCCCCAGATCGTCCAGTTTCCTGTGTTCCCGGACCAGGCCGTCGGTGTCCTCCGCGACATCCGCGGCGCGCTCGGCCGCGTCCCGGGCCTGCTTCAGCTGTGGGCAGTCCCCGGCGGCTGTCCCCGGCCCGTCGCCGGTCAGGTCGAGCACCGGTTCCTCGCACAGCGAGGAGTGGAGGCCGGCCAGCGCGTCGGCGGCACGGCGCGCATCGTTCTTCGCGCGCCGTGCGGCTGCGGGGAGGTCGTCGAGACGGTCGTGGAGGTCACCGGCAGTCTGCGCGACCGTGCGTGCCGCCTCCGCGATCTCGTCCTCGTGCTCGGAGAGCAGGGGCTGGGCGGTGTCGGCGAAGCGGTGGACCTTCCGGGAGAGTTTCCGGGTGCCGTTCGCCACCTTTTTCGATCCCTTCTCCAGCTCGCCCGCGCCGGAGTGCAGCGTGGAGGCGCCGCTCTCCAGGTCTCCGCTGCCGCGCGAGGCCTGCTCCAGGCCTGACGCCAGGTCGGAAGCGCCCTTTCCGGCGCGACCGATGCCGTTCTTCAGGCGGTCGGCACCGTCGGCGGCGTCCTGTGTGCGGTCGTGGAGCGTCGAGAAGGAGACGAAGATCCGGTCGTAGAAGCGGCGCGAGGCCTTGCTGGACGCGGCGGCGCGCACCTCGGCGAACACGGTGCGGGAGATCTGGCCGACGAGGTAGTTGTTGGAGTCGTCCGTCCGTACCCGCAGGGCGCTCGTCGCCGGGTCGTCGCCGGAGGCGGAGGCGAGTCGTTCGCTGAAGTCGGCGGGGACGGTCAGCGACAGGAAGTAGCGGCCGTCCGCGACACCCTGTCGGGCTTCCCTCTTCCCCACCTCCTGCCAGTCGAAGGTGCTGCTCCTCCGCAACCCGCGGACGAGGTCGCCGCCCGCGTCCAGCCGTTCCCCCTCGACGGTGGCTCCGCGGTCACGGTTCACCAGTGCCACCGGGACCCGGTCGAGGCGGTCGTAGGGGTCCCAGAAGGACCACAGGTACAGCGCTCCGTAGAGCAGCGGCAGGAGGAGCACGGCGGCGAGGGCGGCGCGGGGCAGCCTTCCCCTGCCGAAGCGCCGCAGTTCCAGGGCGGCGAGTCGAGGAGCGCGCATCAGGCGTCCCTCCCCGCTCCGATCGTGACCAGGGTGATCCCGTCGCCGGTGGACGAGGGCGGGGGATCGCCCACGGCGACGACGGTCACGCCCGTGGCGGCGACCTCACTGAGCAGCGTCCACATCCGTGCCTCCTCGGCGGCGTCGAGTTTCAGGCCCACGTCGTCCACGGCGAGCAGCCGGGGGCGGCCGAGGAGGGCGAGGGCCACGCCCAGCCGGAACTCCTGCGGCCGTCCCAGCTCCCGTATCCGGGTGCGGGGCCCGGAGGGCAGGTCCCGGAGGTCGAGCCCGGCGGTCGCGAGGGCCTCGGCCCGCCGCTCAGCGGGTGCGTCCCCGTTGCGCCCGCGCCGCTGACGCAGCGGGGGGAGCGAGCCGCCGAAGCGGTGGAGCAGCAGGGCCCGTTCCCGCAGGGTCTCCGCCACGGACAGGGACGGCTCGGGGTCCGTGATCCCGGGGACCGGGCCGAGTGCGGCGAAACGCCGGACGGCTGCGGCCCGGCGAGGGAGGGACTGTCCGCCGACCTCCGCGGTGCCCGTGGTGGGCCGCATGCGTCCGGTGAGGGTGAGGAGCAGCGCGGTGCGCCCCGAGCCCGAGGGGCCCCGCAGCGCGAGGAGCGAGCCGGGCTCCGCCCGGACCGAGACGTCCGAGAACACCGCTCCCCGCGGGCCGTCCACGCCCAGCTGCTCCGCTGTCACGCCGACGCCGGTCCGTTGCCCCGCCACGTGGGCTCCCTACTTCTGTACTGACTGGTCAGTACAGAAGATACGCCGTCGTTCCCGGGGAAGGGGTCCCGGGGTGCCGCGCCCCTGTTCGTGCAGGCCGGCGCCGTTGTCAGTGGCGGGGTCGAGCATGGGGAGGACACGGCGGTCCGGGCCGACCGCCGTCCGACGACAGGAGGTTCGCCATGCACGGGCCCCCGAACGACGTCCATCCCGTACTGCGCCGCACCGCGGCGCCCCCGGCAGCCCTCGACCTGCTCGCCCAGGCCGACTCCGCCCTCCAGGAGGCGGCCGCTTCGAGGACCCCCAACGAGCGGTTCGCCGCAGCGCATCTCGCCGCGCTCCGCACGGCGGCCGCGGTGCTGGCCGTACGCGGCCGCCCCGAGACCGCGCCACGCCGCCGGGCGCGGATACGCAGTGCTTGGGAAGTGCTTCCCGAGGTCGCCCCGGAGCTGACCGAGTGGAGCGCCCTGTTCGCCTCCGGAGCGCGGCGGCGTGCGCGCGCGGAGGCCGGTATCCCCGGCGCCGTCACCAACAGGGAGGCGGACGACCTGCTGCGCGAGGTGGGCGTGTTCCTGCGCCTGGTGGAGCGGATGCTGGTCGCGCAGCCCGCCCTGCCGCAGCCCCGGGTGGCGCCGGCCGACGAGCCGCGGGCCGGCTGACCGGTTCCCGGCTCCCGAACTCCGGTCCCCACGGGCCCGTCGAGGGGATCGGCGGGCCCATTAGGCTGGGTGGCCGCCAGCACCGCAGCCGCCGAGGAGCACCGCATGTCCCGCCCCAGCGCTTCACTCCGCAACGCCGTGGTCTGGGAGGTGCTCCGGGACGCGCTCGACGAGCGCGTCGCGGCCACCGGACGGGCATCCCTGGACGTCCTCGACACCGGGGGCGGCACGGGGAACTTCGCGGTGCCCGTCGCACGCCTGGGCCATCGCGTCACGGTGGTGGACCCGAGCCCCGACGCCCTCTTCGGGCTGGAGCGCCGGGCCGCCGAGGCGGACGTGGCGGGCCTGGTGCGCGGTGTCCAGGGCGACGCCCGCGGCCTTTTCGACGTGGCCGAGCGTGCCGGATACGACGCCGTGCTGTTCCACGGAGTGCTGGAGTACGTGGACGACCCGGCGGAGGCCCTGCGGAACGCGACGGCTGCGCTGCGCCCCACGGGCGGGGTGTTGAGCCTGCTGGCCGCCGGCACCGGCGGAGCGGTCCTGGCCCGGGCACTGGCCGGTCACTTCACGGAGGCCCGGGAGGCGCTGTCCGCACCGGACGGCCGGTGGGGCGAGGGCGATCCGATGCCGCGCCGCTTCACCGCCGAGCAGCTCGAGAGCCTGGTGACGGACGCCGGTCTCGGGGTGGCCGCACTTCACGGGGTTCGGGTCTTCGCCGATCTGGTACCCGGAGCACTGGTGGACACCGAACCCGACGCGTTGGAGGCCCTGGCCCGGCTGGAGGCCGCCGCGGCGGATCTGCCGGCGTTCCGGTCCGTCGCCACGCAGCTCCACGTGCTGGCCGAGGTGCCCGCCACCGACGGCTGAGCCGTGCCCGCGCGGGTGTGGCCGTTCACAGCCGAACCGTGACGGCCGCGGGCGCCGTATGATCGAGACACGCCGTCCGGCATGACGGAAAGGCGGTGAGGGAATGCACGGATTGCACCGTCCACCACACCTGCCCGGAAACCCGGGGCCGGTGGGAGCAATGGGCACAGAGGGCGGGTTTCACAGGGGCGATTCCCTGCCTATCCTTGAAGGGCCGCATCCGGTCGCTCCCCGCGACCGACGAGTAGGAGGACTCCGTGCCGCTCTCTGAGCACGAGCAGCGCATGCTCGAGCAGATGGAGCGAGCGCTGTACGCCGAAGATCCCAAGTTCGCGACAGCGCTCGAGGGAAGCGAGCTGCGCTCGTACACCCGGAAGCGGGTGTACCAGGCGGTCGCTGGCTTCCTGGTGGGTATTGCGCTCCTCATGGCCGGGATGGTCGCGCAGCAGATCTGGGTGAGCGTTGTCGGGTTCCTCGTCATGCTGGGGTGCGCCGTGCTGGCCGTGACCAGCTGGCGGAAGGGCCCCAAGCAGGGAGAGGAGCAGTCCTCGGGCGATACCGGGGCGAAGGCCGCAGCCGGCCCGCAGCCGCGCCGTGGCGCCCGCCCCCGCCGGTCGATGATGAACCGCATCGAGGAGCGCTGGCAGCGCCGGCGCGACGAACGCGGCTGAAGACCTCCGAGCACCACGGCGGGGCCACCGTGCGGTGACCCCGCCGTGTCGTGCTGCCCGGCCTGTCCTGGCCGACCGGCCCCCCTCACGGGCGCCTGGGCTGTCGCGCACTCCGCAGCGGGCTGGCCGCCCGCAGACGGGCGCCCAGCGCCCAGCGGTATTCCGCGGCAGCCCGGACCAGCCGAACGGCCGAGCGGGGCCACCACCGGGCCCGAACCCGCCGGCGCCGCGACGCGTGGCCCGTCAGTTCGGCACGCACCCGGCGCACGTCCCCGGACACCCCGTCCGACCCGGGCGCCCCGGGGGCGTACAGGTGCCGTTCCACCGCGTGTGCCACCCGCCGCACGGCGGCCGTGCTCTCCGCTCCCAGGTGCCCCTCCTCCACCAGCCGCTCGGCCGTGCGGCGGGGAGTGGCAGCCTCGTCGGGCACGATCCCGAGATCCCAGGCGCTGTCCAGCAGCTCCTGCCAGGCACTCAGCACGCCGGCGCCGCCGCTCAGCCGACGGGCGCGGACCCGGGTCCGCCAGAGCATGGGGAGCAGCGGCGGCAGCAGGGCCAGCAGTACCCCGCCGGAGACCGGGAGCACCGTTCCCCACGGGATGCCCCCGTCGCCTCCGCCGCCGGTGCCCGCGGCGATCTTCCCGCAGGTGGCGTCGAGCCGCCGTTCCGCAGGACTGCACTGCGGCGACCCCGACGGCTGCGGGGCCGGGTCCTCCCCGGTGTTCGGCCGGGCGGGATCCATGGCGCCGCCCTCCTCGTCGCTGCCGGGCGCGCTGTCCGGCAGTGCGTACACCGGAGCGCTGCCGCGGGTCGGAGTCGGTTCGAACCGGGTCCAGCCCACGCCCTCGAAGTACAGCTCCGGCCAGGCGTGGGCGTCCTGCAGCCCCACTTCGACCCGGCCGTCGGTGAGTTGCTGCCCGGGGGTGAAGCCCACCGACACCCGTGCCGGAATGCCCAGTGTGCGGGCCATCGCGGCCATGGTGAAGGCGAAGTGGACGCAGAAGCCCTCCTTGTCCTCCAGGAAACCGGCGATGGCGGTGGTTCCGCTCCCGGCCTCCACCTCGGTGTCGTAGGTGAACCCCCCGGCGGAGGCGAACCACTCCTGCAGGCGAACCGCCTGCTCGTAGCTGTTCTCCGCGCCGCGTGTCACCCGGCGGGCCTGCCTGCCGACGACGTCCGGCAACGAGTCCGGGACGCGGGTGTACCGCTCCATCGCCGCGGGCGGTGCGCCGGCGCGTGCCAGCTGCTGCGCGGTGGGCCTCACGAGCAGGCTCTTCACGGTGTACGAGGCACCTCGCGCGTCCTGCCCCTTCGCGCCCACCAGAGACAGGCTGTACGGCTCGAGGCGCCACGTCCCGTCGACCTCGACATCCCGGGCGGGGTAAGGCAGCGGCAACCGCTTCTGCGCGTACCAGTCCGCCGCCGTAACCTTCGTGGTGATCTGCTCGGTCTCCACGTCCGGCGACAGGCCCTGGGGCCGGGGGAACCCGTCGGCGGGTTTCAGCAGGGCGGGCCGTTCGGACGCCTGCCACGCCTCACCGTCGAACTCGTCGAGCGCGACGATCCGCAGATACAGGTCCGAGATGTCCCGGCTGTCCGTCTGGTAGACGAGGACCGTCTGGTTCTGCGGCTGGTTGAGGCTGTCCTGGAGGGCCACCAGCGGGTCGACCGCCGTAATCGTGCCGTTCGGCGCGTCGAGGCCCCCGCCGGTGCCGCCGAGGGAGTCCAGCAGCCCGCCGTCCAGGGCGGGCAGTGCCGCGGGGACGAGGAGAGCGACGCCCAGTGCCGTCGCCCCGATCCGGCGGCCGGTCCGCACCGGGGCCCTCGGTGTGCCCTCGACGGAACCCGGGTCGTGGTACTGCGCCCCCGGACGCCGGTGGTTGCCGAAGATGCGTCCCCACTGCGACAGCCGCTCGCGTCCCTCCGCCAGCAGCAGAAGGAGGAAGCCGCCCGCGGCGCAGAGGAACCACAGCCAGCCCGCCGCGCCGTTGTAGAGCCCGGCAGCCACCGAGTAGAGGGCCAGCAGCGGCAGGCCGGCTGCGGCCGCACTGCGGTAGGTGACGGCGACGACGTCCACGAGGAGCGCGGTACCGGCCACGCCGGTCAGCAGGATCAGGCGGATGCCGTCGGTCACGGGAGCCGGTATGGAGAACCGCTGCACGTCCGTGCCGCCCTCGGCGAAGAGGTGCCCGAACCGTGCGAAGGCGTCGGGCCCCGGCAGCAGACCGAACACCGCCTCGCTGCGGGCGAAGAGCAGGGTGAGCAGCACGACCGCGACGGCGACCTGGGCGAGGACCGTCAGGGCGCGGGCCAGCGGCACCCGGCGCGCGCCGATGCCCACCAGCACCTGCGCGCCGACGATCAGCGCCGCCGGCACCAGCCAGGACAGCGTCGCCACCAGCGGCAGCAGCGCGCATGCCGACGCCCCGGTGGCCACCGCGGCGCACCAGGCCAGCCGTCCGCGTCCCGTCATCGCTTCAGCCCCTCTCCGAGCCCCTCGTGGGCCTCCTGCCACAGCCGTGCCAATTCGGCCCCCGGCCCGCCGGGCACCACCGTCCAGCCCGCTTCCCTGAGTGCCGCCTGCGAGGAGCCCTCGCCGCCGCCGTTCTGCGCGGTGAACGCGAGGGCCCGGTGGGTCCGCTGCCTCATCCGGGCCAGGAGGGAAGCCTCGTCGGGGTCCAGCGCTCCGAGAAAGGCGATCAGCAGACCCTCCCGTGCGCCCCCTCCGGCCCCGCCGCGCATCACGTCGTAGGCGTGGGCCAGTCCTCCCGCCTCCGACTGCTCGATCACCGCGAGGGCGTCCAGCAGTGCGGCGGCGACCTCGGCGGAGTCGCTGTCGAAACCGCCACCGTCCGGACTCCCGGCAGGCATCCCCGCATCCGTCAGCAGACGGACGGAGAATCCGCGTTCGAGGAGGTGCATGCCGACCGATGCGGCTCCCGAGACCGCCCACTCGAAGGGCGAGCCGGGGCCGGAGCCGGTGTACGCGGCTCGCCGTGTGTCCAGCAGCACCGTGCAGCGGACGCGCTGCGGCTGCTCCTCACGGCGCACCATCAGTTCGCCGTGCCGCGCCGTCGAGCGCCAGTGGACCCGCCGCAGGTCGTCGCCGTGCCGGTAGCCGCGGGGGATCACGTCGTCGTCGCCGGCCAGGGCGAGGGCCCGCTGCCGCCGGTCGCCGTAGCCGCCTGCGGTGCCGGAGAGCCGTACCGGCGGCAGCGGCTCCACCCGCGGCACGACGGTCAGGGTGTCGCGCGCGCTGAACGAGCGGATCAGCTCGCACATTCCGAAGGGGTCCGTGAGCCGCAGTTGCAGCGGCCCCAGGGAGTAGCGCCCGCGCAGTTCGGAACGGACCCGGTAGGACACCTCACGCCGGCCCCCCGGCTCCAACCGGTCCAGTACGAACCGGGGCCGCGGCCCGAGGACGTAGGGCACCCGGTCCTGGAGCATGAGAAGACCCGAGGGTATGCGGGAGACGTTGTCGATGCGCAGGTGCACTCCCGCTTCGGAACGGGCCGGCACCTGGGCGGGGGAGAGGCGGCGCGAGGCGGAGACCCGGTACCGGGTGCGGTGCAGCACCAGGACGCAGACCAGCGGCAGCGCCGCCAGCAGCAGGCCGACGCGCAGCAGGTCGGCCTGGCCCAGTACGAACGCGCAGACCGCCGAAGCCGTGCCTGCCGCCAGGAAGGAGCGGCCGCGGGTCGTCAGGCCACCGAGCGAGGTGCGCAGCGAGCCCTCCGCGCCGTCCCTCCGGACCGGAGGGCGACCGTGGAGGGAGCCGGCCGGCATCACAGGCCCCGCGAACCGGTTCCGAAGCCTCCGGGGCCGGGCGAAACCGCCGTCGGCACCGTCGTCTGCCGGACGATCTCGGCGACCACCTGCTCCGCCGTGCGTCTGCCGAGCTGCGCCTGGGCCGTGGGCAGCAACCGGTGGGCCAGCACCGGCACCGACAGGTCCTGCACGTCGTCCGGCAGTACGTAGCCCCGACCGCTCAGCGCAGCGGACGCCTTCGCGGCCCGCAGGAGCTGCAGGGTCGCCCGGGGCGAGGCGCCCAGCCGCAGTTCGGGGTGCGACCGGGTTGCGGCGACGAGCTCCACGGCGTAGGCGCGCACCGGATCGGCCACGTGGACGCTGCGCACCGCCTCCACCAGCTTGACCATCTCGTGGGCGTGTGCCACCGGCTGGAGATCCTCCAGCGGTGACACGCCCCCGTGGACGTCGAGCATTTCGAGCTCGGCGGCAGGACTGGGGTAGCCGATGGACACCCGGGCCATGAAGCGGTCCCGCTGGGCCTCCGGCAGCGGGTAGGTCCCCTCCATCTCGACGGGGTTCTGCGTGGCGATCACCATGAACGGGTCCGGCAGCCGGTACGTCCGCCCGTCGATGGTGACCTGCCGCTCCTCCATGGACTCCAGCAGCGCGGACTGGGTCTTGGGCGAGGCCCGGTTGATCTCGTCCCCGATGACGATCTGGGCGAAGATCGCACCCGGCTTGAACTCGAACTCCCGGCGCTGCTGGTCGTAGACGCTCACTCCCGTGATGTCCGAGGGCAGCAGGTCCGGAGTGAACTGGATGCGGCGTACCGAACAGTCGATCGACCTCGCCAGTGCCTTGGCGAGCAGGGTCTTTCCCACACCCGGCACGTCCTCGATCAGCAGGTGCCCCTCCGCGAGCAGCACGGTGAGCGACAGCCGCACCACCTCCGGCTTGCCCTCGAGCACGCTCTCCACCGAACGGCGTACGTCGTCGGCCGTGGAGGCCAGGTCACTGAGATTCACGTGTTCGTCATACGTCGTCACGCGGCCCATTCTTCATCGAACGGGCCGATTCCGTCACGGCCCCGGCCGGAACCGGGGGCGGCCCGGGGCCGAACCGTCCCCGCCGGAGCCGGTACGGGTCAGGCCGGGACCTCGCGGAGCCGGCCGGTGTCCACGTCCAGCACGAAGCCGCGCACGTCGTCCGTGTGGAGGAGGAAGGGCGAGGTCCGCACCCGCTCGATCGACTGGCGGACGTCCTCGTCGAGGTCGGGGAAGGACTCGACCGCCCAGGACGGGCGCTGTCCGACCTCACGGGCCAGCTCGTTGCGGTAGTCCTCGGTCAGGGTGAGCAGGCCGCAGCGCGTGTGGTGGACGAGTACCACCGAACGGGTGCCCAGGGCCCGCTGGCTGATGGTGAGTGACCGCATGACGTCCTCGGTGACGACTCCGCCCGCGTTCCTGATGGTGTGGTGGTCGCCGACCTCCAGCCCCAGCGAGGCGTTCAGGTCCAGACGGGCATCCATGCAGGTGACCACGGCCACCTGCTGGGCGGGACGTGCGTCGAGCCCGGGGTCGTCGAAGGAGTCGGCGTAGCGGGCGTTGGCGGCGACGATCCGGTCGGTCACCGCGCCGTCGGAAGGGGAGACAGACATGCCGACGACAGTAGCCACACCGGCCGGAGCACCCTGCGGGGGCCCTGCCCCGCAGGGGCGTGGGACGCGCCTGACCAGTTGATTGACCGGGATGAACCGTGGACTAGAGTGACGCGCAGCGGGAGGTGCGACACTCCCCGGATTCCGGAATCCCCGCGTGCGCAGGGTGCGTGCGACTCGGCCTCCTCCCGCTCCCGGGCAGGCCGACGCCCCTTCCCCGGCGCCGGCAGGCCGCATCCGGTCACGAACGGGCGGGGGCCGAGGAGCATGTGCACGTTGCGCGGGTGCCGCCGAACACGAGAGGGCCCATGAACGCGAACGAGCGCCATCTCCCGGTCATGCTGCGACGCTGCCTGGACCTCCTCGCACCCGCTCTCGCCGAGCCCGGGGCAACCGTCGTGGATTGCACCCTCGGCATGGGCGGCCACAGTGAGGCGCTGCTCGCGACCTTTCCCGCCGCGCGTCTGATCGGCCTGGACCGGGATCCGCAGGCGCTCGACATCGCCGGCGAACGGCTCGCTCCCTACGCCGACCGCGCCACCCTCGTCCACGCCGTGTACGACGAGATCCCCGAGGTCCTGGACCGGCTGGGGACTCCCCGGGTGCAGGGCGTCCTCTTCGACCTCGGTGTGTCCTCGCTCCAGCTCGACGAGGCCGACCGGGGCTTCGCCTACGCCCAGGACGCCCCGCTCGACATGCGCATGGACCAGACGCGCGGCATGAGCGCGGCCGAGGTCCTCAACACCTATCCGCCCGGCGAACTCGTACGGATCCTGCGCGCCTACGGCGAGGAGAAGCAGGCCAGACGAATCGTCGAGGCGGTCGTCCGCGAACGGGAGAGGGAGCCGTTCGACCGCAGCGGCCGCCTGGTCGACGTCATCCGCGCGGCGCTGCCGCAGGCGGCGAAGCGCACCGGCGGCAATCCGGCCAAGCGGACCTTCCAGGCGCTCCGCATGGAGGTCAACGGAGAACTGGCCGTCCTGGAACGTGCGATTCCCGCCGCCGTGGACGCCCTGGCGGTGGGGGGCCGCATCGCGGTGCTCTCGTACCACTCGCTGGAGGACCGGCTGGTGAAGAAGGTGCTGGCAGCGGGAGCCACCAGCACCGCCCCCGCCGGGCTTCCCGTCGTCCCCGAGCGCTACCAGCCCCGCCTGAAACTCCTCACGCGCGGCGCGGAACTGCCCGGGGAGGACGAGGTGGCGGAGAACCGCCGGGCCGCCCCCGCGCGGTTGCGTGCGGCGCAGCGCATCCGCGAGGTCCAGCGGTGAACCGCCGACAGGGCCTCGCCCGCCTCACCCGCGTCGCCGTGGCGGGCCGCGGCTCCACCGCGGCCCGTACCCCGTTCGTGCTGCTGCTCGTGGTGCTCCTGGGGTCCGGGCTGCTGGTCCTCCTGCTGCTCAACGCTTCGCTGAACCAGGGCTCCTTCCGCGTGAGCCGGCTGCAGGAGCGGGCCAAGGAACTGACGGAGCAGGAGCAGGCGCTGGAGCAGCGGGTCGCCTCCCACTCCGACCCCGAAGCATTGCGGGATCGGGCGCGCGAACTGGGCATGGTGCCCGGGGGCCCGCCTGCCTTCCTCGCTCCCGACGGCACGGTCCACGGTTCTCCCGCGCCCGCCACCGCCCTCCCGGAACCCGAGCCCTCGCAGGAGGAGACGGAACCGGTGGACGGGGCCGGGGACAGCCCGGCGGAGGCGAGCCCGTCCGCCGGTACCGGAGCACCGCGGGAGCCGCAGCCGCGCGTGCGGCCCGAGGAGCCGGCCGATCCCGAGCAGTCCCAGCACACGCCGCAGGAGGGCCGGTGACCGAACGCCAGGAGCCGCGGCGCCGCGGCCCGCGCCCCGCAGCCGGCAACGGGCGGGCCGGGCCCCGCAAGCCCCCGCCCCGGCAGCAGGCGGGCGGCACACGGTCCGCCCCCGGGGCGGGCGCCCGCAGGGAAGCCGCCCGCAAGCCAGCCTCCCGGCAGACCGCGCGCGGCGGGAAGTCCGGAGCGCGACCCCCCGCAGGGCCGCCGCCGCGCCCGCGGCCGGGGGCGGCCCGGCCCGGCCCGGCCCGGCCGCTCCGGCTCGCCGGCCCGCTGCCGCGGCTGCGGCTCGTCGGCTTCGTCATCACCTTGGTGGTGCTCGTCTTCGCCGTACGGCTTCTCCAGGTCCAGGCGGTCGATGCCGGGAGCTATGCGGAGGCCGCGGCCGTCAACCGCTACGTGACCGTGCCGCTCGCCGCCGAGCGGGGCGCCATGACCGACCGCGACGGCGTTCCGCTGGCGTCCACCGTGGACGCGTACGACATCACCGCGGACCCCTACATGTTCACCCCCGGCCGGACCGACCTTCCCGACGCGCCCGCCCGCGCCGCAGCGCTGCTCGCACCCGTCCTCCACGAGGACGAGGAGGAACTCACCGAGAAGCTCTCGCGCGACAACACCCGCTACGTGCTGCTGGCCCGCAAGCGCACCCCGCAGGACTGGCGGCGGGTCAGCAGGCTGAAGGACCGCATGGCCGCGAAGGCCGCCGAGCGCGACGAGGTCAACGTGCTCGCCGGCGTGTTCGCGGAGGAGCACGCGAAGCGGGTCTACCCTGGTGGTGAGCTGGCCGCAGGAGTGCTGGGGTTCGTCAACGCCGCGGGGGAGGGCGGCGGCGGACTCGAAGCTCGGCTGGACCGCACCCTCTCCGGGACCGACGGGAAGATCACCTACGCTCAGTCGAGCGGCAGGCGCATCCCCACCGCAGGGGCCGACGAGAACCCGGCGGTCCCCGGGAGCGACGTCGAACTCACCCTCGACCGGGACATCCAGTGGGCCGCGCAGCGCGCCATCGCGGCGCAGGTCGAGGCGTCCCGCGCGGACAGCGGCTACGTGGTGGTGCAGGACGTCCGCAGCGGCGAGATCCTCGCCCTGGCCGACGCTCCGACCTTCGATCCGAACGACCTCGGCTGGGCGGACCCCGACAGTCTGGGGAACGGCGCGATCCAGCACGCCTACGAACCCGGGTCGACACTGAAGGCGATCTCGATGGCCGCAGTGCTCGAGGAGGGCGTCGCCTCCCCCCGCACCCACGTCACCGTCCCGAACCGGCTGCCGCGCGCCGACCATGCCTTCGCCGACGACATCGACCACCCGACCTGGCACCTCACCCTGAACGGCGTGCTCGCCAAGTCCAGCAACATCGGCACCATCCTGGCCACCGAGCAGCTCGGCGACTCGCGGGCCGAAGCGAACCGGACCATGTACCGCTACCTGCGAAGGTTCGGGCTCGGGCAGGAGAGCGGCCTCGGCTTCCCCGGCGAGACCTCCGGACTGCTGGCCGAGCCGCAGGACTGGTCTGCCTCGCAGCCCTACACCATCGCCTTCGGTCAGGGCGTGTCGCTCAACGCGGTCCAGCTCGCGTCGGTCTACTCCACGATCGCCAACGGCGGGGTGCGGGTCCAGCCCTCGCTGGTCCGCGGCACCACCGGCGAGGACGGCGTCTTCACCCCCGCGGACGCCCCGCCCACCCGACGGGTGATCAGCGGGAAGACCGCCGGCACCCTCGCCGCGATGCTGGAGACGGCGGTGTCCGACGACCGGGCGACGGGGACCACCGCGCGCATCCCCGGCTACCTCGTCGCGGGGAAGACCGGTACGTCCAACCGGGTGGATCCCGAGACGGGCCGCTACCACGGGTACACCTCGTCCTTCGCGGGGTTCGCTCCCGCCGACAAGCCGCGGATCACCGTCTACTGCGCGGTACAGAACCCCAGGAAGGGAAGCTATTTCGGCAGCGAGGTGTGCGGACCGGTCTTCAAGGAGGTCATGTCGTTCTCCCTGAAGACCCTCGGGGTGCCGCCGACGGGCGGGGAGCCCGCGCGGCTCCCGGTCACCTTCGACCCCGACGCGGCGAAGCACCACGGCGGTACCCGGGAGGGGAAGGACGGTGAGGAGGAATAGGCGAACCGGGGGGAACGGCCCGGGGCGGACACCAGGCCCCTCGACACTACTGACCGGAGCTCCACGTGGACACGATCACCGACGATCCGGGAAACGCCCGCTCGCCCCGTCCCGGAAACCCCTCGCTTGGCCGCGACAGCCGCCCGCCGGGTACGCTCACGGCCGTGCCACAAGCTGATCAGACCCCCTCCGCACCGCCCCGCCCGGCCCAGCTGAGCCCCGTGCCGCTCGGCGAGCTCGCCCGGCAGCTCGGTATCGACGCGCCCGCATCCGAGGCGACGGCGACCGGTATCACCCACGACTCCCGCGCGGTGCTCCCCGGCGACGTGTACGCAGCACTGGCGGGCGCCCGCTTCCACGGCGCGGACTTCGCCGTCCAGGCCGCCCGTCTCGGTGCCGTGGCGGTCCTCACGGACCCCACGGGCACCGAACGTGCCGCCGCCGCAGGGCTTCCCGTGCTGACGGTGCCCGACCCGCGCGCCCGGATGGGAGCCCTGGCGGCCTCGATCTACGGCAACCCGGGCCAGGACCTGCTCCAGATCGGCATCACCGGCACCTCCGGAAAGACCACCACCGCCTACCTGATCGAGGGCGGACTGCGGCGGGCCGCCGAGAAGCTCGGCGGTCTGACGGGCCTGATCGGCACCGTGGAATCGCGGATCGGGGACGAGCGGCTGAAGTCCGAGCGCACCACGCCCGAGGCGACCGACCTCCAGGCACTGTTCGCGGTGATGCGCGAGCGCGGCGTCACCTCGGTGGCCATGGAGGTCTCCTCGCACGCCCTGGTGCTCGGCCGCGTCGACGGCTGCGTCTTCGACATCGGGGTGTTCAACAACCTGAGCCCCGAGCACCTGGACTTCCACCCCGACATGGAGGACTACTTCCAGGCGAAGCGGCAGCTGTTCACCAGGGCCCGCTCCCGGGCCGGTGTCGTCAACTTCGACGACGAGTACGGCTTCCGCCTCATCCAGGAGTCGGAGGTACCGGTCACCACTTTCTCCGCCGAGGGGCACCCGGACGCCGACTGGCGGGCCTCCGACGTCGAAGTGGGGCCGTTCGGGTCCACCTTCACCGTCCACGGACCCGACGGTGTGCTCGTCGAGGCTGCCGCGCCCATTCCCGGGCCGTTCAACGTCGCGAACGCGCTGGCGGCCATCGCCGCGCTGGTGGCGGCCGGCATCGACCCGCAGACGGCCGCCGAGGGAGTCGCCGCCGTTCCCGGCGTCCCGGGCCGGCTGGAGCGCGTCGACGCCGGACAGGACTACCTGGCGGTCGTGGACTACGCCCACAAGCCGGACGCGGTGGAATCGGTCCTCTACGCGATCCGCAAGGTCACCGAGGGCAAGGTACACGCCGTCCTGGGGTGCGGCGGGGACCGCGACCCGCACAAGCGACTCGCCATGGGGGCAGCGCTGGCCCGGCTCTGCGACACCGCGGTGCTGACCTCCGACAACCCCCGCACCGAGGACCCGCTGGCGATCCTCGCCACCATGCTCGCCGGCGCCGCCGAGGTGCCCGCGTACGAGCGCGGCACCGTCCTGGTCGAGGAGGACCGCGCCGCAGCGATCGCCTCCGTGGTGTCCCACGCCGGGCCCGGGGACGCGGTGCTGGTTCTGGGGAAGGGCCACGAACTCGGCCAGGACATCGCCGGAGTGGTACGCCCGTTCGACGACACGCAGGTGCTGCGGGAGGCCATCGAGAAGGCCTCCGAACGCACCCCGACATCCGGGACAGACAAGCAGTAGCCATGATCCCCCTCTCTCTCGCCGAGATCGCCGCTGTCGTCTCCGGACAGCAGTGCGACATACCGGACCCCGAGGTCCGTGTCACAGGACCCGTGGTCAAGGACTCCCGTGACGTGACCGCCGGCTGCCTCTTCGCCGCGTTCGCCGGCGAGCGGGTCGACGGCCACGAGTTCGCCCGGGGCGCGGTGGCCGACGGTGCCGCCGCGGTGCTCGCCACCCGGCCGGTGGGGGTGCCCGCCATCGTCGTCGACGACGTGACCGCGGCGCTGGGAGCGCTGGCCCGCCACACCACGCGGACCCTGGGCACCGAGATCGTCGCCCTCACCGGCTCCGCGGGGAAGACGAGCACCAAGGACCTGATCGCCCAGTTGCTCGAGCGGATCGCCCCCACGGTCTACCCGGCCGGCAACCTGAACAACGAGATCGGGCTGCCGCTCACCGCCCTGCGCGCCGACGACAGGACCCGGCACCTCGTCCTCGAGATGGGAGCCCGGGGTGTGGGCCACATCCGGTATCTCGCCGGGCTCACCCCGCCGCGCATCGGTGTGGTGCTCAACGTCGGCACGGCCCACCTCGGCGAGTTCGGCAGCCGCGAGCAGATCGCGCTGGCGAAGGGCGAACTCGTCGAGTCGCTGCCCGACGCCGCGGAAGGCGGCGTCGCCGTACTCAACGCCGACGACCCGCTGGTCCGCGCCATGGCCGGCCGCACCCGCGCCCGCGTCCTGCTCTTCGGGGAATCGGAGGAAGCGGACGTACGGGCCGAGAACGTGCGCCTGGAGGCCGACGGAAGACCCTCGTTCACGCTTCACACACCCACCGGGTGCGGCGACGTGACCCTCCGCCTGTACGGTGAGCACCACGTGTCGAACGCGCTCGCCGCGGCGGCCGTGGCCCACGAGTTGGGCATGCCTGCTTCCGGGATCGCCGTGGCGCTCGGGACAGCGGGCACGCTGTCGCGCTGGCGGATGGAGGTCAGCGAGCGCGCCGACGGTGTCACGGTCGTCAACGACGCCTACAACGCCAGCCCGGACTCCATGAGGGCAGCGCTCCGCGCGCTCGCCGCCATGGGAAGGGAGCGGCGGACCTGGGCTGTCCTCGGCGAGATGGCCGAGCTCGGCGACCAGGCACTCGCCGAGCACGACGCGGTCGGACGGCTCGCCGTCCGGCTCAACGTCCACAAGCTCGTGGCGGTGGGCGGCCGGGAGGCCGCCTGGCTCGACATGGGCGCCAAGAACGAGGGTTCGTGGGGTGAGGAGTCGGTGCACGTATCCGACGCTCAGGCGGCTGTCGAGCTGCTGCACAAGGAGTTGCGTCCGGGGGATGTGGTGCTCGTGAAGGCTTCCCGTTCGGTCGGTCTGGAGCGCGTCGCGCTCGGGCTGCTCGAGGGCATGTCCGCCGAGGGCAGCGGGAAGGGCGCCGGTCGATGAGGCAGATCCTGTTCTCCGGGGTCATCGGGCTTTTCCTGTCCCTCATCGGCACCCCTCTCCTGATCAAACTGCTCGCCTCCCGCGGATACGGCCAGTTCATCCGCGACGACGGCCCGCAGAACCACCACAGCAAGCGCGGAACGCCCACGATGGGCGGCATCGCGTTCATCCTGGCCACGCTCGCCGCGTACTGGCTGACCAAGCTCATGACGGGCAGCGAGCCGACCTTCTCCGGCGTCCTGGTGCTCTTCCTGTTCGCCGGCATGGGCCTGGTCGGCTTCCTCGACGACTACATCAAGATCGTCAAGCAGCGGAGCCTGGGCCTCAGAGCCAAGGCAAAGATGGCGGGGCAGCTCATCGTCGGCATCGGCTTCGCCGTGCTGGCCCTCAACTTCCCCGACGCACGCGGACTCTCGCCCGCCTCGACGAAACTTTCCTTCGTCCAGGACTTCGGCTGGTCCATCGGCCCCGTGCTGTTCGTGGTCTGGGCGCTGTTCATGATCCTCGCGATGTCGAACGGCGTGAACCTCACCGACGGACTCGACGGTCTCGCCACCGGCGCCTCCGTGATGGTCTTCGGCGCCTACACCTTCATCGGGGTGTGGGAGTACCAGGAGTCCTGCGCCAACCTGGCGACCGCCGGCCCCGGATGCTACGAGGTGCGCGATCCGCTCGACCTCGCCGTCGTCGCCGCCGCCCTGATGGGAGCCTGCTTCGGCTTCCTGTGGTGGAACACCTCGCCCGCCAAGATCTTCATGGGGGACACCGGATCCCTGGCCCTGGGCGGTGCACTGGCCGGTCTCGCCATCTGCTCGCGCACCGAACTTCTGCTGGCCGTACTCGGAGGCCTGTTCGTCCTGATCACGATGTCCGTGGTGATCCAGGTCGGATCGTTCCGCCTCACCGGGAAACGGGTCTTCAAGATGGCCCCGCTCCAGCACCACTTCGAACTCAAGGGGTGGTCCGAAGTCCTGGTCGTCGTCCGCTTCTGGATCATCCAGGGCATGTGCGCCATCGTCGGTGTGGGCATCTTCTTCGCAGCCTGGGCGGCCGCCGAGTGACGGCACGGGACCCTGCGGAGGACTTCTCGGGCCGCGCCGTCGCCGTGGCCGGGCTCGGCGTCAGCGGAGTCAGCGCCGCCAGGGTGCTGGCCGGGCTCGGCGCCGAGGTCACCGTGGTCGACGGCGGCGACGCCGAGGCACAGCGCGCCCGCGCCGGCGAACTCGAGGCGGAGGGCATCGCCGTCCGACTCGGGGACGGCGACACCCTCCCTCCCGGAACGGACCTCGTCGTCACGTCGCCGGGGTGGAAGCCCGACAGCCCGCTCTTCGCCGCGGCAGCCGCCGCCGACGTACCGGTGTGGGGCGACGTCGAACTGGCGTGGCGGCTCCGCCGCGGTCCCGGCCGCCACGGGGCCCCGTGGCTGGCGGTCACCGGCACCAACGGCAAGACGACCACCGTCCGCATGCTCGCCGCCGTCCTCGCGGCCGCGGGCCTGCGCACCGCCGCGGTCGGGAACATCGGCACCCCGCTGCTGGACGTGGTCCTCTCCGACGAGCCGTACGACGTCCTCGCCGTCGAGCTGTCCAGCTACCAGCTGCACTGGGCGCCCGGCGTCCGCGCGCACTCCGCGGCCGTGCTCAACCTCGCGCCCGACCATCTCGACTGGCACGGCTCGATGGAGGCGTACGCCGCCGACAAGGGGCGGATCTACGAGGGCAACGAGGTCGCGTGCGTCTACAACGCCGCCGACCCCGCCACGGAGGACCTGGTGAGGAAGGCCGACGTGGTCGAGGGCTGCCGCGCCGTCGGCTTCACGCTCGGCAGCCCCCGCCCCTCCGAGTTCGGCGTGGTCGACGGCATCCTGGTGGACCGCGCGTTCGTGGCGGACCGTCAGCGCAATGCCCAGGAGCTCGCCGAGGTCTCCGACGTCACCCCTGCCGCCCCGCACAACATCGCCAACGCACTGGCCGCTGCGGCCCTCGCCCGAGCCTGGGGCGTTCCCCCCGGGGCGGTGCGCGACGGCCTGCGCTCCTTCCGCCCGGAGGCCCACCGCATCGAGCACGTCGCCGAGGTCGGGGGCGTGTCCTACGTCGACGACTCGAAGGCCACCAACACGCACGCGGCACAGGCCTCGCTCGCGTCCTACGACTCCATCGTCTGGATCGCGGGCGGACTCGCGAAGGGAGCCACCTTCGACGACCTGGTCGCCGGTGCGGCGGACCGGCTGCGCGCCGCGGTGCTGATCGGCGCCGACCGGGCGCTGGTCGCCGACGCCCTCGCGCGACACGCCCCCGATGTCCCGGTGGTCGACCTCGAGCGGACGGACACTGGGGCGATGGCCGCTGCCGTCGAAGAAGCCGCACGTCTGGCCCGGCCGGGCGATACCGTGCTCATGGCGCCGGCCTGTGCCTCGATGGACATGTTCACGAACTACAACAGACGCGGCGAGGCGTTCGCCGAGGCGGTCCGCGCACTGCCCTCCGGCGGCACCGCCGACGGTTGAGCCGCCGGCCCTCACCCGGGCCGGCGGCCCGGGTGAGACGGAGGGGACGACGGCGATGACGGCCGAACAGGCGCGCAGGCGCACCCAGACGCCGCCGCGGGCCCCCGCCCGCTCCGGCCGGAGCGCAGTCGCTCCGAGGCGCTCCGCCGCGCAGCCCTCCGCCGCCCGGTCCGCCGCCGGGAGGCGCCCCGGCGTCCCCGAGGACCGCGCCCCTGCGGCATCGCGCGCAGCCGGTCCTCCCGGACCGGCACGCCGCCGCCCCTCCGCTGCCGGCAGCACCGCTGCCCGGGTGTTCCGCCGGGCACGCCGGGCCTGGGACCGGCCGCTCACCGCCTACTACGTGATTCTCGGTGCCGGTCTCTTCATCACGGTCCTCGGCCTCGTGATGGTCTTCTCCGCCTCGCAGATCCAGGCGCTGCGGTACGACCTGGCGTCCACGTACTATTTCCGCAAGCAGCTGCTCGTCGCGGTACTGGGCGCGGGGGTGCTGCTGGCCGCGACGCGCATGCCCGTCGCGTTGCACCGCGCCCTCGCCTACCCGCTCCTGGCCGGCTCGGTCTTCCTCATGTGCCTGGTGCAGGTACCCGGCATAGGGGTGGCGGTGAAGGGCAATCAGAACTGGATCCACCTCGGCGGGCCGTTCCAGCTCCAGCCGAGCGAGTTCGGCAAGCTCGCGCTGGTCCTGTGGGGAGCGGACCTGCTCGCCCGCAAGCGCGAACGCGGACTGATGACTCAATGGCGGCACCTGCTGATCCCCCTGGTGCCGGTGACCCTTCTTCTGCTCGGACTGATCATGCTGGGGGGCGACATGGGCACCGCGGTGATCGTCGCCGCCATCGCCTTCGGGCTCCTGTGGCTCGCCGGAGCACCGACCCGCCTGTTCGCCACCGTGTCGGGTGTGGCAGCCGCCCTGGCGGCACTCCTCATCCATGGCAGTCCGAACCGGATGTCGCGGCTGCAGTGCCTGGGGGTCACCGACCCCAGCGCGGGCGCCACCGACCCGTGCTGGCAGGCCGTGCACGGCCTCTACGCGCTCGCCTCCGGCGGGCTCTTCGGCTCCGGGCTGGGGGCCAGCGTGGAGAAATGGGGTCAACTACCCGAACCTCACACCGACTTCATCTTCGCCGTGACCGGGGAGGAACTCGGACTGGCGGGGACGCTGTCGGTGCTCGGTCTCTTCGCGGCTCTAGGCTATGCGGGTATCCGCGTGGCCGGACGCACGGAGGACCCCTTCGTCAGGTACGCCGCGGGAGGTGTCACCACCTGGATCTCGGTGCAGGCCGGGATCAACATCGGTGCGGTGCTCGGGCTGCTGCCCATCGCCGGCGTGCCCCTCCCGCTGTTCTCCTACGGAGGGTCCGCCCTGCTGCCGACGATGTTCGCGGTCGGGCTGCTGCTCGCCTTCGCGCGCAGCGACCCGGCAGCGCGGGCGGCGCTCGCCGCGCGGCAGCCCGTCCTCGGAGGCATCCTTCGCCGGGGCCGGGCTCGGGGACAAGGAAAGACGATGCGACGACGGGCAGGCGGCCCGTCGTCCGGAGAGCGGTGAATTTCGGTGCATGTCGTACTCGCCGGCGGAGGCACCGCCGGCCACATCGAGCCCGCGCTCGCCCTGGCGGACGCCCTGCGCAGGCAGGATCCGACCGTGGGCATCACGGCCCTCGGCACGGAGCGCGGACTCGAGACCCGGCTGGTGCCGGAGCGCGGCTACGAGCTGGGGCTCATTCCCGCCGTGCCGCTGCCCCGCAAGCCGACGCCCGAGTTGATCACCGTACCCGGGCGGCTGCGCGGCACGATCAAGGCGGCCGAGCAGATTCTCGAGCGGACCAAGGCCGACTGCGTCGTCGGTTTCGGGGGATACGTGGCTCTGCCCGGCTACCTCGCGGCCAAGCGGCTCGGCATCCCCATCGTGGTCCACGAGGCCAACGCCCGTCCCGGGCTGGCCAACAAGATCGGCTCCCGGTACACGGAATACGTCGCCGTCTCGACGCCGGACAGCAAACTGCGGCATGCGCGGTACATCGGCATTCCGCTGCGCCGGTCCGTGGCGACCCTGGACCGCGCGGCCGCACGCCCGGAGGCTCGTGCGGCCTTCGGGCTGGCTCCGAACCTGCCGACGCTCCTGGTCTCCGGGGGATCGCAGGGCGCTCGTCGCCTCAACGAGGTGGTGCAGGCGGTCGTACCGCAGCTGCAGCGCTCCGGAGTCCAGGTGCTGCACGCGGTCGGCCCCAAGAACGAACTCCCGCAGGTCGACGAGATGCCGGGGATGCCCCCGTATGTGCCGGTACCGTATGTGGACCGCATGGACCTCGCGTACGCGGCGGCGGACATGATGCTCTGCCGGGCGGGGGCGATGACCGTTGCGGAGCTGTCCGCGGTGGGACTGCCGGCGGCGTACGTACCGCTGCCGATCGGCAACGGCGAACAGCGGCTCAACGCCCAGCCCGTCGTCAAGGCGGGGGGTGGACTGCTCGTCGACGACGCCGACCTGTCCGCGGACTGGATCCTGGAGAACGTGCAGCCGGTCCTCGCAGAACCGCATCGGCTGCACGCCATGGCGCGCGCGGCGGCCGACTTCGGCAGGCCGCACGCCGACGAGCTGCTGGTCGGCATGGTGCACGAGGCGATCGCGGCGGGCCGTCGGTCGTAGGACGCCCGCAGCGGGTGCCACGGGCAACCTTCGGCGGGAGAAAGGGCAGGGAGCGTGGCCGGACCCACCGGGACCGTCGAACGGCACACAGCGGAACCGGAACCGCCGGGAGAAGGCGGGGGAACCTCCTTCCCACCGTCGGCCCGGTGGCGGTTCCGGCGGCCCGGCCGCCGCTCGGCGCTCGCGGCCGGGGTTCTGACGGTCGTTCTGGGAGCCTTCGGCGTCTGGGCGCTCTACGGGTCCGCATGGCTGCGGGTGGAGGAGGTCTCGGTGTCCGGTACCCGGGTGCTGACCGCGGGTCAGGTCCGGGACGTGGCGGACGTGCCGCTCGGCGTCCCGTTGGCCTCGCTGGACACGCAGGCCGCGGAGCGCCGCGTGCGCGACCGGCTCCGCCGCGTCGAGCACGTCCGTGTGACGCGCGCCTGGCCGCACGGCATCGACGTCCGCGTCACCGAACGCCGACCGGTCCTGGTGGTGCACACGGGTGACGGCCGCAGCGGGAGCGGTGGGCGGTACGCGGAAGTGGACGCGGAGGGAGTGCGCTTCGCGACCGTCCGGAAACCCCCGAGGGGTGTTCCCCGCCTCCGGGTGGAGGGTGCCGGGGACACCCCGTCGGCGGAGGCTTTCGGGCCGCGCGCACTCCGGCGGGCCGGAGCCCGGGTGGTCACCGCCCTCCCCGCTCTGGTGCGGAAGGACGTCCGGTCGGTGCGCATCCGGTCCTACGACCGGGTCGCGATCGAGTTGACCGGGAAGCGCACTGTCGAGTGGGGCGCCCCGGAAGGGGGCGCCCTCAAGGCCGAAGCACTCGCAGCCGTGATGAAGGCGTCGCCCGGGGCCGGTCGATTCGACGTGACCGCCCCCCGGGCTCCCGCGGCTTCGGGTGCCTGACGCCGTGCCTGCGCCCTCCCGCAGTAGGCGAGTTGACGGGCATACATGCAGGCCAGCACCCTGGATGACCACCGCACGGCCTGATCACATAGGGTGAAAAGAAAAACGGGGGGTTCGGCGTGTTCGTTGAACACTCAGCACGTGTCGACTTAGTGTCCGTTGCGGAGAGTCCGACGAACTACCAGCACGGTTGACCCTAGACTTCGGGTCCGGGGTCCGGGTCGGCGAACGGACCGCCCCAGCAGGGATACGAAACTCGAGGCGAGAGGCCTTCGACGTGGCAGCACCGCAGAACTACCTCGCAGTCATCAAGGTCGTCGGTATCGGCGGCGGTGGCGTGAATGCCATCAACCGGATGATCGAGGTCGGTCTCAAGGGCGTCGAGTTCATCGCGATCAACACCGATGCACAGGCCCTGTTGATGAGCGACGCCGACGTCAAACTCGACGTGGGCAGGGAACTCACCCGGGGG
The DNA here is from genome assembly GCF_047200695.1 of Streptomyces callyspongiae. Lineage (NCBI taxonomy): Bacteria > Bacillati > Actinomycetota > Actinomycetes > Kitasatosporales > Streptomycetaceae > Streptomyces > Streptomyces callyspongiae. The sequence continues at coordinate 24,886 of NZ_JBJZOM010000010.1, forward strand.
CTCGGCGCCGGAGCCAACCCGGACGTCGGCCGCAAGGCGGCCGAGGACCACCGCGAGGAGATCGAAGAGGTCCTCAAGGGCGCGGACATGGTCTTCGTCACGGCGGGCGAGGGCGGCGGTACCGGCACCGGGGGCGCTCCGGTGGTGGCGAACATCGCGCGCTCCCTGGGCGCCCTCACCATCGGAGTGGTGACGCGCCCGTTCACCTTCGAGGGGCGGCGCAGGGCCAACCAGGCAGAGGACGGGATCGCCGGTCTGCGTGACGAGGTCGACACCCTCATCGTGATTCCGAACGACCGGCTGCTGTCGATCTCGGACCGCCAGGTGAGCGTGCTCGACGCCTTCAAGTCGGCGGACCAGGTCCTGCTGTCCGGCGTCCAGGGCATCACGGATCTCATCACGACACCGGGTCTGATCAACCTCGACTTCGCCGACGTGAAGTCCGTGATGTCGGAGGCTGGTTCGGCGCTCATGGGCATCGGTTCCGCCCGGGGCGACGACCGGGCGGTCGCCGCCGCGGAGATGGCGATCTCCTCACCCCTGCTCGAGGCGTCCATCGACGGAGCCCGGGGAGTGCTGCTGTCCATCTCCGGCGGCTCCGACCTCGGTCTCTTCGAGATCAACGAGGCCGCCCAGCTGGTGAGTGAGGCCGCACACCCGGAGGCCAACATCATCTTCGGTGCGGTGATCGACGACGCACTCGGCGACGAAGTGCGGGTGACGGTCATCGCGGCGGGCTTCGACGGCGGCCAGCCCCCGTCGAAGAACCGTGACAAGGTGCTGGGCGCCTACGGCTCCCGGGAGGAGTCCACCTCCGTGTCCTCCCCCGACGAGGCAGGGGACCGGCCGGCGCTGGGCGTCCTCACTCCGCGGGAGGACGAGACCCCCGCCCCCGCTCCCGCGCCGGAGCCGAGCGCGGAGGTTCCTCCACCGTCCGCGCCGCAGGTGCCGCCGGCCCGTCCGTACCAGGACAGTCAGGCCGAGGAGCTGGACGTGCCGGACTTCCTGAAGTGATAGGTCTGCACGACACCCGGGGCGGCGCTCACTTCGCCTTCACCGACCGGTGGGGCGGGGTGAGCGCCGCCCCTCGTGACACGCTCAATCTCGGCGGTGCCGTCGGTGACGAGCCGGCCGCCGTGCGGGAGAACAGGGCGCGCGTGGCCGAGGCACTCGGCATCGATCCCGGCACGGTCGTCTGGATGAACCAGGTGCACGGCCGCGAGGTGGCAGTGGTCGACGGGCCCTGGCAGGGGACGGGCGAGTCCGTCCCCGGGGTCGACGGGATCGTCTCCGCGCGCCGCGGACCGGTGCTCGCGGTGCTCACCGCCGACTGCACCCCTGTCCTTCTCGCCGACCCGGTCGCCGGTGTGGTGGGTGCCGCGCACGCCGGCCGCCCCGGGCTCGTCGCCGGGGTCGTCCCCGAGACGGTGGCGGCGATGGTGCGGCTCGGCGCCGACCCGGCCCGGACCGTGGCACGCACCGGACCCGCGGTCTGCGGGCACTGCTACGAGGTGCCCGAGGAGATGCGCGCCGAGGTGGCTGCGGCCGTTCCCGAAGCATGGGCCGAGACGTCCTGGGGTACAGCGGCGGTGGACGTTGCTGCCGGGGTGCGTGCGCAGCTGGCGGCGGCCGGAGTCACGGACCTGGAGCAGTCGGCGGTGTGCACGCTCGAGTCGGGGGACCATTTCTCCTACCGTCGGGAGCGGGGGACCGGTCGGCTGGGCAGCTACGTGTGGCTGGACGACTGAGCGCACGCACCACCGGGGCCGGGACCACTGAGGGAAAGATCACATCATGAACGACGACCCCCGCTCAGGGCTGTCCGAAGCGGACCGCAGGGCCGAACTCGCCACCGGACTCGCGACGGTGGAGCAGCGCATCGCCCGTGCCTGCGCGGCCGCGGGCCGGTCCCGCGAGGAGGTGACGCTCGTGGTGGTCACCAAGACCCGTCCGGCGAGCGACGTCCGTCTGCTCGCGGAACTGGGCGTGACCGAGTTCGCGGAGAACCGCGACCAGGAGGCGGCCCCGAAGGCGGAGGCCTGTTCGGACCTCCCGGTCACCTGGCACTTCGTGGGGCAACTGCAGACCAACAAGGCGCGTTCGGTGACGGGCTATGCCGGCTTCGTCCACTCGGTCGACCGGCTCCGACTGGTGAACAGTCTCTCCGCGGCTGCGCAGCAGCACGGCCGGGAGGTCGGCTGCCTCGTCCAGGTCGGCCTGGAGGAGGGTGCGGAGGATGCCGGGCAACGGGGCGGCGCGGCGCCGGACGAGGTGCCCGCGCTGGCAGCGGCGGTCGCGAACGCCCAAGGACTGCGCCTGGCGGGTCTGATGGCGGTCGCGCCGCTCACCGGACCGTATGCGGGCAGGCCCTCGGAGGCCTTCGCCCGGCTGCGGGAAATCTCAACACGCCTGCAGGCGGACCATCCTGCTGCAACCATGGTGTCGGCAGGCATGAGTGCGGATCTCGAGGAGGCGGTGGCAGCCGGTGCGACACATGTCCGCGTCGGCAGCGCGGTACTCGGACTCCGACCACGGCTCCGGTAACGTCGCCACAAAAGTCGGACCACAGCAGAATATATGGTCATTACCGTCAAAACGGACAGGCCGTCAAGCGGCCGCTTTCCGTGGGGCCGGATTCACCGGTGACGGAGTCGTGGGGCCTCCTCGTCGAAGGGGCGGGGGAAGGGGCCCACCACAGAGCGGAGGAAGCAGTCAATGGCCGGCGCGATGCGCAAGATGGCGGTCTACCTCGGCCTCGTGGAGGACGATGGGTACGACGGCCCGGGGTTCGACCCCGACGACGAGTTCGAGCCCGAGCCGGAGCCCGAGCGCGAGCGTCGGCGGCACGACCCTCCCCAGTATCCCGTGTCGAGACACTCCCTGGAGAAGGCCGAGCCGGAGGAGCCGGCGCGGGTCCCGCATCCGCCCACCCAGCGCGAGCCCGAACCTTCCTCCGTGGCCCCGGCCGCCGCCGAAAGCGGACGAGGCGGGAGGATTGCTCCCGTGTCATCCATCACACCTGACCGCCAGAACCAGGAGAAGAGCGCGCCGGTGATCATGCCCAAGGTCGTGTCCGAACGGGAGCCGTACCGGATCACCACACTGCACCCACGGACCTACAACGAGGCCCGTACCATCGGGGAACACTTCCGTGAGGGCACCCCGGTGATCATGAATCTCACGGAGATGGACGACACCGACGCGAAGCGACTTGTCGACTTTGCGGCGGGTCTGGTGTTCGGTCTGCACGGCAGCATCGAACGGGTGACGCAGAAGGTCTTCCTGCTGTCTCCTGCTAACGTCGATGTAACGGCGGAGGACAAGGCCCGCATCGCAGAGGGCGGGTTCTTCAACCAGAGCTGAGACACAGACCGCGACGCGGCCGGGAGGGCCGCACGAGCCAAGGGGAGAGGCGCAAGGAGATGGCCGTCTGGCAGCAGGTGATCTACATCGCCTTGTGGTGCTTCATGCTCGTGCTGATCTTCCGGCTCGTCATGGACTACGTGTTCCAGTTCGCCCGCTCATGGCAGCCCGGCAAGGCAATGGTGGTGGTTCTGGAGGCCACCTACACTGTCACTGATCCGCCACTCAAGCTCCTGCGGCGGTTCATTCCGCCGCTGCGCTTCGGGGGCGTGGCGCTCGATCTGTCCTTCTTCGTTCTCATGATCATCGTCTACATCCTGATCAACGTCGTGGCCAGGCTGTGAACGATCCATATGGTCTTGCCGATATGCCGACGAACACGTTGAGGTGAAGAGATGCCACTGACCCCCGAGGACGTGCGGAACAAGCAGTTCACGACCGTCCGTCTGCGAGAAGGCTATGACGAAGACGAGGTCGACGCCTTCCTCGACGAGGTCGAAGCCGAGCTGACCCGGCTGCTCCGTGAGAACGAGGATCTGCGCGCCAAGCTGGCGGCAGCGACGCGTGCCGCACAGCAGAGCCAGCAGCAGAACCGCAAGCCTCCGGAGGGGCAGGAGCGTCCCGGCGGCCCCCCTGTGCCCGCCGCCATATCCGGTCCGCAGCCCGTTCCCCCGGGACAGCAGGGGCCGGGCGGCCCGCAAGGTCCGGGTGGTCCGCAGGGTGGTCCGCCGCAGGGTCACGGTGGTCCGCAGGGTCCGGGCGGCCCGCAGGGCGGCCCCCAGGGGCCCGGCGGTCCGCAGGGCGGTCCGCAGGGCGGTCCGCCGCAGCTGCCGGCCGGTCCGGGCGGTCCGGGCGGCCCGCAGGGCGGCCCCATGGGTCCGGGTGGTCCGCAGGGCGGTCCGCCGCAGGGTCACGGTGGTCCGCAGGGTCCGGGCGGCCCGCAGGGCGGCCCCCAGGGGCCTGGCGGACTCATGGGTCCCGGTGGCCCGCAGCTGCCCGGCGGCGGTGGCCAGAACAACGACAGCGCTGCCCGCGTGCTCTCGCTCGCCCAGCAGACCGCCGATCAGGCCATCGCGGAGGCCCGGTCCGAGGCCAACAAGATCGTCGGCGAGGCCCGCAGCCGCGCCGAGGGTCTGGAGCGCGACGCCCGTGCCAAGGCCGACGCCCTGGAGCGGGACGCCCAGGAGAAGCACCGCGTGGCGATGGGCTCCCTGGAGTCCGCGCGGGCCACGCTGGAGCGCAAGGTCGAGGACCTGCGCGGCTTCGAGCGCGAGTACCGCACGCGACTGAAGTCGTACCTGGAGAGCCAGCTGCGTCAACTGGAGAACCAGACCGACGACTCGCTGGCGCCCTCGCGGACGCCGTCGGCCCCGTCGCTGCCCTCCTCGCCTCCGTCGATGGCCGGAGCGCCCGGCGGCGGCACGATGGGCGGCCACCAGACGATGGGCGGCAACGGCCAGTCGATGGGCGGCGGCCAGGGCATGGGTGGACCCGGCGGTCCGTCCGGCCACGGCGGTCACACCCAGGGCGGTGGCCAGGGCTACGGAGGCGGGCAGCAGCAGATGTCGCCCGCCATGACGCAGCCGATGGCGCCCGTCCGTCCACAGGGCGGACAGCAGTCGGCGCCCTCGCCGATGCGGGGCTTCCTGATCGACGAGGACGACAGCTGACCTCGGTTCCGAGGTAGCAGCGAACCGGCGGTGGGCCGGCGAAGCGATCCGCTTCGCCGGCCCACCGCCGGTTTCGTCGTGGCACTCGCAGCAGGGGAGTCTCCGGCTCGTGGCGCCGCTCCGGGCGGCGCCACGAGCCGGAGAACGTGCGGTCAGGACCGCCGGAGCCGGAAGGACAGCCCCAGCGAGTGGTCCGCGAAGACCTCGCCGAAGGTCGTGTCTGCCGCGGAGTCGCTGAAGCTCGTCGCCAGTACTTCCTCGGCGATCAGATCCGCGTGGTCCGCGAGGGCCTGCCGCACCTCGGCGTCCTCGGCGGTCCAGCGCAGCGCGATGCGGTCCGCCACGTCGAGCCCGGACTTCTTCCGCGCCTCCTGGATGAGCCGGATCGCGTCCCGGGCCAGACCCGCGCGGCGGAGCTCCGGGCCGATCTCCAGGTCCAGCGCCACGGTCGCTCCCGAGTCGGAGGCGACGGACCAGCCTTCGCGAGGTGTCTCGGTGATGATGACCTCCTCCGGGGAAAGGCTCACGGTTTCGCCGTCGACCTCGACCGACGCAGTGCCCTCGCGCAGTGCCACGGAGAGCGCGGCGGCGTCGGCAGCGGCGATCGCCTTCGCCACGGCCTGCGTCGTCTTCCCGAAGCGCCTGCCCAGCGCCCGGAAGTTCGCCTTGGCGCTGGTGTCCACCAGCGATCCCCCGACGTCCGCCAGGGTGGCGATCTCGTAGACGTTCAGCTCCTCGGTGATCTGGCGCCGCAGATCAGGTGACAGCGTCGAGAACCCCTGTGCGGCGACCAGGGCGCGCGAGAGCGGCTGCCGGGTCTTCACGCCCGATTCGGCGCGCGTCGCCCGTCCCAGCTCCACCAGGCGGCGCACGAGGAGCATGTCCCCGGACAGTTCGGCGTCGATCGCGTCGGTGTCGGCCTCCGGCCAGCTCGTCAGGTGCACCGAATCCGCCGCCCCCGGAGTGACGGGTACCACCAGGTCCTGCCACACCCGCTCGGTGATGAACGGCACGAGGGGGGCCATGAGCCGGGTGACGGTCTCCAACGTGTCGTGCAGGGTCCGCAGCGCCGCGGCGTCCCCCTGCCAGAACCGGCGCCGCGAGCGGCGCACGTACCAGTTCGACAGGTCGTCGACGAACGTCGACAGCAGCTTCCCCGCCCGCTGGGTGTCGTAGCTGTCCATCGCCGCGGTGACCTGCTCGGTCAGCGCGTGCAGTTCACTGAGGAGCCAGCGGTCCAGCAGCGGCCGGTCCCCCGGGGCCGGATCGGCCTCGCCGGGCGCCCACTCGGCGGTGCGGGCGTACAGCGCCTGGAAGGCGACGGTGTTCCAGTAGGTGAGGAGGGTCTTGCGGACGACCTCCTGGATGGTGCCGTGACCGACGCGGCGGGCCGACCACGGGGAACCGCCGGCAGCCATGAACCACCGCACGGCGTCGGCACCGTGAGCGTCCATCAGCGGGATGGGCTCCAGGATGTTGCCCAGGTGCTTGGACATCTTCCGGCCGTCCTCGGCCAGGATGTGGCCGAGACACACGACGTTCTCGTACGAGGACTTGTCGAAGACCAGCGTGCCGACGGCCATCAGCGTGTAGAACCAGCCGCGGGTCTGGTCGATGGCCTCCGAGATGAACTGCGCCGGGTAGCGCTTCTCGAAGACGTCCTTGTTCCTGTACGGGTAGCCCCACTGGGCGAAGGGCATCGAACCCGAGTCGTACCAGGCGTCGATGACCTCCGGCACCCGGGTGGCCGTCGCGCCGCACGTCGGGCAGGGGAAGACGATCTCGTCGATGAAGGGGCGGTGGGGATCCAGCGACGACTGGTCCGTGCCGGTCAGTTCACTCAGCTCTGCCAGCGACCCCACGCAGATCGTGTGCTCCTCCTCGCAGCGCCAGATCGGCAGCGGCGTACCCCAGTAGCGGTTGCGGGACAGGGCCCAGTCGACGTTGTTGGTGAGCCAGTCGCCGAATCGACCGTGCTTGACCGAATCCGGGTGCCAGTGGGTGTTCTCGTTCTCCCGCAGCAGCGCGTCCTTGATCTGCGTGGTGCGGATGTACCAGGACGGCTGGGCGTAGTAGAGCAGTGCCGTGTGGCAGCGCCAGCAGTGCGGGTAGCTGTGCTCGTAGGCGACGTGGCGGAAGAGCCGGCCGCGCTGCTCGAGGTCGGCCACCAGCTTCTCGTCGGCCTTCTTGAAGAACTGCCCGCCGACCAGGCCGATGTCCTCCCGGAAGGTCCCGTCGGCCAGCACCGGGTTGATGACCGGCAGGCCGTAGCGACGGCACGTCAACAGGTCGTCCTCACCGAAGGCGGGGGCCTGATGCACCAGACCGGTGCCGTCCTCGGTGGTCACGTACTCGGCGTTCACCACGAAGTTGGCGTCCGCCAGTTCCACCAGCGAGAAGGGGCGTTCGTAGCTCCAGCGCTCCAGCTCGGCGCCGGTGAAGGAACGGCCCGTGGTGGTCCACCCCTCGCCGAGCGCCTTCTCGAGGAGCGGTTCCGCGACCACGAGCTGCTCCGTGCCGTCCGTGGCGACCACGTACGTCACGTCGGGGTGCGCGGCGACCGCCACGTTGGACACCAGGGTCCACGGTGTCGTCGTCCAGACCAGCAGCGAGGCCTCTCCCGCCAGCGGGCCCGAGGTGAGGGGGAAGCGGACGTAGACCGAGGGGTCGACGACGGTCTCGTACCCCTGCGCCAGCTCGTGGTCCGAAAGGCCCGTGCCGCAGCGCGGGCACCAGGGAGCCACGCGATGGTCCTGCACGAGCAGGCCCTTGTCGTGGATCTGCTGCAGCGACCACCACACGGACTGCACGTACTCGGGGTCCATGGTGCGGTAGGCGTCGTCGAGGTCCACCCAGTAGCCCATGCGGGTGGTCAGTTCGGCGAACGCGTCCGTGTGCCGGGTCACCGACTCGCGGCACTTGGCGTTGAACTCCGCGATGCCGAAGTTCTCGATGTCCTGTTTGCCGCTGAAGCCGAGTTCCTTCTCCACGGCCAGCTCCACCGGCAGGCCGTGGCAGTCCCAGCCTGCCTTCCGTGCCACGTGGTAGCCGCGCATGGTGCGGAAACGCGGGAAGACGTCCTTGAAGACACGGGCCTCGATGTGGTGGGCACCGGGCATGCCGTTGGCGGTGGGCGGGCCCTCGTAGAACACCCATTCGGGGCGTCCCTCGGACTGCTCCAGGGTGCGGGCGAACACCTTGTGCTCCTGCCAGAAGTCGAGCACGGCATGCTCGAGGGCGGGCAGGTCGATCTGGGCGGGCACCTGGTGGTACAGGGGTTTCGACTGCGGACTCATCGGGGTCGTCTTCCTCCGGCGGACAAGCGAGCTTCCGTCGGAGGGACGAGAACCGCTGTCGCGGCGGTCTCCCGCGGTACCACCCTCCTTGGTGGCGGGAACGTCTCCCGCCACCCCCTCATTGGGGTCGCGCTGCCGGGTCTACTGACTCGCTCCGCAAGCGTTCTTCCGGCGGCTCCGGGGTGATCTTCGCATCGCGCTCGCCCCCGGGCTCTCACCGTCCCCGGGTCGCTCCGGGCTGCTCGACGACGCTACTCGTCCCCATCCACACCTTTCGCTGGGCCCAGTGTACGGGCCCGCGACGGAGGGTGCGGACCGGTTTTCGCGCCGCCGAGCCGGGCACAACGCCTTGGCGGGGTGTGCGGGTGCGCGAGAGTGCCCGGACGTGACCTCGCGTCGGGCGGCGCGTCCCGTTGCCGCCCCTCTGAAGTCGATTTATCGTTCCGGTCACGATTCGCGAGCAAGATCACAATATGTGAAGGGGCCGCGGCCATGGTGGCGAGGAAGAGCGCCGCGAAGCAGGCTTCTCCGAAGAAGCCCGCGGCGAAGCGCACGCCGGCGCGGAAAGCCGCGTCCGGCGAGACACCGGCGGCGAAGAAGACCCCGGCGAAGAAGGCCGCGCCGACGGCGGCGAAGAGGCCCTCCGCCAAGAGGGCCGCAGCGAAGAAGGCGCCGGACGGTAAGACTCCGCCGACGAAGGCTGCGGCGAAGAAGGCGCCGGTCAAGAAGACCACTGCGAAGAAGACCACGCCGAAGAAGACCGTGGCGAAGAAGACCGTGGCGAGGAAGGCGGCTGCCTCCACGGCACGGCCGAGGAGAGCCGCGGGCGGCACGTCCCCCGCGACCGCGTCGTCCGTCCGTACGACACCCAAGAAGACAGGAGCCCGCAAGGTGGCTGCGAAGAAGACGCCGGCGGCCGAGGCCCCGGAGTTCCCGACCGCCCGTTCGGCCCAGTCGGCACCCGCGAAACCGGGCGAACTCCCGGTGCGGCCGGGCGAGGACCCGTGGACCCCGGAGGAGGTCGAGGAGGCGCGGTTGGCTCTCCGGGAGGAGTCGGAACAGCTGCGGGGCGAGATCGACGCCTCCGAGGAGGCGCTGTCCGGACTGATGCGTGATTCCGGCGACACCGCGGGCGACGACGACGCGGACACCGGGACCAGGAACATCACACGCGAGCACGAGATGGCCCTGGCCGCCAACGCCCGCGAGATGCTCTACCAGACCGGCCGGGCACTCGAACGCATCGAGGCGGGCACCTACGGACTCTGCGAGAACTGCGGAAGGCCCATCGGCAAGGCCCGGATGCAGGCGTTCCCGCGCGCCACCCTGTGCGTGGAGTGCAAGCAGAAGCAGGAACGGCGGTGACGCCCCGAAGGACCTTCGGGGCCGTCCGGGCCGTGCACCGGGGTGTCGTACCCTCGTCACGTGACTGAGGTGGAGCGGGCGATCGAGACCCCTGACGAGGACCGGAACGCCGGGGAACGGTCGGAGCCGCAGCGGGAACCGGGCCGGGGGCATCGGCGCATCGCCGTACTGCTCGGCGTCGCGGGCCTGGCTTATGCGTTGGACCTGATCAGCAAGCTGATCGTGGTGCACTCGCTCGAGGGCCGGGAGGAGATCGCCCTGCTCGGGCCCTGGCTCCGACTGGAGGTCGTCCGCAACCCCGGCGCGGCCTTCGGGTTCGGTGAGACCTTGACCGTGGTGCTCACCGTGATCGCCGTCGCCGTGATCGTGGTGATCCTCCGGATCGCCCGCAAGCTCTGCAGCGCGCCGTGGGCGGTCGCTCTCGGGCTGCTGCTCGGCGGCGCGTTCGGCAACCTCACCGATCGCCTGTTCCGGTCTCCCGGGGTGTTCCGCGGCGAGGTCGTCGACTTCATCGCCCCCCGGTACTTCGCCGTCTTCAACCTCGCCGATTCCGCCATCGTCTGCGGCGGGGTCCTGATCGTGCTCCTCTCGTTCCGGGGCATCGACCCCGACGGCACCGTCCATCGGGACTGACCGCCGCGCGTCAGGGGGCAGTCACCGCCACCCGGTAGTGCCCCCGGTGCTCGCCCGTGACGGCGACCCGCACCCCGTCGGCGAACGTGTGGCTCCCGCCCGGCTGCAGCGGCGCGTCACCCAGCTCCGCGAGCTCGTCCGGCGAGCGGTCCCGGCAGGCCCGTCCGCCGCCGCTGTGCGGGGCGGTGTCGACCACGCGGACCGGGCCGCGCCCGGTGGGCACCGACGAGTCCACGGTGTACAGCAGGACTCCCTCGGTGCAGATGCTGCTGTCGAGGCCGATGCGGGTACGTGCCTCCGCCACGACCGCCGAGTGGTCCGAGGTCTTCACGACGGCCAGGGTCGCTCCGTCCGGTGAGCCGACCGGTACGAGGGTGCGGCGGCTCGTACCGCCGGTCACGCAGGACACCCGGCTGTCGGGAATCCAGCCGAACTTCCACTTGTGCCAGCCGAGGAGATCGGAGATGCCTGCCATGCTCATGGTGTCCCAACCACCGGCGTACTCCACGGACGCGCCGCGCTCCACGTTGTACAGGTCAGGGAGCCCGTAGAGGTGGTTCGCCTCGTGCACGAAGTTCCCGCGCTGCCATATCGCGGAGTCCGCGCCGCGGCCGAACACCAGCGCGGCGGCCCGGAGGGGGTGCCCGCCCGCGTGCAGGCCGTCGAAGGTGTTGGCCTGGGAGACGGTCGGTTTGGCCGGCACGTTGTCGTCCGCCACCACGTAGACGAAGTCGGTGCCGGAGAAGTCCGTGCCCTCGGCGACGGCGGCGTCCACCGCGTCCTGCACGTAGGCCCGCATCACCTCGGAGCTGATGCCGCGCTCGATGCCGTAGGACGCCCAGCGTTTCGGCATGCGGACCCAGCCGCGGGTCGGCTCCAGGTCCAGTCGGTAGGAACCGTAGGAGGCCAGCTCCAGGTACCGGTCCCCGTAGTCGGCGAAGAAGGACGCGCGGTCACGGGCAGGGGTGACCGAGGGCAGGTCGGGGAAGTCGACCATGATCATGATTGCTGTGCGGTGCCCGGTCGGGCGGATGAACTCGGTCCCCGTCGGCCCCTCGCTGAAGCCGTCGGAGGCGGTGAGCGTGCAGTCCCCGGAGACGGCCGGTGCCGCCGCGGATCCCGGTTGCGGTGCCAGGGCCACGATCACGGCCGTCAGGGCGGTGGCGGTGGCCCCAGCGATGCCGCGGCTGCCGGGTATCCGTCGGTGACCGACCGCTGCGGGCATGGCGGTGCTCCTCCCGGGACGTGTGATCCGGACGTAGTCACACGCTTACGGGGAGGTGCCTGCTCCGCATGCCCGGAAGGGCCGCGCGGGTGAGGCGCCGGGCAGCGACGGGAAGCCGGTCCGGCATACTCGATCGGGTGAGTACGCTTCCCGAGATCCGCACCCTGCCCGTACCCGACGGCCTCGAGGGCGAGCGCGTCGATGCCGCCCTGGCCCGCATGTTCGGGTTCTCCCGCACCAAGGCCGCCGAGCTCGCGGCCGGTGGAAAGGTGCGGCTGGACGGTTCGGAGGCGGGCAAGTCCGACCGTGTGAACGGCGGTGCCTGGCTCGAGGTGGAGATGCCCGCGCCTCCCGCGCCCGTCCGGGTGGTCGCCGAGCCCGTCGAGGGCATGGAAATCGTGCACGACGACGACCACGTCGTCGTCGTCTCCAAGCCCGTGGGGGTCGCCGCGCACCCGAGCCCCGGCTGGTCGGGGCCGACCGTCATCGGAGGACTGGCAGCAGCCGGGTTCGCCATCACCACCTCCGGCGCCGCCGAGCGGCAGGGCATCGTCCACCGGCTCGACGTCGGCACCTCCGGCCTCATGGCCGTCGCCAAGTCCGAGCGTGCCTACACGCTGCTCAAGCAGCAGTTCCGGGAACGCACGGTCGACAAGCGCTACCACGCCCTCGTGCAGGGGCACCCCGACCCGCTGAGCGGCACCATCGACGCACCGATCGGGCGTCACCCGCAGCACGACTACAAGTGGGCGGTCACCGCCGAGGGCAAGCCCTCGGTCACGCACTACGACCTGATCGAGGCGTTCCGCGCCGCGAGCCTCCTCGACATCAAGCTGGAGACCGGCCGGACGCACCAGATCCGCGTCCACATGGCGGCGCACCGCCACCCCTGCGCGGGAGACCTCACCTACGGCGCCGATCCCACACTCGCCAAGCGGCTGCGACTCGAGCGGCAGTGGCTGCACGCGGTCCGGCTCGGCTTCTCCCACCCGGCGGACGGCCGCCGGGTCGAGTTCGTCAGCGACTACCCCGCCGACCTGACGTACGCGCTGGACACCGTCCGCGCGGACAGCAACTGAGCCGGGGCCGCGCTGCCGCAGCGGCGGCCCGTCGCGTGCCGGAAACCGGTCAGGCCGGGTCGTCGTCCTGCTGCGGGATCATCCGAACGCCCCGGCCGTCCGGCGCCACCGGAGCGGGAGCCGTGGCCACGCGGGGCAGGGCGTACGGGTGCTCCCTCCGCAGCCAGGTCAGCAGCTCCTCGCGGACGCCGCACTGCAGCGTCCACCAGTCGTCCGTGTCCTTCGCCGACATGGCGGCCCGGACCTGGATGGTGGTGGGGGTGGAATCGGTCACCACCAGGCTCCACGAGCGGCGGTCCCAGTCCTTGCGGTACTCCAGCAGTTCCCGCAGCTGCGCCCGCATCTCCGGCACGGGCGTGGCGTGGTCCAGGTGCAGGGTGACGGTGCCGGTGAGTTCCGTCCCGCCGCGCGACCAGTTCTCGTACGGCTGGCTGTTGAAGTAGGAGACCGGCATCGTCAGCCGCCGGTCGTCCCAGATGCGGATGGTCAGGAAGGCCAGCGTGATCTCCTCGACCACACCCCACTCTCCTTCGACCACCACCGTGTCGCCGATCTTCACCGAGGAGCCGAAGGCGATCTGCAGGCCGGCGAACAGGTTGCCCAGCATCGACTGCGCGGCGACACCGGCGACCACACCGAGGACGCCCGCCGAGGCGAGGATCGAGGCGCCGAGCGTCCGCAGCTCGGGGAACAGCACCAGGATCGCCACCGCCGCGGCGACGGTCGCCAGCAGGAAGGCGGCGATCCGCTGGATCATCGCCAGCTGGGTCCGGAAGCGCCGCACCCGCCGGGGATCCCGGGTGGTCGCGGCGAAGCGTGCGAGGGAGGTCTCCGCGATGGCCGAGGCCATGCGCACCATGAGCCAGATCGTGGAGGCGACCGTGACGAGGGCCACGCACTTGAGGACGACCCCGCGGTGCGGGATGTCGACGCCGGAGCAGTCGTACGATGCCTGGATCGCACCGGAGGCGAGCACGACCTGGAGCGGCATCTGGCAGCGCCTGAGGTGCCCCCACAGCGGGGTCTCCGGGTGGCGGCGGTCGGCGGCGCGCAGCATCCGGTCGGCGGCCCACCCCACGAGCAGGGTGACGCCGACCGTCGCGCCGAGGACGATCAGCGGGCGCAGCAGATCCTGCATGGACGAACCAGCTCCTTCCCAGCTGCGCGCCGTCCCGGGTGCGGACGGCGGGCCCGGGGCCTGCGTGCAGACGCCCGAAACGCTAACTGGCAGGATGAGAATGTACGAAATTGCAACCGTGTGGGAAGAGACACCATCGTGGCCACCGTCCTGCTGTTCCACTCCGCCTACGGACTGCGCCCCGCCGTCCGAGCGGCCGCCGACCGGCTGCGTGAGGCCGGTCACACGGTGCACGTCCCCGATCTCTTCGACGGCAGGACGGCCGTGACCGTCGAGGAGGGCATGGAGATCCAGGACGGGATCGGCCACGAGGAGCTGCTGCGGCGCGCGGTCGCCGCGGCGGCGCCGTACTCCGAGACCGGGCTCGTCTACGCCGGGTTCTCGCTCGGCGGCGCGCTCGCGCAGAACCTCGCCCTGGCCGACTCCCGGGCGCGGGGACTCCTCCTGCTGCACGGCACGTCCGACGTCGCGGACGAGGCCGCTGTCGACGACCTCCCCGTGCAACTGCACGTGGCCGACCCCGACCCGTTCGAACCCCACGACTGGCTGAACGCCTGGTATCTGCGGATGGGGCGGGCCGGCGCGGACGTGGAGGTCTTCCGCTACCACGGGGCCGGGCACCTCTTCACGGATGCCGAACTGGCCGACCACGACGCCGAGGCGGCGGCAGCTGCGTGGCGTACGGCGCTGGGATTCCTCGACGAGGTGGCGCCCGTCGGCTCCCCGGCGTGAGCCGGGGGCGCCGGGGAGCTCAGGCCACCGGGCCGTCCGCGCGCTCCAGCCGGCTCGCACCGGCGTTGCGGCGGTAACTGCGCAGGTGCCGTGACGTGGTGGCGCGGTCGGTCTTGTCCGCCACGGCGTAATAGTCCATCTGGACCCGCTCGGCGGTGAGGTCCAGGACTCCGTACCCGTGCGAGTCCATGTCGACCCAGCGCACGTGCCGGTTGGTGGTGCACACCGCCAATTCCGCCGCCGCGGAGACCGTGTACGGCTCGACGCGCAGGATGTCGTCCAGGTTGTCCGAGGTCACCGAGGAGACCACGAACTCGGCGGCCACCGGGTCGTCCCACGGGTAGGTGGCGGCCCGGACGGGGACGTCGTTGGCGTAGTGCATGTGGATGTCGCCGGTGAGGAACACGGCGCCGTCGATGCCGTTGTCGCGCAGGTGCGTGAGAAGTTCGCGACGGTCGTCCGTGTAGCCGTCCCACTGGTCGACGTTCACCGCCAGCCCGCCCTCGGGAACCCCGAGCAGCTCCGCCAGCGGAGCCAGCAGGTACGCCGGTACCGAACCGAAGGCGATGGGCGAGATCATCACCGAGGTGCCGATCATCCGCCAGGTGGCCTGCGCGGCCGACAGGCCGGACTTCAGCCAGTCCAGTTGGCGGCGGCCGGTGAGCGTGCGGTCCGGGTCGTCGATGGCGTCGCCGTCGCCGATCCGCGGCTGCTCGTCACGGAACGACCGCAGGTCCAGCAGGTGCAGGTCGGCGAGGGTTCCGAAGCGGAGCCGGCGGTAGGTGGTGCCCTCGACGGCGGGGCGCACCGGCATCCACTCGAAGTACGCCTGCCGGGCGGCACGGACCCGGGCGGCCCAGGAGCCTTCGGTTTCCGGGGTGTGGTTCTCCGCTCCGCCGGACCACGCGTCGTTGGCGAACTCGTGGTCGTCCCAGATCGCGATGAGCGGGTGCGCGGCGTGCAGGGCCTGCAGGTCGGCGTCCGTCCTGTAGTGGCCGTGGCGAGCGCGGTAGTCGGCGAGTGTCAGGATCTCGTGGGAGGGGCTGACCTCCCGGACGGTCCCGCCTTCGAGCGGGTACTCGCCGGTGCCGTACTCGTAGAGGTAGTCGCCGAGGTGGAGAACGGCGTCCAGGTCGGTACGTCCGGCCAGGTGCCGGTAGGAGGCGAACCAGCCGCTCTCCCAGTTCGCGCAGGAGACCACTCCGAACCGGAGGTTGTCGGACGCCGCGTCCGAGGCGGGCGCGGTGCGGGTGTGCCCGAGGGGAGAGGTCACGCCGGGGGCGGTGAAGCGGAACCAGTAGTCGGTGGCGGGGGCCAGCCCTCGCACGTCCACCTTGACGGTGTGGTCCCCGGCGGCGGTGGCCGTCGTGCGGCCCTCGGCCACCACGGTGTCGAACGCGTCGTCGCGCGCCACCTGCCAGTGCACGTCTGTGGTCGGTCCGAGTCCGGAGCCCGGTGTCGCGTCGGCGGTGGGGGTGATCCGGGTCCACAGGAGGATGCCGTCGGGCAGCGGATCGCCCGACGCCACGCCGTGCAGAAAGGCCGGGCTCTCGGCGGCTCGGGCACCGGTGGCACCGAGGCCGAGGGGGAGCAGCGCGGTCGAGGTCGCCGCTGCGGCGACGACCGTGCGGCGCCGCGGTGCGCCGGGAAGCAGGGATACAGGTCTGCGGGAAGTGCCCTCTGCGTCAGTCACGTCCGCAGATGTTACGGGCCGGTAGGGCGAACGGGCAGGAGTCCGCAGGAAGTTGGCCGCCCGTTCGCCCCCGGTTCGCCGAGCCCGGGTCGGGCCCGGCGAACCGCCGTGCTCACTGCTGCTGCTGGTCCTTCGAACCGTCCTGGCCGGCCTTGCCACCACCGAGCTGCTGGTCCATCAGCGTGGTGAACTGCTCCGGTGTCATGGGCGGGTTGCCCTGCGGTGTTGCCTTCAGCTGAGTGCCGTCCAGCTTGAGCGTGGGTGTGCCCTGGATCCCGGCGTCGTCGAACTTCTTCGAGACGTTCATCGCCCACGCGTCGTAGGTGCCGTCCTTGACGGCCTTCTCGAACTCCGTGTTGCCCTTGAGGGCGTCGACCTCCTGGGCGATGTCGACGAGGTACGCGTCGTCGGCGAACTTGTCCTCGCTCTCCTCCGGGTGGTTCTTCTGGGAGAACAGCACCTCCTTGTAGCCCACGAAGGCGTCCGGACCGACGTTCAGGGCAGCGCCGAGGGCGCTGAGGGCGTTCTTGGAGCCGGTGCCTGCCAGTGTGGGGTTGTCGTCGATGAAGGTACCGAAGGTGTAGCTGGCCTTGAACTCCCCGGCGTCGATGTCCTTCTGCACCGTCTTTCCGACGTTCTGCTCGAAGGCGGCGCAGACGGGGCAGCGCATGTCCTCGTAGATGGCGAGGGTGTGGTCGGCGTTCCTGTCGCCGATGACGATCTCGGTGCCGTTCTTCCCCGAGGTGTTGGCGGGGGCCTGGTACTTCACGCCGTCGATCGAGCCGCCGGATCCCTTCTCGGCGACCTTGGCGGCCGTCTCCCAGTGGTCGGCGTCGTCCCCGCCGCCGGAGAGAGTGGTCACCGCGAATCCGACGCCGCCGGCGAGGGCGAGGACCGCGACGATCCCGCCACCGATGGCGAGTTGGCGGCGCAGCTTCTCCTTCTTGGCCTGCTTCTCCCGTTCGATGCGCAGCCGTTCGCGGGCCGCGCGCTTGGCTTCCTGGCTGTTGCGCTTGCTCATGCTGGTTCTCTCCGTGCCTGTGCTGGTGGTGTGCTGCGGACGTGGCGGATCGGGCCCGGGGGGGGGGGGGTGCGGTCAGACCGCGAGGGCCGTTTCGCACGGCGGTCCGCGGCGCAGCACGGGGTGGGCGACCGGTGGCAGGCGCCGTGGTGCGGTGGCCGGGGCGGGGCGGGGCGGGCGCCGGAACGTCCCGGTGGGAGCCGGGCAGCCCCGCACCGCCAGCCGCAGCGGCCGGAAGGCCGTGGCCGCTGCGGCGCCCAGCAGCCGGGCGGCTGCCGCCTCGCCCCGGCGCAGCCAGACGGCGGCGAGCAGGCCGACGCCGAGGTGCGCGGCCAGCAGCAGCCACGGAGACAGCCCCGGCAGGTTCTGCCCGACGCCGGGGGCAGGCGCCATCCGTGCGAGCGGCATGCCTGCGTGGCCGCCGGCGCAGAGCACGTCGAGGCCCACGGAGCGCAGCGGACCGGTCACCGGGCCGCCGCCGGGTCCGTAGCAGGCGTGCTGGCCGCTGGTGAACACGGTGTCGGCGAACAGTTCCAGCGGTACGAGCAGGGAGGCGATGCGGCCGAACCCGCGTTCGCGGTCGGCGAGGGCGAAGGCGATGAGGAACACCGCTCCGCCGACCACCGCGAGAGTGGTGGGAGGGACGGGTGTGCCGGAGAGCAGGATGTGGGCGCCGCTGGACAGCGTGACGCAGACGGCGGTGAACACCGCCGCCCGCAGGCCCCTCACGCCTGTCACTGCCATCTCCATCGCCGCCCGAGTCTGCCACGCCTCCGCGTAAAGCGAGGGTAAAGCAGCGCTCCGGTCCGGTTCGGGCGCTACGACAGGCCCGGGATCCGCCCGTTCCGGAACAGGTCCACGAAGATCCGGTGGTCGCGCCGGGCCTGTGCGCCGTAGTCGTGGGCGAAGTCGACCAGCATGCTGGTGAAGCGGTCCTCGTCCTTCGCGAGCGCCGCATCGATGGCGCGTTCCGTGGAGAAGGGGACCAGGGAGTGTCCACTCTCGGCCATGTCGGCTGCCGCGTGCATGGTGGCGGTGGCGCGGCCGAGGTCGGCGACGACCTGCTCGATCTCCTCCGGGGAGTCGAGATCCGACCAGTCCAGGTCCACCGCGTACGGCGAGACCTCGGCGACCAGTTGCCCGGCGCCGTCCAGCTCCGTCCAGCCCAGCCAGGGGTCGGAGTGGGCCTGGAGGGCCCGCTGCGAGATGACCGTGCGGTGGCCCTCGTGCCGGAAGTACTCCCGGATCCCCGGGTCGTCGATGTGCCGGGAGACCGCCGGTGTCTGCGCCTGCTTCATGTAGATGACCAGATCGTTCTCCAGCGCGTCGCTGTGGCCCTCGAGGAGCACGTTGTACGACGGGAGCCCCGCGCTTCCGATCCCGATGCCGCGCCGGCCGACCACGTCCTTCACACGGTAGGCGCCGGGGCGGACGTGCCTGTCCGGCGGAAGCGTCTCCAGGTAGGCCTCGAACGCCTCCAGCACCTTGCGACGGGTGGCCGGGTCCAGGTCGATCGCGCCGCCGCCGGAGGAGAACCGGCGTTCCACGTCGCGGATCTCGGTCATGCCCTCCAGCAGTCCGAACCGGGTGGTGGAGCGTGCCGCGTGCAGTGCCGCCAGCACCGGCCCCTCCGCGGTGTCGAGCGTCAGGGGGCGCACGCTGTCGTCCTCCACGCCGGTCGCGAGAGCGCCGATGCGTTCGCGGTAGGCGCCGGCGTAGGTGCGGACGGCTTCGGTGATCTGGTGGTCGCTGAGGGCCTTGGCGTGCCCCAGCAGCGCGACGGAGGCCGCGAAGCGCTTCACGTCCCAGGTGAAGGGGCCGACGTAGGCCTCGTCGAAGTCGTTGACGTTGAACACCAGGCGGCCGTCGGCGTCCATGTAGGTGCCGAAGTTCTCTGCGTGCAGATCGCCGTGGATCCACACCCGGTTGGTGCGGTCGTCCAGGAACGGGTCGTTGCCGGGGTTCCCGGCGAAGCGGCCGTCCCGGGCGGCCAGGTCCGCGTAGAACAGGCATGCGGTGCCGCGGTAGAAGGCGAAGGCGGAGGCGGCCATCTTCCGGAACTTGACCCGGAAGGCTGCGGGGTCCGCGGCGAGGAGCTCGCCGAAGGCGGCGTCGAAGACCTCCAGGATCCTTCCGCCCCGGGCCTCGTCGGACTCGCTCTGCCCAGCCGTCATGAAAAGTTCCTCCTCCGGTGCTCGTTCTCGGGCCACCCGTGCCAACGTGCGGGCCCGGCCGCGAGTGCCCCCGTCCGGCACCCGCCTACCCGCGGAGGGTCGGTGCACTCGGTACCCGCGCCTCCGCGTCCGGTTCCGGTCCGGGCGCCCTCCGTCCGCGTCGCCGCGGGCGCTGTCGGTGCCGGCCCGTAGACTCCTCACTCGCCCCTTGTACAGCCGCGCCGAGAGGTGGCCCGCCCGTGTCAGAGCAGCCGTTCACCCATCTGCATGTGCACACGCAGTACTCGCTGCTGGACGGCGCGGCCCGCCTGAAGGACATGTTCAAGGCCTGTGACGAGATGAACATGTCGCACGTCGCCATCACCGACCACGGAAATCTGCACGGCGCCTACGACTTCTTCCACCAGGCCCAGGCCGCCGGTATCACCCCGGTCATGGGGATCGAGGCGTACGTCGCCCCCGAGTCGCGGCGGAACACCCGGCCTGTGAAGTGGGGCACCCCGCACCAGAAGCGGGACGACGTCTCCGGTAACGGCGCCTACACCCACATGACCATGTGGGCGCGCAACAGCACCGGCCTCTACAACCTCTTCCGTGCCCAGTCCCGCGCCGGACTGGAGGGTTTCTTCCGCAAACCGCGGATGGACCGGGAACTGCTCTCGGAGTATGCGGAAGGGATGATGGCGACCACCGGCTGCCCCTCGGGAGAGGTCAGCACCCGCATCCGGCTGGGGCAGATGGACGAGGCGCTGAAGGCCGCCGGAGAGTTCCAGGACATCTTCGGCAGGGACAACTTCTTCGTCGAGCTGATGGACCACGGCATCGACATCGACAAGCGGGCGCGTGCCGGGCTGGAGGAGATCGCCCGCAAGATCAACGCGCCGTTCGTGGTCACCAACGACTCGCACTACACCTACGAGAACGAGGCGTCGGCCCACGACACCCTGCTGTGCATCCAGACCGGCAGCAACCTGACGGACCCGGACCGGTTCCGGTTCGACGGCGCCGGGTACTACCTGAAGTCGGCCGCCGAGATGTACGCGATCGACAACTCGGACGCCTGGCAGCAGGGCTGCCTCAACACGCAGCGGCTGATCGCCGACCGCGTTGACACCACCGGCATGTTCGAGAAGCGCGACCTGATGCCGCGCTTCGACGTGCCCCCGGGGTACGACGAGGTCTCCTGGTTCCAGGAGGAGGTCCGCCGGGGCATGAGCCGCCGCTACCCCGGCGGCATTCCCGAGGATCGGCAGGCCCAGGCCGACTACGAGATGAAGATCATCATCGATATGGGCTTCCCCGGGTACTTCCTCGTGGTCGCCGACTTCATCATGTGGGCGAAGAACAACGGCATCGCCGTCGGCCCGGGGCGCGGTTCCGCCGCCGGTTCGATCGTGTCCTACGCGATGGGTATCACCGACCTCGACCCGATCGACCACGGTCTGATCTTCGAACGGTTCCTGAACCCCGAACGTGTCACCATGCCCGACGTCGACATCGACTTCGACGAGCGTCGGCGGGGCGACGTCATCCGCTACGTCACCGAGAAGTACGGCGCCGACAAGGTGTCGATGATCGGCACGTACGGCACCATCAAGGCGAAGGCCGCCATCAAGGATGCCTCCCGCGTGCTGGGCTACCCGTACGCGATGGGCGACCGCATCACCAAGGCCATGCCCGGCGACGTACTCGGCAAGGGCATTTCGCTGTCCGGCATCACCGACAAGGACCACCCGCGCTACAGCGAGGCCGGCGAGGTCCGCTCGATGTACGAGAACGAGCCGGACGTCACGAAGGTGATCGACGCCGCCATGGGTATCGAGGGCCTCGTCCGGCAGATGGGCGTGCACGCCGCCGGCGTCATCATGTCCAGCGAGAAGCTGATCGACCACGTGCCGGTGTTCTCGCCGAAGAACGACGGAACCGTGGTCACCCAGTGGGACTATCCCAGCTGTGAGGCGCTGGGCCTGCTCAAGATGGACTTCCTGGGCCTGCGCAACCTCACGATCATGGACGACGCGGTCAAGCTCATCAAGAAGAACAAGGGCGTCGACCTCAGCCTGCTCGACCTCTCGCTGGACGACCCCAAGACCTTCGAACTGCTCTGCCGCGGCGACACACTCGGCGTCTTCCAGTTCGACGGCGGCCCCATGCGCTCCCTGCTGCGCATGATGAAGCCGGACAACTTCGAGGACATTTCCGCGGTCTCGGCCCTCTACCGGCCCGGCCCGATGGGCATGAACTCGCACATCAACTACGCGCTCCGCAAGAACGGCCAGCAGGAGATCACCCCGATCCACCCCGAGCTGGAGGAGCCGCTCAAGGACGTCCTGGGGATCACTTACGGCCTCATCGTCTATCAGGAGCAGGTGCAGAAGGCGGCCCAGGTCCTCGCCGGATACTCGCTCGGCCAGGCCGACCTGCTGCGGCGTGCCATGGGCAAGAAGAAGCAGGAGGTCCTGGACGCCGAGTTCGTCAACTTCCAGAAGGGCGCCAGCGAGAAGGGGTACTCGGACGAGGCCATCCAGGCGGTGTGGGACGTGCTCGTCCCGTTCGCCGGATACGCCTTCAACAAGGCCCACTCCTCGGCCTACGGACTGGTCACCTACTGGACGGCGTACCTCAAGGCCAACTATCCCGCCGAGTACATGGCCGCCCTGCTCACCTCGGTCCGCGACGACAAGGACAAGTCGGCGGTCTATCTGAACGAGTGCCGGAAGATGGGCATCAAGGTACTCCCGCCGGACGTCAACGAGTCCGATGCCAACTTCACTCCCCAGGGCGATGACACCATCGTCTTCGGCCTCACCGCGGTACGGAACGTGGGGCAGAACGTGGTGGACTCGATCGTGCGCTGCCGCAAGTCGAAGGGGAAGTACTCCTCCTTCCCCGACTTCCTCGACAAGGTCGAGGCCGTGGTCTGCAACAAGCGCACCGTGGAGTCCCTCATCAAGGCCGGTGCCTTCGACGAACTGCGCCACACCCGCAAGGGCCTCACCGCGCACTTCGAGACCATGATCGACAACGTGGTGCAGGTCAAGCGCAAGGAGGCCGAGGGCCAGTTCGACCTGTTCGGCGGAATGGGCGACGAGGCCGAGGACGACACCCCCGCGTTCGGTCTGGACGTGGAGTTCTCCGACGTCGAATGGGACAAGACCTACCTGCTCGCCCAGGAGCGGGAGATGCTCGGCCTGTACGTCTCGGACCACCCGCTCTTCGGACTCGAGCACGTCCTCAACGACAAGGCCGACGCCGCCATCCAGCAACTCACCGGCGGGGACTACTCCGACGGCTCCATCGTCACCATCGGCGGTATCATCTCCGGGCTCCAGCGGAAGATGACCAAGCAGGGCAACGCCTGGGCCATCGCCACCGTGGAGGACCTGGCCGGCTCCATCGACTGCATGTTCTTCCCCGCCACCTACCAGTTGGTCTCCACACAACTCGTCGAGGACGCCGTGGTCTTCGTCAAGGGACGACTGGACAAGCGGGAGGACGTGCCGCGGCTCGTCGCCATGGAACTCATGATCCCCGATCTGAGCGAGGCTTCGGCGAACGCTCCGGTCACCCTCACCATCCCCACCGTCAAGATCACTCCGCCGCTGATCGAGAAGCTCGGCGAGGTGCTGAACCACCACCGGGGCAACACCGAGGTGCGGGTGAGGCTCCAGGGCGCCCGCAGGACGACGGTGCTGCGCCTGGACCGCCACCGCGTGAACGTCGACCCGGCGCTCTTCGGCGACCTGAAGCAACTGCTGGGTCCGGCCTGTCTGGCGGGTTGAGCCGGCTGAGCGGTCGCGCCGGCCCGGCCCGCGCTGCCTGTTGCTCCAGCACCGGGAACCCTCTTCCACGCATGCGCCACAAGGGTGAGCGCGGACCGCCCAGGTGCGCAAGGCGGCCTGGAGCGGGCCCCACCCACCTAGCGTGGCTTGCATGAACGTCGGACGCGTCCGCAGCGCGGGCCTGCTGCACGTGCCGCATCTCGTCGGAAGCCCTCCCGGGGGACACCGGCCCTCCACCACCGCCGTCCCGCCGCTGGCGGTACTGAGTACCGGGTGTGCGGCACTCTTCCTGCTCGGCGTCAACACGACCGCGGTGAACTCCGCCCTGCCCGCCATCGCCGCCGACCTGGGGCTCGGCGCCACCGCGCTCGGATGGACGGTCGGCATCTACATGCTGATGGTGGCCGCCCTGGTGGTCCTCGGCGGGCGACTGGGCGACATGCTGGGGCAGCGGGCCGTGATGACCGCCGGACTGCTCACCTTCGCGGCCGGCGCCGCTCTCGTCGCTGTTGCGGACTCGGCCTTCCTGCTGCTCCTCGGACGCTTCGTCCAGGGCCTGGGGGCCATGCTGACCATGCCGTCGACGACCGCGGTGCTGCGGCTGGCGTATCCACCTGAACGGCAGGGCTTCGCCCAGGGGATCTGGGGTGCCGTCGGGGGTGTGGCCTTCGCCGTCGGCCCCCTCGTCGGCGGGCTGCTGACGGACGAACTCTCCTGGCGCTGGGTGTGGTGGGCGAGCCTCGTGTGGGCCCTGGCGGTCGCCGCCGTCGCGCAGTTCACCCTCCGGGAACTGCCCGGACGGGAGCCCTGGACCGGACTCGACGTCCCGGGCATCCTGCTCCTCGCCCTGGGGCTTTTCGCCCTGGTTCTGGCCTGCCAGCAGATCCCCCTGTGGGGCGCCGGATCCGCGGCGGTCCTCGGTGCGTTCGCGGCAGCGGTGGCAGGACTGGTCCTGCTCGTACTCGTCGAGTCGCGCCGTCGCAACCCGCTGCTGCACCTGCGGCTGCTCCTGGAACCGGCGCTCGTCGCCGCCTGCCTGGCGACCGGAATCAACGCGCTGTTCCTGATCGGTCTCTCGTACTTCTTCAACATCTACACCCAGGCGCAGGCCACCCTCGACTACTCCGCCCTCACCGCGAGCATCGCGCTCCTGCCCTACGGTGCCGGGGTGTTCGCGACCTCGCTGCTCGTCGGACCCCTCTGCGACCGGATCGGCTTCCGCCGCCCCGTGGCACTCGGGCTCGTCTGCGCCGGGATCGGGGCCCTCCTGCTGGCCCGCGTCGACGCGGCCTCGGGCTATGCGGCGCTCTGGCCGGGAACGACCGTCATCGGTCTGGGCGTCGGCATCACACTGTCGGCTCCCTCCGCAGCCGGACTGCGGGTGCTGCGGCCGGGCAACGCGGGCGAGGGCGCGGGGCTCATCAACGTCGTGCGCTACCTGGCGGCCGCACTGGTGGTGTCCCTGGGCTCCCTGGTCTTCCTCGCCTCCGGAACCGGACGGCTGAACGCCCATCTGGACGCGGCGGACGTTCCCCGGCAGGACGACGCCCACGTGGACCGGCTGCTCACCGGCGTCGGCGAGCGGCTGTCCGAGGTCGACGAGGGGCTGGGCAGCGCGCAGCAGGAAGCGGTACGGGAGGGCGCAGCCGCTGCGGTGTCCCACGGGTTCGCCACCGTGATGCTGATCCTCGCCGTGGTCACGCTGCTCTCCGTCCCCCTGTGGCTGGTGCTGCTGCGCATGTCGGAACGGCGGAGCGCAGCGGACGGGGCCGAACCCGGGGCATCCTGACGCCGGTCCGCACGCGGAGTGGGCGCCGGCTCCTCGACGGGAGGGCGCACCCTCCTCGGGTGCGCCCTCCGCCTGCCGTGCTCGGCGCGACCGGCCGTGTCGCGGGAGCGGTCAGTTGTGGCCGAACGAGGGCTTCTTGCCCCTCCGTGCCACGTCCGCCGGCGAGCCCGTTCCGCCACGCCCCTCCGGGGCGTCCTTCCGGGGCTGCTCCTGGGCGCGTTCGGCGCTGCCCGCCTTCTGCCGGTTCCGGTCCTGCCGCTTCTGCTTGGCCATGATCGCCTCCAGGTGATCCGTGGGGTAAGGCCGGAAATCAGCGTTGCACGGGGGGACGAAACGTGCACGTCGGGTCATCACGGGCAGTGGGTCCGATACCCGCTCCCGCCACGCCGATGATCCGGCCGGGGCTGTCAACATCTGCGGCGTCGGGCAGACTCGGGGGTGAACGTGCTGCGAGAGAAGGTGGAACGTGGATCGCTGCGTCGTCCTGGTGGACGCCGGGTACCTGCTGGGCGCGGCCGCGAGCCTCCTGGCGGGGGAGCCCACGCGTTCCCGCATCACCGTGGACCACGCTGCGCTGATCCAGGCGTTGCGGGAACGGGCAGAGACCGAGACCGAACAGCCGCTGCTGCGCATCTACTGGTTCGACGGCGCTCCCGACCGCGTTCCGCAGCCCGAGCACCGTCGCCTGCGGGTCATGCCTCGGGTGACCGTGCGCCTGGGCGCCCTCACCCGCAGCGAGGGGCGCTGGGCGCAGAAGGGCGTCGATGCTGCGATGCATGCCGAGCTCACCGAACTCGCCCGCAACCGCGCCTGTTCCGACATCGTTCTGGTCACCGGCGACGGCGACCTGCTGCCCGGTCTCATGTCCGCGAAGGAGCACGGCGTAGCCGTCCATCTCTGGGCAGTCCAGGCCGCCGACGGCGACTACAACCAGTCCGAGGATCTCGTCGCGGAGGCCGACGAACGCCGGGTCCTGGACCGGGCCTGGATCACCCGGGCCGTCCGGGCCAAGGACCTCTCCGGTGGTTGCGCGCCGACGGCGGCGCCCCGCCCCGAGATCGCCGCGATCCTTTCCGCGCCCCTTCCTGATTCCGCCAAGAACGGCGGTGGTCCGGCACAGGGGTCGGCCGGCCGTACCCGTAACGCCCCGGCTCCCGAGCCGGAGCGCGACCATCCGGAGAGACCGTCCGCCGCGCCCCCCGCCGCAACGGGCTCGGGCAAGGGCATCCCCACCCCCAAGGACCTCGCGGGGCTCGGACGCCCCGCACCCCCTCCCGGACAGTCCGCCAATGCGACGCTGCGCTGGACCTCCGACCGGGGGTGGGTCGAGCGTGGCAGCCAGCCTGCCGAGCCGCCGGAGGTCGCCGCGCTGCCGATGCTGGCGCAGCTCACCACCGCCGAACAGCGCTGGGCCGACCGCGAGGAGGACATCACCGCCGTCAGCGGCGACCCCTTCGAAGTGGGGCAGGTCTTCGCCCGCCGCTGGGCGGAGCGCCTGGTCACCACCGTCCACCTGCACCAGCTGTCGGGGGAGTACCCCCGCATTCCGCACCGCATCGACGGCGAACTCCTCCGCTACGCGGCACGCTTCGGCCTACTGGCGCACAAGGACGACCAGATCGACGAGCACGACCGCTACGCGATCCGTGCCGGCTTCTGGCGGGAGATCGACTCCCGGACCGGTACCGAGCGTCCCCATCCCGAGGACAGGCCGGCAGCTCCGGAGACCTGAGCCGCCCGGGGCTCTCGGGAAGGGGGGGTTCGGGAACCCGGTGCGGAGGCGCGTACCCTCGTGATTCGTGGAATCGGGCACCCAGCGGGCGACGAGCAGTACGGCGGGCGGCGCACCCCCTGCTGTGCGGACGACCGGACTGGTCAAGACCTACCCCGCGGCCAGAGCGCGCCGCGGGGCGCCCGCGACGCCCGAGGTGCGGGCGACCGACGGCGTCGACCTCACGGTCGGACGCGGCGAGATCTTCGGACTCCTCGGCCCCAACGGCGCCGGCAAGTCCACGCTGGTCCGTCAGCTGACCGGGCTCCTGCGACCCGACGGCGGCGTTGTCGAGGTGCTGGGACACGACCTGGTCCGCCATCCGGGGCGGGCGGCGCGGCTCCTCGCCTACCTCAGTCAGCACTCCACGGCCCTGGACGAGCTGACGGTCGCCCTTGCGGTGGAGACCACCGGACGGTTGCGCGGCATGGGCGCCGTACAGGCGCGCCGCAGCCGGGACGCCGTCCTGGACGAGTTGGGGCTCGGCCCGCTTGCCGGAAGGCCGCTGAGCAAGTTGTCCGGCGGCCAGCGCAGGCTGGCGTGCGTCGCGGCCGCCCTCATCGGTGAGCGTGCCCTCCTGGTGCTCGACGAACCGACCACTGGCATGGACCCGGTGGCACGCCGGGCCGTCTGGTCCGCGGTGGACCGTCGCCGGGCCGAGCGCGGCACCACGGTGGTGCTCGTCACGCACAACGTCATCGAGGCCGAGACGGTGCTGGACCGGGTGGCCGTGCTGGAGCGGGGCCGCGTGATCGCCTGTGACACCCCGGGAGGGTTGAAGGCTCTCGTCGGCGACGATGTACGGCTCGAACTGGTGTGGCGGGACCGTCCCCCGCTGGCGGTCCCGGAGGTCGCGGCCCTGCAGCGCGACGCCGCGGTCTCCGGCCGCCGGTGGACGCTGCGCATGACGCCGCCCGCCGCGCGGGCCGCGGTCACCGCCGTCACCACCGGTCCCGCCTTCGCGGCCCTCGACGATTTCACGCTGGCCACTCCCAGCCTGGAGGATGTCTACCTGGCCCTCGGAGGGCGCACCCAGGGTCTGGTGAAGTCGTGAGCGCGTACGGCGAGGCGAGGAGCAGCATCCGGTGAGCACCACAGCAGCCCGCAGCGGCGTCGCCGCGCCCCTGTCGCCGGATGCCGCATCCGCCTCTCCGGCCTCCACCGCCGGCCCGGCACCGCTCGCCCCCCGGGCACGCACCTGGCCCGCCCTGGTCGCGGTCTACCGTGCCCAGCTGTCGCGGGCACGGGTCGCGCGCATCCCGTTGCTGTTCGTGGCCACCTTCCAGTCACTGGGGATCATGGTCCTGATGCGCGGTGTCGTCGAGGGCGGTGCAGAGGCCCGCGCCGTCGTCGCCGGGGCGAGTGTCCTGGTCGTCGCCTTCGTGGCCCTCAACCTTCTCGCGCAGTACTTCGGCCGGTTGCGGGCCAGCGGCGGACTCGACCACTACGCGACCCTCCCGGTTCCCGCGGCGGCCGTCGTGCTCGGCGCGGCCGGGGCGTACGCGTCCTTCACGGTTCCCGGGGTGATCGTCACGGCCGTCACCGGGTGCCTGCTGTACGGGCTTCCGCTGGGCGGCCTGTGGGTACTGGCCGCGGTGATCCCCCTGGCCGGGGCGGCCCTCGCAGGACTGGGAGCGGCTCTGGGCCTGCTCGCACCGCGTGCGGAGCTCGCCACGGTGTGCGGGCAGCTCGGCATGTCGGCGGCGCTGCTGCTGGGGGTCCTGCCCGCGGGACGCCTCCCGGGCCCCCTGCAGTGGCTGCGTGACCTGCTGCCGTCCACCTACGGCGTGGAGGCGCTCGCGGGCACGTTCGCCGTCCGGCCCGGCTGGGGAGGCGTCCTCCTCGACCTCGGTGTCTGCGCCGCGGTCGGCGTGCTCTCGCTGACCGCGGCGACGTGGGCGTACCGGCGGGCGGCGGTGCGCTGACGCGTCGGCCACGATCCGGACGCGGGGGACACCCCGAGCAGTGTCCCCGTGCGTCCGGGGGCTCCGGCACCTGGCACGATGGCGGTGTGACGGCACCGACACCTCCCTCCTCCGGAAGCGACCGCCCGCGCCACGACCCGTGGTCGACTCCTCCGTCGGCAGGACCGCGACCGCCCGCCGGAACCGCTGCCCGGGCGGACGGTTCGGACGGCGCCTCCTCGGGCGGGGGCGCTTGGACGCACATTCCGGAGGCGGCGGACGAGGAACCAATGTCGTATCCCAGGGAACTGCGGGAGGGGGCGCCGGCCGCGGGAATCGCGGTGCTGCTCGGTGTCGTCCTGGGCCTTGCCTGGCTGTGGCTGGCCCCGCGTGTGCCGCTGGTGTCGGATGGCAGCGCCGTCTACCTCGACCGTCCCGAGGGCGAGGAGGCCATCGGTTCCGACGGCACCTTCGTGCTGCTCGGCCTCGCCGTCGGGGCCCTCGTCGGCCTGGTCGTGTTCCTGCTGCACCGCAAGGGCGGTGTCGGCCTGGTGGTCGGCCTGACCGTGGGATGCCTGCTGGGTGCGCTCGCCGCCTGGCGGATCGGTGTCTGGCTGGGCCCCACGTCCGATCTCGCCGCGCACGCCCGCGCCGCGGGCAAGGGCGCCGTCTTCGACGGGCCGCTGGAACTCAAGGCCAAGGGCGCCCTGCTCGCCTATCCCTTCGGAGCCTTGGTGACCCACCTGCTGTGCACCTCGCTCGGCACCCGGGACGCCCCGGAGCCCCCGCCGGACGAGACCTCGTCCCACGGGTCCGCACCTCACGAGCCCCCGGCTCCCGGGGGCTCCCGGCCCGCGCAGTGAGGCAGGTCAGGCGCCCTGCCGCGCGAGCGGGGCCGTCGTCGCGGCCGTGAGTTCCACGAGCGCGGCCGGCGCGAGCTCGATCTCCCACCCGCGGCGACCGGCGGACACGCACACCGTCGCGTGCGCCGACGCGGAGGCGTCGACGACCGTCGGCAGCCGTTTGCGCTGCCCCAGCGGCGAGATGCCGCCCCGTACGTATCCGGTGCTCCGTTCGGCCGCCGCCGGGTCGGCCATCGCCGCGCGTTTGCCGCCTACCGCGGCGGCCAGTGCCTTCAGGTCCAGGGACGCGGACACCGGCACCACGGCGACCGTCAGGGTGCCGTCGACGTCCGCGACCAGGGTCTTGAACACCCGCTCCGGGGCCACGCCGAGCGCCTCCGCGGCTTCCTCGCCGTACGAGGGCGAAGCCGGGTCGTGGTCGTAGGTGTGGGTCGTGAACGCGACGCCGGCACGGGCCGCCGCCAGCGTGGCGGGGGTTGCCCCGGACTGCTGCTTGGCCTTCTGCTTCTTCTTCGCCATGGCCTCAGTTGGAGCTGGTCGGCCGGCGGGTGAGATCCGCCGCGGGCAGTGAGGGGAGGTGTCCGATGACGGCCGATTCGCGGCGCAGCACGCGCAGTTCCTCGGCGAGCCGGGACGCGGTGTCCGGTGCCTGGAGCAGCCGCTGCCGGGCCGGGATGTCCAGCACGGTCGCGGCTGCCACGAGGTACGACACGACCGTCGGGTCGTCGGGGAGTTCCTGGTCCGCGGCCAACGTCCGTTCCCGGGCGCCCGCCAGTCTCTTCTGGTAGGTGCGGAACGCGCGCAGCACGCCGGACGCGAGGGCGCCCGCACCTTCGCCGTCCTCCTCGGGGAGGTCCTCGACCTCCGCCGTCAGGTACGGGCCGCCGGTGTCGACCGACAGCAGCCGGAACCGGGTGGTGCCGGTTGCCAGCACCTCGTACCCGGCGCTGTCGTCCCCGGCCGCCCCGTCGGCATCCTCCTCCTGCTCGCCGCCGGGATTCCGGCGGCGGATCGTGGTGGCGTCGGCCACGCATCCGACGGCGTGGAAGGACGCGAGCGGGTCCGGGCCGAAGCCGGCGGAGGGGTCCGCGCCGGGCGGGGGAGCGTCCTCGGGCATGCCGAGTGCTGTCGGGGCCACCTCGCGGCCGTCGCGGATGGCGACGACGCCGAAGCGCCGCTGGTCCTCCGGAACCGCCAGCAGGTCGCGCATCAGCGCGCGGTACCGCGGCTCGAAGATGTTCAGCGGCAGTACCAGGCCGGGAAACAGCACCGAGTTGAGCGGGAAGAGCGGGAGCGGGGTTGTCACGACTGGTAAGCCTACGACCTGGCAGGGCGGTGCCGGAGGCCGCCCGCGTCCCGTTCCGCGTGGCGGGAAGCGTCTCCGGCCGCTGTCCGGAAGGGCGTCACTGCCGCCGCAGCAGCCGGGTCGCGCCGGCCGCGACGGTCGTGGCCAGGATCCACCCGAGGAGGATCATCGCCGCTGCCACCCACTGGTAGCCGCCCTCGGGCGCCCACGCCTGGTCCTGGCCGAAGCTGATCACCGGCAGCAGCAGGTCCAGGGTGTACAGCGCCGGGTCCCAGGCCGGCGACTCCTCCGGCTTCAACGGCGGAGGCTGGTGCCGGGCGAACAGGGCGAAGCCTGCCAGCCACAGGACGGCCATCCACAGTGCCGCCCTGCCGGGCCGGTATCCGTAGGCGACCGTCCAGTCCTGCACCAGCCCCCAGAGCTTCCCCGCGAGCGGCAGTGTCTCCCTGCGGCGTCGCTGCTTCTCCAGCAGCACCAGCCGGGCGTCCGCGTCCTCGCCGCCGGCCCGGAAGACCGAGGCCAGCTGCTCGTAGGGGCCGGGGGAGTACTCGGGGGTGGCCGTCGCCAGCCAGTCCAGGCGTTGCTGCAGCGAGAAGTGGCCGCGATGGATCAGGCGCTGGTAGGTGAAGCCGGCCATCCACAGCCGCTCGTCCCTCGGCCAGCTGGACACCTTGTCGACCAGGTTCTCCACCGTCGCACCCGAGAGCACCACCAGGCCGCGTTCCGGTGCCGGGGAGGTGAAGCACAGCTCGGGCGTGGTGATCCGCCGCAGCGAGACCTCCTGGTCCCGCTCCAGGGTGAAGCGCACGTTGTCGAGCACCAGGGAACCGCCGAACCAGGCGTCGTCCAGTTTCATCCCGCCGGTGCAGGTGAAGTGCTGCGGCCGGGACCGGGAGAGCGGTGCTTGGGGGTGGTCGAACGGGCCCATGGTGCCCTGCGGCGGGGTCGCCGTGCCCCGGATCAGCCGCGCGTTCTCCCGTTTGGGGTCCGCGAAGTGCGCCGATTGCTCGACGCGCAGCTGCGGGGCGTGCAGGGCGTACCGTCCGTGGGTGTTGCTCAGCACGCTGCCGTACATGAACAGCGACCCGCCGATCCGTGCTCCGCGCAGGCCGAGCTCGCCGTCCGCCGTCAGCAGGCTGGCCTGCATCTCCTGCGAGACGGAGAGGCCGTCAGCGGCAAGGGCGTGCGAACGGTCGTCGCTGCCGAGGCGTGCCTCGTTCATGAGGAGGTCCGTGCCGACCGTGGCGTCCGTGAGCCGGATGCCTCCGGGGACGACGCATCGTGCGAGGTGGAGGTCACCCTCGACGTGCACCCGCGCCGCTTCCAGGCGGGGCAGACGGCACCCGATCAGCCGGGCGGTGCGCAGATGGGCCTCGGTGAACCGCACCTCCTCGTCGAACCGGCAGTCCCGCAGCTCCACGAAGGTGTCGATCTCGCCGCCGGACAGCCGCAGCAGGCCTGTGACGTGCGCGCCGGTGAGGTGCAGGGAGGCGACGCGGCCGGGCAGCGGCGTCGCCTCGTCCCCGAGCAGGAGACGGGCGATCACGCGGGCACGCACGGTGCGTTCGGGTCCCCAGTCGTGCTCGCCGTCGGGGTCGTCCAGTTCCGGTTCGCCGCGCCGAAGGTCCAGAACGCTGCCGTTGCGGAACGCCTGCCACATCCACATCTCGGTCGCCGTCAGATCGCCGGGCGGCTCGCCCCCGGCCGAAGGCTGACTCATCGGTCCTGCCCCTTCCCCCTGTCACCCCGACACCTACCCCCTGGTGACGGCGCGGACGCACTGTGCGACGCGCACCCGCCGAGGTGTATCACGCCTCGGTACGGTTGCCGTTCCCGAGGCTGCCGTCTGCGAGAATGGGCCCGTGATCTCCCGAATCGACCTGCGCGGATCCGTCCCGACCGGTGCACCCGGCTCCGGGATCGATCCCGGCCTGCTGCCCCGTGCCGAGCTCGACGTCGAGGCCGCCCTGGAGACGGTGCGGCCGCTCTGCGAGGACGTGCAGCATCGCGGTACCGCTGCGCTGATCGACTGCGCGCAGCGGTTCGACGGCTGCACGCTGGACCGGGTCCGGGTGCCCGCAGAGGCGCTGGCGAGAGCTCTGGAGGAGCTGGACCCGGCCGTCCGTGCTGCCCTGGAGGAGGCCGTCCGCCGTGCCCGGCTGGTCCACCGCGACCAGCGCCGCACCGACTCCACCGTGCAGGTGGTGCCCGGCGGCAGCGTCACCGAGCGCTGGGTTCCGGTCGAACGGGTCGGGCTGTACGTCCCCGGTGGCCGCGCTGTCTACCCGTCCTCCGTGGT
The DNA here is from genome assembly GCF_047200695.1 of Streptomyces callyspongiae. NCBI lineage: Bacteria > Bacillati > Actinomycetota > Actinomycetes > Kitasatosporales > Streptomycetaceae > Streptomyces > Streptomyces callyspongiae. The sequence continues at coordinate 57,989 of NZ_JBJZOM010000010.1, forward strand.
CATGAACGTGGTGCCCGCCCAGGAGGCGGGCGTCGAGTCGCTCGCGGTCGCCTCGCCGCCGCAGGCCGGGTTCGGCGGACTGCCGCACCCCACCATCCTCGCCGCCTGCGCCCTGCTCGGGGTGGACGAGGTCCACGCAGCGGGCGGCGCCCAGGCAGTCGCCATGTTCGCCCACGGCACCGAGGAGTGCCGCCCCGCGCAGATGGTCACCGGCCCCGGCAACATCTACGTCGCCGCCGCGAAGCGCCTGCTCAAGGGGCGTATCGGCATCGACTCGGAGGCCGGTCCCACCGAGATCGCGATCCTGGCCGACGACACCGCGGATCCCGCGCACCTCGCCGTGGACCTCATCTCGCAGGCCGAGCACGACGTGGTGGCCGCCGCTGTCCTCGTCACGCCCTCGGAAACGCTGGCCGAGGCCGTGGAGCGTGAACTGAAGGTCCGCGTCGCGGCCACCCGGCACCGCGAACGCATCACGGAGGCGCTGGCGGGCAGGCAGTCCGGCATCGTGCTCGTGGACGACCTCGCGCACGGGCTCGCCGTCGTCGACGCCTACGCCGCCGAACACCTGGAGATCCAGACCGCCGATGCCGCGCGGTGGGCCGCACGGGTCCGCAACGCCGGAGCGGTCTTCGTCGGCCCCTACGCGCCGGTCTCCCTCGGCGACTACTGCGCCGGCTCCAACCACGTACTGCCCACCGGCGGCTGCGCGTGCCACTCCTCGGGACTGTCCGTGCAGTCCTTCCTGCGCGGCATCCACGTCGTGGACTACTCGCGGGAGGCGCTGGCGGACGTCGCGCCGCACGTGGTGGCCCTCGCGGAGGCCGAGGACCTGCCTGCCCACGGGGAGGCGGTGACGGCGCGCTTCGAGGACGAGGACGCAACGCAGCCCGGCGGACGAGAGGGACCCAGCTAAGTGACCGGTCAGACCACCGGCCGCGGCCAGGACACGGACCGGCCCCCGCTGCCCGTTCGCGAGGAGCTGCGCGGCAAGTCCCCGTACGGGGCGCCGCAGCTCGACGTACCGGTCCGGCTCAACACGAACGAGAACCCCTATCCGCTGCCGGAGCCGCTGGTCCGGCGAATCGCGGAGCGGGTCGCCGCCGCGGCCCGCGATCTCAACCGCTACCCGGACCGGGATGCGGTCGAGCTGCGTACCGAGCTGGCGCGGTATCTGACCCGGACCTGCGGGCTGGAGGTCGACTCCACACAGGTGTGGGCCGCCAACGGCTCCAACGAGGTGCTGCAGCAGCTCCTCCAGACCTTCGGAGGACCGGGCCGCACCGCGCTGGGCTTCGAACCGTCGTACTCCATGCACGCCCTGCTCGCCCGCGGCACCGGCACCGACTGGCTGGCCGGTCCGCGCACCGAGGACTTCCGGATCGACGTGGACGCGGCGGTCGGGACGATCGCGACCCACCGCCCCGACGTGGTGTTCGTCTGCTCGCCGAACAATCCCACCGGTACCGCCGTGGACGCCGACACCGTTCTCGCGCTGTACGAGGCCGCACAAGCGGCCAAGCCGTCCATGGTGATCGTCGACGAGGCGTACGGGGAGTTCAGTCACCGCCCGTCGCTGCTTCCGCTCGTCGAGGGCCGCCCGAACCTCGTCGTCTCCCGCACCATGTCGAAGGCCTTCGGTGCCGCGGGCCTCCGCCTGGGATACCTGGCCGCCGATCCGGCCGTGGTCGACGCGGTGCAGCTCGTGCGCCTGCCGTACCACCTCTCGGCCGTCACCCAGGCCACGGCGCTCGCCGCGCTGGAGTACACGGATACGCTGCTGGGGTACGTGGAGCAGCTCAAGACCGAACGAGACCGCCTGGTGACGGAGCTCCGCTCCGCCGGCTGCGAGGTGACCGACTCGGATGCGAACTTCGTGCAGTTCGGGCGCTTCGAGGACGCGCACGCCTTCTGGCGGCGCCTGCTGGACGAGGGCGTCCTGGTCCGCGACAACGGTGTGCCCGGGCGCCTCCGGGTCACCGCGGGCACGCCCGCCGAGAACGACGCGTTCCTCGACGCCGTACGCAAGCTGATGAAGGAGAACGCCTGATGACCCGCCCTGGCCGCACCGGCCGAGTGGAACGCACCACCAAGGAGACCACGGTCGTCGTCGAGATCGACCTCGACGGCACCGGCGACGTCGACGTCTCGACCGGCGTGGGCTTCTACGACCACATGCTCGACCAGCTCGGCCGGCACGGGCTGTTCGACCTGAGCGTCAGGACCGAGGGCGACCTCCACATCGACAGCCACCACACGATGGAGGACACCTCCCTCGCCCTCGGCGCGGCGTTCCGGCAGGCCCTCGGCGACAAGCGGGGCATCGTGCGCTTCGCCGACGCCGCCGTGCCGCTGGACGAGTCGCTGGCCCGGGTGACCGTCGACCTGTCCGGCCGCCCCTACCTGGTGCACAGCGAACCCGAGGGCATGGCGCCGATGATCGGCCCCGATTACGACACCACGATGACGCGGCACATCCTGGAGTCGTTCGTGGCCCAGGCGCAGGTCGCCCTCCACGTGCACGTGCCGTACGGGCGCAACGCGCACCACATCGTGGAGTGCCAGTTCAAGGCGCTCGCGCGCGCGTTGCGGGCGGCGTCCGGGATCGACCCGCGTCAGAACGGGATCCCGTCGACGAAGGGCGCGCTGTGAACGGGACGTCCACGCTCTTCATCTTCCTCGGGCTCTTCCTGCTCGGCGGCGCGATCTCCTTCTGGCGGCAGCGGCTGCCCAAGGGGGTCGTGATCGTCCTCGGGCTGGGGTCGGCCCTGGCGCTCGCCGCCGGAATCCTGCGACTGGAGCTGTGATGGCGGCCGCACCGGAGGGAACCCCCACGGCATCCGGGGCTCCGAGGACGTCCAAGAAGGTCGTCGTCTTCGACTACGGTTTCGGCAACGTCCGGTCCGCCGAACGTGCCGTTGCGCGCGCCGGTGCCGAGGTGGAGATCACCCGCGACTACGACGCCGCGATGAACGCCGACGGCCTCCTCGTCCCCGGAGTCGGGGCCTTCGCCTCCTGCATGGCCGGCCTGCGGCAGGCACGCGGCGACTGGGTCGTCGAACGCCGGCTGGCGGGCGGCCGGCCCGTCCTCGGCATCTGCGTGGGCATGCAGATCCTGTTCGGCCGCGGCATCGAGCACGGCACGGAGGCCGACGGTCTGGACGAGTGGCCCGGCACCGTCGGACCGCTGAAGGCCGACGCCGAGCACACCGTCCCCCACATGGGATGGAACACGGTGGAGGCCGGAGACGGCTCCCGGCTCTTCGCCGGCCTGGATGCCGACGCCCGCTACTACTTCGTGCACTCCTATGCGGTGCACGACTGGGAGTTGCGGGTCACGCACGCCGCCGTGCGCGCCCCGGTCGTCAGCTGGACCACCCACGGCAGCCCGTTCGTCGCCGCCGTGGAGAACGGCCCGCTGTGCGCCACCCAGTTCCACCCCGAGAAGTCCGGCGACGCCGGAGCCCACCTGCTCACCAACTGGATCGATACCCTGTGATGCCCGACGCGCCGAAGCTCGAACTCCTCCCCGCCGTCGACGTCCGCGACGGCCGGGCCGTCCGCCTGGTCCACGGCGAATCCGGCTCCGAGACCTCCTACGGCGATCCGCTGGAAGCCGCACTCTCCTGGCAGCGTGCCGGTGCCGAGTGGCTGCACCTGGTCGACCTCGACGCCGCCTTCGGTACCGGCGACAACCGCGACCGCATCGCCGAGGTCACCCGCGCGATGGATCTCAAGGTCGAACTGTCCGGCGGTATCCGGGACGACGACACCCTCGCCGCGGCCCTCGCCACCGGCTGCACCCGCGTGAACCTCGGCACGGCCGCTCTGGAGGCACCCGAATGGGTCGCCAAGGTCATCGCCGAGCACGGCGACCGCATCGCCGTCGGACTGGACGTCCGCGGCACCACCCTCCGGGGCCGGGGCTGGACCCGCGACGGCGGCGACCTGTACGAGACTCTGGAGCGCCTCGACTCCGAGGGCTGCGCCCGCTACGTCGTCACCGACATCAACAAGGACGGCACCCTGCAGGGCCCCAACCTGGACCTGCTCCGCAACGTCTGCGGCGCCACCGACCGGCCGGTCGTCGCCTCCGGAGGCGTCTCCTCCCTCGACGACCTGCGGGCGATCGCCGGCCTGGTCCCGGACGGCGTGGAGGGCGCCATCGTCGGGAAGGCCCTCTACGCGAAGGCCTTCACCCTGGAAGAGGCCCTGGAGGCGGTTGCGTCATGAGCACCGGCCGGCGCGTCGAGCGCGTGCAGACCGACAGCCCCTGGGAGGACAGCATCGGTTTCGCGCGGGCCGTCGCCGCCGGCGACCGGGTCCTGGTGTCCGGCACCATGCCACTGGTCGGAGGCGTCCTGCAGGGTGAGGGCGACCCGTACGAGCAGGCGAAGGCGGCCTTCGGCAACGCCCTGGCCGCGCTGGCGGAGTTCGACCTCGGCCCGGAGGCCGTCCTGCGGACCCGGATGTACCTCACCCACGCACGGGACGTGGACGACGTCGGCCGCGCGCACCGGGAGGTGTTCGGGGCGGTCCGCCCGGCGGCGACCCTGGTCGTCGTCTCCGGGTTCGTCGATTCCCGGGTGCTGGTCGAAGTCGAAGTGGAAGCCCTGCGAACCCCGCGATGATGGAGCACGAACCCGCATGACCCTCGCCGTACGAGTCATTCCCTGCCTGGACGTGGACGCCGGAAGGGTCGTGAAGGGCGTCAACTTCCGGAACCTCCGCGACGCGGGCGACCCCGTGGAGATGGCGAAGATCTACGACGCCGAGGGCGCCGACGAGCTCACCTTCCTCGACATCACGGCGTCCTCCTCGGACCGCGGGACCACCTACGACGTGGTGCGCCGCACCGCGGAACAGGTCTTCATCCCCCTCACCGTCGGAGGCGGGGTCCGCAGCCCCGAGGACGTCGACCGGCTGCTGCGCGCGGGTGCCGACAAGGTGGGTGTCAACACCGCGGCCCTGGCGCGCCCGGAACTGATCCGGGAGATCGCCGAACGATTCGGCCGTCAGGTGCTCGTACTGTCCGTCGACGCGCGCCGCACCGGCACGGACGACGACGGTACGGGCTCGGGCTTCGAGGTCACCACGCACGGAGGCCGCCGCGGCACGGGCGTCGACGCCGTCGAGTGGGCCAGCCGTGCGGCCGACCTCGGCGCGGGGGAGATCCTGCTCAACTCCATGGACGCCGACGGCACGAAGGACGGCTACGACACCGAGATGATCGAGGCGGTACGACGGCACGTGTCCGTCCCCGTCATCGCCAGCGGCGGCGCCGGGCGGCTCGACCACTTCGCGCCCGCGGTCGACGCGGGTGCCGACGCCGTGCTGGCGGCCTCCGTCTTCCACTTCGGCGACCTGCGCATCGCCCAGGTCAAGGACACACTGCGCGAGGCCGGCCACCCCGTGCGGTGACGTTCCGGCGCGCGCACCCGGTGCGCCGTCAGCGGCGCACCGGGTCGAGCACCGGAGTGAGCGCGGTGCGCAGATCGTCCGGCACCCGGTAGTGGACGCCCGTCATACCGAGCGCGACGGCCGCGTCGACGTTCTCCCGCCGGTCGTCGACGAACAGGCAGCGGTCCGCCGCGACTCCCGCGACCCCGGCCGCCAGCGTGTAGATCTCCGGATCCGGTTTGGCGACCCCGACGCGGGCACTGTTGACGATGCGTCCCGCGAAGTGCTCGGCGAACCCCAGTGGTTCCAGTTCGGCGTCCAGATCCGTGCTGGCGTTGGTCACCAGCACCACCGGCACACACCGCTGTGCCGCGAGCAGCAGTTCCAGCACGTCCTCGTCGGCACGGGTCGGCGAGGACGCGAACGCCTCGGTGAGGTGGCGGGCCGTCTCCTCCGGCATCCGGGCACACAGGTCGCGCCTGACGTCATCCAGCCACTCCCGCCTGCTCTTCAGGCCGGTCAGCAGGCCCGGGTCCACTCCCTCCGAGAACGCGACCCGTGCCGTCGTGCCCGCGGGCAGTCCGGCGGCCGTCTCACGGCGCGTCAGCTCCGTGTGGTCGTAGAAGCGGATCACGTTGTCGATGTCGCAGAGCACCGCGTCGAAGGGGAGCTCGCCTGCGGGGGCACGGTCTGTCGTCGTCACCGCGACACCCTCGCACGACGGGCCGCGGCGAACCAGAGGTCGTCCCGCAGAACCGCGCCTCACCCCACGGCGCCTCCTACGGCGCGGAGGCGCGATCAGCGTGAGGCGTCCAGGAAACCGTACGCAGCGCCGGCCGCGGCCGCGTAGACCAAGTGGTGCCAGACGTCGATCGCCACTTCTCCCGCGCCCCACTCGGTCGCCGGCGGTGCCACTCCCAGGGCGGGCAGCATCGCCTGCTCGCTGCCCCACACCAGGCCGAAGTGCGCCCCGGCCGCAGCTGCACCCCGCAGGCCGAGGAACGCCAGCACGCCGCGGGCCGCACCCCAGCCCGTGCCGTACGCCCAGTGCACCAGGGCACCGAACCGGGCCGCCTCCCTCTGTCCACCGGGCTCCACGCCGAGCACCTTCGCCGCCGCCCGGGCCGGGGCGTCGCTCGCGCCGCGGTGGCGCAGCTTCATCTCGGCGGTGCTGCTCACCGTCATCGCCGCGGTGCCGGCGAGCCCTGCCGCGAGCCCCACTCCCACGTCGGCGGGCAGCCTGCCGATGCGCATGTCCGGCCCTCCGTTCCCTCGCTGGACTCGACGGAGGCACGAGTGTCCCGCCGGAGCCGTTCCATGCGCAGGTCCCCGGCCCGTCGCTGTCGGCGCTGGCCCACGAGGGTGAAGCAGGCGGCCGGGGACGAGGACGATGCCCACCGTGCGGGGCGGCGGGCGTCAGTGTGGGGGGAGGGTCCCGGCCGTCCACGGCCGGGCACCGGTCGTCTCAAGGCACCGGGAGGACGCCGTGACCGTGGCCTTCAGCCTGCTGATGCAGGTGCTCATGGAGATCTTCGGCCTGCCGAAGCGCAACCTGCACCCCGACGCCACCTTCGCCGAGCTCGAGATGGACTCGCTGTCCCTCACCGAGTTGGCGGCCGTCATCGAGGAGCGCACCGGACTGGCGATGGAACCGTTCCCCGTCACGCTCACCCTGACCGAGGCATCGGACCTCGTCGACGACGCGGCGGACGAGTACCTGGACCGCATGGCCGCGGCCCAGGACGAACAGCGGGGGGTGCAGGCCGCTACCGGCCGATGAAGCCGTTCTTCCGCAGGAAGTACCGCGCCGCCTCCTCGGCGGAGCGTCCTTCGAGGTCGACCATGGCGTTCAGTTCGATCATGGTCCTCCTGGTGAGTTTCCGGCCGAGGCTCTCCGCGAGCCCGCGGAGTTCCGGATGCTCCGCCAACGTTTTCTCCCGTACCGTCAGCGCCACCAGTTCGGTGGTGAAGTGGTACTTGTCGTCCTCGAGGACCTTCAGGTCCAGCGAGCGGATGCGGGCGTCGGTGGTGAACACCTCTGCGAAGGTGCACGGACTGCCCTTGGCGACATTGACGTAGTTCAGCGCCAGGGCGTTCTGGTAGACCTGCGGCGGCGGGAACGCAATGCCGTACGTCTGCTGGATCGGCTTCAGTTCCCGGTCCAGGAACTCGGCGGCGCCGCACAGCGTCATGCGGTCCGGGTGTTCGGCGCCGTACTTCCGCAGGTCGCTGAGGGTGTCGACCTCCGCCAGGTCACCGCCCGCGTCGCCCGCGCGTGCCAGCGCGTACTGGTTGCCGAACCGTGCCGGACCGAGCCAGGCGACGCCGTTCTTCCGCAGGTCCTCGGTGGAGGTTCTGCGGAACTGCTCCGGGGCCCCCTCCACCGGCCGGTCGTGTCCGAGGTACTGCGTCCAGCCGGTACCGGAGTACTCCCAGTACATGTCGATCTCGTCGTTCTCGAGCGCGCTGCGGACGATCGTGGAACCGCTCAGGCCCGTCTGGTCCTTCACGCGGGCCCCCGCGGCGCGGAGGGCGTACAGCGTGATGCTGCCGAGGATCTTCTGCTCGGTGAACTCCTTCGATCCGACGGTGAACTGCTCTCCCGAGAGGTCGAAGTCGGCGGCGAGAGAGCCGCCGCGCAGCTCCTTCTCACCGACGGTCGTTCCCTGCGCCGCGGACTGCGTGCAGCCCGTGAGGGCGAGCGCGGCCAGAGCGAGGAGTGCGGCGAGCGGTCGGGTCGCGCCACGCGTGGCGCGGGCGGTGCGTCGCACGGGTGATCTGCCTTTCTCTCGTGAGGGGAAGTGCGCGGTCACAGCCCGCGGGGGCGCAGCAGGTCCTCGGCGATGCCGGCGAGCCAGTCCACGGCCAGAGCGAGTACGGCGACGAGCACGCTGCCGGTGACCAGCACGACGTTGCGCTGGGAGGCGATGCCGTTGGAGATGACGTCACCGAGCCCGCCCGCGCCGATGAAGGTGGCCAGTGCGACCGTTCCGACGGTGATGACCAGAGCCGTGCGGACTCCGGCGAGCACCACCGGCACGGCCAGCGGCAACTCGATGCGGTACAGCACCGCCCGGGGTGTCATGCCCATTCCCAGGGCGGATTCGATCACGGAGCGGTCCACCTGCTGCAGTCCCGTGATCGTGTTGCGCAGCACCGGAAGAATGCCGTAGGCGACGAAGGCGGCCACGGCGATCTGGTCGACGCCCAGGCTGACGAAGGTCACGGCGAGCAGCACGATCAGCCCGAGCGACGGCAGAGCCTGCCCCACGTTCGCCACCGCCAGGACGGGGCCGGTCAGGCGCCGTGCCCGCGGCCGGGTCAGCAGCACGCCCGCCGGGACGGCGATGCACAGGATCAACACGGTCACCACGCCCAGGAGTTCCAGGTGCTGGACCGTACGGCTCACCAGGTAGCCGGTGTTGAGGCTGCGCTGCACGATCAGGTCCTGCGGCTGCGAGGAGACGTACAGCGCCAGCAGCAGCAGCGCGGCACCCAGCGCGAGGGGTGTGGTGCCGTAGCGGATCAGGGAACGCACGGAGCCTCACACCTCCTGCAGCGCGTCGGTTCCGTTCCTGCCGGACTCCGCGGGGACGCCGTTCATCAGCGTCCGGACCGCGTCCATGTCGACCACACCCCGGTGGCGGCCGTCCGCGTCGACGACGGCCAGGGCCGTGGCGTTGGCGGTGAGCATGTGGTCGAGTGCCTCGAAGAGCGTCGCGGCCGGGCCCAGGGGGGTGACGAGCGGCAACTCCTCGCCGGGAGTGCGGTCGTCGCGGACCTCCAGCCATCCGGTGGGACGCCGCTCGTCGTCCAGGACCAGCACGTGGCTCCGGTCGCTGCGTCGGGCCGCAGCCGCACGTTCCCGGCCGTCGGCACCGCGGGGGACGGTGGGCCAGCCGGGGACAGGGAGGTCTCCCAGCCGGGAGAGGGACAGGCGTCGGACCGAGGCTCCGGCCCCGATGAAGTCGGCGACGAAGTCGTCCGCGGGGTCGGCCAGGACCCGCTCCGGGGTGTCGTACTGGTGCACGACTCCGCCGTCGCCGAAGAGGGCGATGCGGTCGCCCATCTTCACGGCCTCGTCGATGTCGTGGGTGACGAAGACGATCGTCTTGCGCACCTCGGCCTGGATGCGCAGGAATTCGTTCTGCAGGGCTTCCCGGTTGAGCGGGTCGATGGCGCCGAAGGGCTCGTCCATGAGCATCACCTCCGGATCGCCGCCCAGCGCCCGGGCCACTCCCACCCGCTGCTGCTGACCGCCGGAGAGCTGCTTGGGCCGGCGTGCGCGGTAGGTGTCGGGGTCCAGGCCGACCAGCTCCAGCAGTTCGTCCACCCGCGCCGCGACGCGCTGCTTGTCCCAGCCGAGCAGTTTCGGGACGGTGGCGATGTTCTCGGCGATCGTGCGGTGGGGGAAAAGGCCGCCCTGCTGGATGGTGTAGCCGATACTCCGCCGCAGCAGGTGCGGCGGCATCGCGGTGACGTCGTTCCCGTCCAGGCGGATGTGCCCCGAAGTGGGTTCGATGAGCCGATTGATCAGCTTCATCGTCGTGGTCTTCCCGCAGCCGGAGGGGCCCACGAAGGTGACGATGCGTCCGGCCGGTATCTCCAGGCTCAGGTTGTCCACGGCCGCCTGACGCTGGCCGGGATACCTCTTGGTCACCGAGTCCAGCTCGATCATCGTCCGGTCGTGCGTCGCCGGCGTCCGGGAAGTGTGCGAGGTGTTGTCGGTCATGTCAGGCACCCAGCCCTCGGGGAGTCGTCAGCCGGTTCACGGCTGCGTATGTCAGGTCGAAGAGGACGGCGAGCACCACGATGCCCAGGGCCCCCTCCAGCGTCAGGTAGACGGCGAACGGCGTACCGGCCGTGGCCAGACCGTCGAGGATCAGATTCCCCAGCCCCGGCCCGTTGACCGCCGCAGCGATGGCGGCGATGCCCAGCAGCAGCTGGGTGGCGACTCTCAGGCCGGAGAGCATCACCGGCCAGGCCAGGGGCAGTTCGACGGTGGTGAGGGCATGGAAGCGGCCCATGCCCATCGCGCGTGCGGACTCCACGACGGCCGGGTCCAGGCTGCGCAGGCCGACGATGGTGTTGCGGATCACCGGCAGCAGGGCGTACAGCGTCAGGGCCACGATCGACGGCCCGTCACCGAGTCCCAGCGGCGTGATGAGCAGGCCGAAGAGAGCGTAGGAAGGAATGGTCAGCAGGACACCGGCGGTGCCGAGCACGACGGTGCGCGGAAGACCGCTGCGGTAGGTGAGGACCGCGACCGGCACCCCGACCAGGACCGCCAGGCCCAGGCCCTGCAGCACCAGCAGTGCGTGGGCCAGGGTGGCGTCCACGACGGTGGGCCAGTTGTCCGCGAGGAAGGCGGGGAACGTCATCTTCTGCCCTCCCCGGCTCAGGCGCCGGAAGGGGCGGCGACGGTCCCGGCCGGCGGTCCGGGTGCGGCCCGCCGGGGAGCCCCCCGCCTGTCGCCGGGGTCGGGAGGGAACGCCGGAAGGGCGGCGGTCGTCCCGCCTCCCGTCGCCGTTTCCTCCCGGTGGGGCAGCCGAGCGCTGCTGAAGAACGGGGCGTGACGCTTCACGGGTCGGTCCTCACTGTTGTGCTGTTCCGCATCCGGTTCCTCGTCCACCCGGGGGCGTGGGCATGCCCGCAAGGCCGGACACACCTCAACTGCCCGAGATCGCACAAGTGATGCCCGGGGATCGAAAAGTGTGGAACAGGTGCCGCTCGACGCGGCGACGAGGACCGGCGCTCTCCCGCCCGGCTCCGCCTATGCCGCTCCGGCGGCCCCGTGCACGACTCCGGCGAAGCGGCGTGCGACTTCCCGCCACACCGCCGCCGCCGCGGGCTCGTCGGCCTCGGCCCGGCGGTGCACCTCCTGCGGCTCGAAGCCCAGCCGGTGCAGCCGCTCCGCCGTCCAGCGGCGTGTCTGCGCCGCGGCGGCCTCCGGGTGGAACTGCACGCCCCAGGCGCGCTGCCCGACCCGGAACGCCTGGTAGGGGCACCGTTCGCTCTGCATCAGCCACGGCGAGCCGGACGGCAGGGCAGTGATCGTGTCGACGTGGTTCTGGATGGCGGTGACCTGCTCGGGCAGCCCACCGAACAGGTGGTCCGAAGCGGCTTCCTCCCGCATCGACAGTGTCGTGCTGCCGACCTCCGGGGCGCCGTGCTCACCCCGCACCGTGCCGCCCGCGACATGCGCCAGCAACTGCCCGCCCAGGCAGATCCCGAAGTACGGCACGCCCGACGCCAGTGCCTGCGCAGCCAGCTTCCGGGTCGGCGCCAGCCAGGGGGCGCGGTCGTCCTCGTCGGGGAGGAAACCGCCGCCCAGCACCAGGAGGGCCTGATGGGTGAGGCGCTCCGGGACCCCCGGGGAGGAGTCGTCGTAGCCGTGCACCACGTCCAGCGCGAGGCCCTCCTCGACCAGCCATGCGCCGAACCGGCCCGGACCGCCGTCCGGCCCGTTCTGCACCACCAGTACCCGGGGTATTCCTGCTGCGTCGTCCACGCTCAGGAGTCTCCCAGACCCAGCTTCGCCCCCAGGACGCGGGTGACCGCGTCCTTGTCGCCGTCCAGCTCCACCCGGGCTGCGTCCTGCCTGCCGTAGGCGAACATCAGCAGTTCCGACGGCTCGCCCGTCACGGTGACGACCGGGGTGCCCTTGTGGGCCACCACGGTCTGCCCGTTCGGCCGTCGGAGCACGAGCCCGACCGGCGCGCGGCGGCCGCAGAGCCGGGCGATGCCGTCCAGCCGCCGCCACAGCGCATCCGAGAACACCGGGTCGAGTTCCCGCGGCGTCCAGTCGGGGCGGGCCCGGCGGACGTCCTCGGTGTGCACGTAGAACTCGACCGTGTTCGCCGCCTCGTCCACCTGCTTGAGGGAGAGCGGTGAGAACTTCGGCGGGCCGGTACGGATCAGCTGGAGGAGTTCCTCGTACGGCTTCGCCGCGAACTCCGCCTGCACCCGCTCCAGACGGGCCGCCAGCGGTTTGATCCAGGCGCCCGTCGCCGCGTCCGCGCGGCGCTCGCGCACCACCACGTGCGCCGCCAGGTCACGCGTGGTCCAGCCCTCGCACAGGGTCGGGGCCTGCGGTCCGGCGCTCTCCAGGATGTCTGCGAGGAGCAGACGTTCGCGCTTGGCATGGGTCGACATGTCGCCAGCGTAGTCCCACGGTGCCGCTCAGTCCCGGAGCGGAGCGGTGAGTTTCGTGCCGTCCATGGTGTTGCTCAGGGTCAGGGCGCAGGAGATCGTGTCGTCGCCCCGCGTCCGGTACGTCGTCAGCGACGGGAAGATGGCGTAGTAGTAGTACGTCCTGCCGTCCCGGGGCATCGAGCGCAGCCGGTCCTTCGCGTCGTCCCTGCACAGCGCGAGCACCTTCGTCCGCAGCTCGGACGCGTCGGCGAAGGAGCCCGTGAGGGTCTCGTTCGCTATCACCTCGCCGTTGTGCGGCACCTCGCAGGAACGCGTCTCCACCACGGTGACGTCGCTGCTCAGTCCCGGATGGTCGAAGCACTCCCCGGGTTCCAGCACCACGTACGGCACCCTGCGCCCGCTCGACGGTGCCGGCGACACCTCACCGGGGTCCGGCGACCCCTCGGGGACGGCCTCCTCGCTCCCGGGGGCCCCGCTCGGCTCGGCACTCCCGTCCCCGGCGTCCGGGGACGGGCTGGTCCCGGCGGAGCCTCCCGGCACCGCCTCGGTGTCCCGCTCGCCGCCGCCCCCGCCGGCCCAGAGCACCACACCCCCCACAGCCAGAGCCGCGACCAGTACGGAACCCACCACGATCGCGGCCACCCGGGTGCCGCGGTTGCCGCCTCCCGGCGGGGGAGGGCCCATCGGGTACGGCGCCGGTCCTCCCGGATACCCGGGCGGAGCGCCGTAGGGGCCCGGACCGAACCCCTCCGGCGGTGGTCCTCCCGGAGCGCCCCCCGGAGGCCCGAAGCCGCCCGTCGGCCCGGTCGGCTGCCCCGGCGGACCGTAGCCCTGCGGCGGGCCGAAACCTCCCCCGTGGACTTCCCTCGGATCCTGCGGCGGTGGAGGAAGAGTCATGGGCGCAAGGATGCCGCATCGACCCGACACCCCCTCCGCCGGGGGAGGTTGCCGAACGGGCCGGGAGCCGCGGCACGAGGGACGCGCCGGGTACGGGTTTCACGGCCCGCCCGCGCGACGGCATCATGGGTACATGACCGGCACTCCCCCCTCCGCCCTCGACCCCGCGGTCGCCGCCCGCCTGCGACGCAACGCCGACGGACTCGTCCCCGCCATCGCCCAGCAGTACGACACCGGCGAGGTGCTCATGCTCGGCTGGATGGACGACGAGGCGCTGCACCGCACCCTCACCAGCGGCCGCTGCACCTACTGGTCGCGCAGCCGCGGGGAGTACTGGGTCAAGGGCGACACCTCCGGCCACGTCCAGCACGTCAAGTCGGTCGCGCTGGACTGCGACGGCGACACGGTCCTGGTGAAGGTCGACCAGACCGGGGCCGCCTGCCACACCGGGGACCGCACCTGCTTCGACGCCGCGCCGCTGCCCCTCACCGGCGACCACTGACCGTCGCACCGCCCCACCCGCCCCGTCCCGGCACCCTGCCTGCCGCGCCGGGCCGCCGCCAGTACCGCACGCACCGGACTCACAGGAACAGGACCCAGGGCCACCTCTCATGACCACTCCGGATCTCGACACCTTCCGCCGGCTCGCCAAGGACCGGCGGGTCATCCCGGTCACCCGCCGCCTCCTCGCGGACGGCGACACGCCGATCGCGCTGTACCGGAAACTCGCCGGCGAACGCCCCGGCACCTTCCTCCTGGAGTCCGCCGAGAACGGCCGTACCTGGTCCCGGTACTCCTTCGTCGGCGTCCGCAGCGCCGCGACCCTGACCGTCCGCGACGGGCAGGCACACTGGCTCGGCACCCCTCCGGCCGGGGTCCCCGTGGACGGCGACCCGCTGGCCGCGCTGCGCGCCACCGTGGACGCCCTGCACACGCCGCGCGACCTCCACGAGAGCAGCGAACTGCCGCCGTTCACCGGGGGCATGGTCGGCTACCTCGGCTACGACGTCGTGCGCCGGCTGGAGCGGATCGGCGACAGCACCGAGGACGACCTGCGGCTCCCCGAACTCACCATGCAGCTCGCCTCCGACCTCGCGGTGCTCGACCACCGCGACGGCACGGTGCTGCTCATCGCCAACGCCATCAACCACAACGACCTGGAGACGGGCGTCGACGAGGCCCACCAGGACGCCGTCGCCCGGCTCGACGCGATGGCCGCCGACCTGGACCGGCCCGCGCCCTCCACGGCGTCCGTCATCCCGCCCTCGGTCCTCCCCGACCACGTGGCCCGTTCCGGCGGGGCGGCCTACCGGGCGGCGGTGGAGGACATCAAGGAGCGCATCCGCTCCGGCGAGGCCTTCCAGGTCGTGCCGTCGCAACGCTTCGAGACCCCCTGCGGCGCCACGGGCCTCGACGTGTACCGGGCGCTGCGCACCACCAACCCGAGCCCGTACATGTACCTCTTCCGGTTCGAGGGCGACGGGGACTCCTCCGGGTTCGACGTCGTCGGGTCCAGCCCGGAGGCCCTGGTGAAGGTCGAGGACGGCCGGGCCATGCTGCACCCCATCGCGGGGACCCGCCCGCGGGGCGCCACTCCCCAGGAGGACGCGGCGCTCGCCGAGGAACTCCTCGGTGACCCCAAGGAGCGCGCGGAGCACCTCATGCTGGTCGATCTCGGCCGCAACGACCTCGGACGCGTCTGCGAGCCGGGCAGCGTCGAGGTCGTCGACTTCATGTCCGTCGAGCGCTACAGCCACGTCATGCACATCGTCTCCACGGTCACCGGACGGCTCGCCGAGGACCGCACGGCCTTCGACGCGCTGACCGCGTGCTTCCCCGCCGGAACCCTCTCCGGAGCCCCCAAGCCGCGCGCGCTGCGGATCATCGAGGAGCTGGAGCCCACACGCCGCGGGGTGTACGGAGGGTGCGTCGGATACCTCGACTTCGCGGGGGACGCCGACACCGCCATCGCCATCCGCACCGCCCTGCTGCGGGACGGCACCGCCTACGTCCAGGCGGGAGCGGGCGTCGTCGCCGACTCCGACCCGGCGGCGGAGGACACCGAGTGCCGGAACAAGGCCGCAGCCGTTCTGAGGGCGGTCCACACCGCCGAAAACCTGCGGGGCACCGCACAGGGCGGCGGATCCGGGGGAGGTAGCGTGGTCGGGTGACTTCCGCGCCTCCTCCTCGCTCCGCCCGCGCGCCGCGGCGCGCCCTCGCGCTCGCTCTGCTCTGCGGCGCCGTGGGCGCGGCTCTCGCCCTCGTCGCCGCCGGACAGGTGTGGAGCAACGGCACCACCTCCTTCGCCGGCGGCACCCTGCCGGTGTCGGTCACCGGCAGCGAGGTCACGGGGCTCCCCGGCGCCCTCGCCCTGGTCGGCCTGGCCGCACTGGTGGCGGTCTTCGCCGTACGGCGCACACTGCGGGCCGTGGTCGCGGCGCTGCTCGCCCTGTCGGGCATCGGCACCCTGGTCGCAGCACTGGCCGGTGCCGGCGACCGGGACGCCCTGAGGGAGAGCGCCTCCCGCGCGGGCGGACTCGCCGACGGGGCCGTGGACGCCGTGCACGTCAGCGCGTGGCCGTACGTCTCCGCGGTGGGAGGCCTCCTGCTGCTGGTCGCGGGCGTTCTCGCCCTGGCGCAGGGTCGGCACTGGCCGTCGATGGCCTCCGGCAGCAGGTACGAACGCAACCAGCGCGGCCCGCGCCGGGACACCGCTCGCCCTGCCGTCGACCCCGACCGGCCGGAGGACCTGTGGAAGGCCCTCGACCGGGGCGAGGACCCCACTCACGGAACCCCCTGACAGGAGCACGGGGGCCTACGGCCACAATGGTCCGGGCGGCGTGCCCGCCCATCGAGGGAAGAGACGAGGAGCAGCAGCAAATGGCGAAGCACTACCACCACGGAAACAGCCCGGCGGCCTGGACCGGCGTCATCATCGCGTTCATCGGCTTCTGCGTCGGTGGAGCCTTCACCGTGATGGCCCAGCCGCTCGGCGTCGTGGCGGGGCTCGTCGTGGTCGCCCTCGGCGGCGTCGCGGGAATGGCGATGCGCGCGGCCGGGTTCGGCCACGAGGAGAAGGGCTCCCACTGACACGCACTCCCGACCGGCGTGGCGCACCGACCGCCGCGCCGGCGGTCGTCCCTCCGGGCGAGGCCTGCTGGCGGTGCCGGGTCGTTGCGGGGAGGCTGGGACGATGATCCGCGCCCGCGCACTGCGCACCTCCGTGGTGCCCCGCCTCGCCGCGCCCCTCGCCGCGATGGCCGCGGTGGTCGTCGCCACCGCCTATGTGGGGGTGCACGATCCTCACCGGCCGGGCCACTATCCGGCCTGCCCGCTGCTGACGTTCACGGGACTGTTCTGCCCGGGCTGCGGCGGCCTCCGTGCGGTACACGACCTGGTCCACGGCGACCTGCCGGCCGCCCTCGGGTCCAACCTGCTGGTTCCGGTCGGTGCCCTCGCCTTCGCCGTTCTCTGGGTCGGCTGGACCGTCCGGGTGATGCGGGCGCGCCCGGTGAACGTGCCGCTGCGCACCGTCCACCTGTGGTTCCTCGCCGCCCCGGTGGTGGCGTTCACGGTTGTCCGGAACCTGCCGTTCGGAGCGGTGCTCGCCCCTTGACAGCGGGTCTCCTCCGTCCCCGAATGCGCGTTTGATGCCCACCGGTGCGGTTCCCGTGCACGTCTCCGGATACCATCGCAGTGTTCGATCACCGCATTCCTTCAGCCATGACGACCACGAAAGGGAGCCGCCCGCGTGAGTGTGCTCGACGAGATCATCGAAGGCGTCCGCGAAGACCTGGCCGAGCGGCAGGCGCGGATCAGCCTCGACGACCTCAAGCAGCGCGCGGCAGCGGCCCCGCCGGCCAAGGACGGCTTCAGCGCCCTCAAGGGTGACGGTGTCCGGGTCATCTGCGAGGTGAAGCGTTCCAGCCCTTCCAAGGGAGCGCTGGCCGCCATCGCCGACCCCGCAGGCCTCGCCGCCGATTACGAGGCGGGAGGCGCCTCGGTCATTTCCGTGCTCACCGAGCAGCGGCGCTTCGGCGGTTCCCTGGCCGACCTGGAGGCCGTGCGGGCGAAGGTCGACGTTCCGGTGCTCCGCAAGGACTTCGTGGTCACCTCCTACCAGCTGTGGGAGGCTCGCGCCCACGGCGCAGACGTCGTGCTGCTGATCGTGGCCGCGCTGGAGCAGCCCGCGCTGGTGTCGCTCGTCGAACGCGCCGAGTCCCTGGGACTCACTCCCCTGGTCGAGGTGCACGACGAGGAGGAGGCGGTGCGCGCGCTGGACGCGGGTGCGCGGGTGGTCGGCGTGAACGCCCGCAACCTGAAGACGCTCGAGGTCGACCGCGGCAACTTCGAGCGGGTCGCCCCGCGGCTCCCCGCCGACGTCGTGAAGGTGGCGGAGTCCGGTGTGCGCGGGCCCCACGACCTGATCGCCTACGCCAACGAGGGCGCCGACGCGGTCCTCGTCGGCGAGTCCCTGGTGACCGGCAAGGACCCCCGGACCGCCGTGTCGGACCTGGTGGCCGCCGGGGCCCACCCCGCGCTGCGGCACGGCCGGGGCTGACCCGTGGCCCGACCGCACGAGGCCCAGTCACCGCTCCCCGCGGTGTCCGGCAGCGCTGCGCGCGATCCGTACGCGGCATTGCGCCGCGGCTGCCGACCGCGCGGATGCCGCGCGCCCGCGAGGCGGGTGCACGGCCGGCGCGTGCGCTACCACATCGGCTGCGAGCCCGGACAGGTCGACGGCCGCCGATGGCAGGCCGCCCCGGCGGCGGCCTGATCCCGACCCCTCTCCTCACCTCCTCCGTGGTTCCCGCGGCCTCCGTGACTGCCCGGCGCGGCGGTTTTCCGACCGGTCACCGGCCGGACGCGTCCGGCCGGTGACCGGTCCACGCTGCCGTTCCGGCGGTCGCGGCGAGTGCGCCGCAGGCGAGGACGGGAGGGAGGCACGGACACCGGAGCGGCGGCGCGTCGCGCCGCGGTCGACCCGACCGCGGCGGCACGCTGGGGCCCGGGGCCGCTGCACCCGTTCCGGAGCCGTCGCCGCAGGCAGGCCCCCATCGCGCACGACCGCAGAGCACATACCGCATCGCGAGGAGCACGTACGATGTCCCGCTTCTTCATCCCCGATCCCGAGGGCCGGGTGCCCACCCCCGAGGGGTACTTCGGGAGCTTCGGCGGCAAGTTCATCCCGGAGGCGCTGGTCGCCGCCGTCGACGAGGTCGCCGCCGAGTACGAGAAGGCCAAGGCGGATCCGGCCTTCACCGCCGAACTCGAGGATCTGCTGGTGCACTACACCGGCCGTCCCAGCGCGCTGACGGAGGTTCCGCGCTTCGCGGAGCGGGCCGGCGGCGCCCGGATCTTCCTCAAGCGCGAGGACCTCAACCACACCGGTTCACACAAGATCAACAACGTGCTCGGCCAGGCGCTGCTGACCAAGCGGATGGGCAAGACCCGTGTGATCGCCGAGACGGGGGCCGGGCAGCACGGTGTGGCCACGGCGACCGCCTGCGCGCTGTTCGGTCTCGAGTGCACGATCTACATGGGGGAGGTCGACACCCGCCGTCAGGCGCTCAACGTGGCCCGCATGCGGATGCTCGGGGCCGAGGTCGTGCCGGTGACCTCCGGCAGCCGTACCCTCAAGGACGCCATCAACGAGGCGTTCCGCGACTGGGTCGCCAACGTCGACCGCACCCACTACCTGTTCGGTACCGCGGCCGGGCCCCATCCCTTCCCGGCACTGGTGAGGGACTTCCACCGGGTCATCGGCGTGGAGGCCCGGCGGCAGATGAGGGAACGGACCGGACGCCTGCCCGATGCCGCCGTGGCCTGTGTCGGCGGCGGCTCCAACGCCATCGGGCTGTTCCACGCCTTCCTCGACGACACCGCGGTCCGGCTCGTCGGCTGCGAGGCGGCCGGTCACGGGGTCGCCTCCGGGGAGCACGCCGCGACGCTCTCCGCCGGCGAGCCCGGCATTCTGCACGGGTCCCGCAGTTACCTGCTCCAGGACGACGAGGGGCAGATCACCGAGCCGTACTCGATTTCGGCGGGTCTGGACTATCCGGGTATCGGCCCGGAGCACGCGTACCTCAAGGAGAGCGGGCGCGGCGAATACCGGCCGGTGACCGACGACGAGGCCATGCAGGCGCTCCGCCTGCTGTCCGAGACGGAGGGCATCATCCCGGCCATCGAGAGCGCCCACGCACTCGCCGGGGCGCTCGATGTCGGACGGGAACTGGGGCCGGACGGTCTCGTGCTGGTGAACCTCTCCGGCCGGGGTGACAAGGACATGGACACCGCGGCCCGCTACTTCGGGCTGTACGACGAGCAGCCCGAGCAGCCCGAGCAGCCCGAGCAGCCCGAGCAGGACGCACAGAGCGAGAGGACGGCCCGGTGAGCGGGAACATCGAACTGCTGAACGTCACGCTCGCCCGGGCACGGAGCGAGAACCGAGCGGCCCTGATCGGGTACCTTCCCGCCGGATTCCCCTCCGTCGAGGGCGGCATCCGGGCGTGCACGGCGCTGATCGAGGGGGGCTGCGACGTCGTGGAGGTGGGGCTGCCGCACAGCGACCCCGTGCTCGACGGGCCCGTGATCCAGACCGCCGACGACATCGCGCTGCGCGGCGGGGTCCGCATCGCCGACGTGATCCGCACCGTGCGCGAGGCACACGCCGCGACGGGGGCTCCGGTGCTGTGCATGACGTACTGGAACCCCGTCGATCGGTACGGCGTGGAGCGTTTCGCGGCGGAGCTCGCCGAGGCCGGCGGAGCGGGGTGCATCCTTCCGGACCTGCCGGTCGAGGAGGCGGAAGCCTGGCGGAAGGCGGCCGAGCAGCATTCCCTGGCCACCGTCTTCGTCGTCGCTCCCTCCAGCAGGGACGAGCGGCTGGCGCGGATCACGGCGGCGGGCAGCGGCTTCGTCTACGCCGCCTCGCTCATGGGGGTCACCGGCACCCGCGAGTCCGTCGGCGAGGAGGCGCGGGACCTCGTCCGCCGCACCCGTGCCGGCACCGAACTGCCGGTGTGCGTCGGCCTCGGTGTCTCCGACGCGCGGCAGGCCGCAGAGGTCGCCGCCTTCGCGGACGGGGTGATCGTGGGGTCCGCGTTCGTCAAGCGACTGCTCGCTTCGGTGGAAGACCCCGAGGCGGGAGCGGCCGGAGTACGGGCACTGGCGGGCGAGCTCGCCGCCGGCGTGCGCCGCGACGCCTGACGTCGACGGAAGGGGTCCCCGCGGGCCGCGGGGACCCCTTCGGGTGAAATCCCGCCGTGAGGCGCACGCCCCGGCGGGATTGTCTCGTTGCGGCAGGGCGTGACGAGTCAGATGGATCGCGAGAGTGTGTTGACCGACGAGCGGCGCCGCTCGGGCACCGGGCGAGCCCGGGAGCGTCTGCGCGCGGAGCGGGAACGTGAGCAGCGCAGCGTTCGCCGGCTGCGGACGCTGAAGATGGCCGGCGCGGTGGTCCTCGTACTGGGTGTGGCCGCGCTGATCGCCGTGGGTGTCTCGGCGGCGGGAGGAGAGGAGGACGCCTCGGCCCGGGCCCGTCCGGTCGGGACCGGATCCGCCGCCGCTCCCGTCACGATGACCGTGTACGAGGACTTCCGGTGCCCCGGCTGCAAGGCGTTCGAGGACGGTTTCCGCGAGACGGTGAACGAGCTGCGGGAGGCGGGGGACCTGCGGGTGGAGTACCACCTCGTCACGCTGATCGACGGCAACCTCGCCGGGGAGGGCTCCCGCCGGGCCGCCGAGGCGGCGCTGTGCGCGGCTGACGCAGGGAAGTTCGTGGAGTACCACGACCTGCTGTACCGGAACCAGCCGCCGGAGCAGAAGGACGCCTTCGCCGACCGCGGGTACCTGCTGCGGCTCGCCGGCCGGGTGGACGGCCTGTCCACCGATGCGTTCGAGACATGCGTCCGGGACGGCGTGAAGGGCGAGCGGGTCGAGCGGTCGCAGCAGGCCTTCCTCGAGACCGGGTACAACCAGACGCCGACCGTGCTGGTCGACGGCGAGCGGGCGTTCGACGACCCCGCAGACCCGCTGACGCCGGACAAGCTGCGGCAGCTGGTCGCCCGGAAGGCGGCCTGACCGCTCAGGTCGTTCTCCCGACACCCGTGGCTGCCGCCGGCCCGCCCGGCCGGCGGCAGCCACGGCCGCTTCCGCGCCCGGTCGCCCGGCGTTATGCAGCCGTTGTCGCGGGCGTCGGCACCTGCCGGCGGCCGACAGGGTAGCGTCGGGGGAGCCATGAACACCCTTGCCTTCATCCCCAGCCCCTCGGTCGGCGAGATCCACCTCGGCCCGGTACCGCTGCGCGGCTATGCCTTCTGCATCATCATCGGCGTCTTCCTGGCCGTCTGGCTCGGAAACCGGCGTTGGGTCGCCCGCGGCGGACGTCCGGGCACGGTCGCCGACATCGCCGTCTGGGCGGTGCCGTTCGGGCTGCTCGGCGGCCGTCTCTACCACGTCATCACCGACTACCAGCTGTACTTCGGTGAGGGACGCAACTGGGTCGACGCCTTCCGCGTGTGGGACGGCGGCCTCGGTATCTGGGGCGCGATCGCCCTGGGCGCGCTCGGAGCGTGGATCGGATGCCGCAGGCGCGGCATCCCGATGCCCGCCTACGCCGACGCCGTGGCACCCGGCATCGCATTGGCGCAGGCCGTCGGGCGCTGGGGGAACTGGTTCAACCAGGAACTCTTCGGCCGCCCGACGGATCTGCCGTGGGCGGTCGAGATCGACCGCGCCCACCGGCCGGTCGAGTTCCTCGACGTGGGCACCTACCACCCGACCTTCCTGTACGAGTCCCTGTGGTGCGTGGGCGTGGCGCTGCTTGTCATCTGGGCGGACCGCCGCTTCACGCTGGGCCACGGCCGTGCCTTCGCGCTGTACGTCGCGGCCTACACGGCGGGGCGGTTCTGGATCGAGTACCTGCGCATCGACGACGCGCACCACGTCCTCGGCCTGCGGCTGAACGACTGGACCGCCCTCGGGGTGTTCCTGCTGGCGATCCTGTACATCCTCGTCTCCTCGCGGGTCTCGCCGGGCCGTGAGGAGGTCGTCGAACCCGGAGCGTCCGACTCCGGCGGCGACGACACGGCGGCCGGCGGCGACTCCGGCGACGGCCGTGACACCGACGGAGGCGCCCCGGAAGGCACGGACGGGCCCGCCACCGCCGAGCGTTCCTCTGCTGCCGGTTCCGCGCGCTCCGCCACCGGGGACGACCCCGGGCGACCCGCCTGACGCACTCCGCCCCCACCACCGCACCCGCGCTTCCACGAAGTGCCTGGTCAGCGAGGTAAGTTTGGCCTTCCTTGCTGGCGGACGGCGTGCTGTCGTGCCTACCGTCGAAGCAGATGCCGCTTCGAGGGAAGGGACACCCGATCCATGACCAGCGCCGTCGAGTCCGACGCCGAGCACCGTGCGGAGGCCCACCACAGCCACCGCGACGTCAACGGCGGATGGTTGCGTCCCGCCGTGTTCGGTGCGATGGACGGACTCGTCTCCAACCTCGGTCTGATGACCGGCGTCGCCGGGAGCTCCGCATCCCAGCAGACGATCGTGATCGCCGGACTGGCCGGGTTGGCGGCCGGGGCCTTCTCCATGGCTGCGGGGGAGTACACCTCGGTCGCCTCGCAGCGCGAACTGGTCCAGGCCGAGCTGGAGGTCGAGCGGCGCGAACTGCAGCGGAACCCGGGTGACGAGCTGCGCGAACTGGCCGCGATCTACGAGGCGCGGGGAGTGGAACCGCGCCTGGCCCTCCAGGTGGCGCGGCAGATCTCGAAGGACCCCGAGCGGGCCCTGGAGTCGCACGCCCGCGAGGAGCTCGGGGTCGACCCGGGCGACCTCCCCTCGCCCACCGTCGCCGCGGTCTCCTCGTTCGGGGCGTTCTCCGTCGGCGCCGCGGTCCCCGTGCTGCCGTACCTGCTGGGGGCGGCTGCCCTGTGGCCCGCGGTCGTGCTGGCACTGCTGGGGCTCTTCCTGTGCGGCGCGGTCGTGGCGAAGGTGACCGCGCGCTCCTGGTGGTACAGCGGGCTGCGGCAGATGCTGCTCGGCGGTGCCGCGGCCGGGGTGACGTACGCCCTGGGCACCGTCTTCGGCGTCGCGGTCTCCTGAGCCGCTCCCCGAGTCCTCCCCATCCTTGTGTTACTCGGCGGTTTCGGGAGGGGGCGTTCGGGGCACAAGCTGGGGAGCCCGCGAGCAACGATGCCCGCGTCGGCCTGCGTGTTCCCGGCCCCAGCGGCCCTTCCCGCGCGCCGGGTGCCACCGAAGGCGCGTCCGCATGGTGGAACGGCGCATCCATCCCTTGGGAAGATGCGCCATCCTGTAACCTGCACGAAAATTTGTTCAGCCAGGGCCAACGTCGTCCCTCGGCGCCTGCACATGCCACGACGACGACGGGAGAGCCGATGCGTGCGGCACTCGAGGCGGCCCACCCTGCGAAGCAGGGGATGTACGACCCCAGGTACGAGCACGATGCCTGCGGTGTCGGCTTCGTAGCCACACTCACCGGCGTCCCCAGCCACGAACTGGTCGAACAGGCCCTTACCGTGCTGCGCAACCTCGAACACCGGGGTGCCACCGGTTCCGACCCGGACACCGGCGACGGTGCCGGAATCCTCCTCCAGGTGCCCGACGCCTTCCTCCGCGAGACCGTCGCCTTCGACCTGCCGTCGGCCGGTGCCTACGCGGTGGGGCTCGCCTTCCTCCCGGCCGACGCCGAGGAGGAGGCCGAGGCGGTGCACCGCATCACCGCGCTCGCCGAGGAGGAGGGGCTCACCGTCCTCGGCTGGCGCGAGGTTCCGGTCGCTCCCGAGCTGCTCGGTGAGGGCGCCCGCGCCACCATGCCGACCTTCAAGCAGTTGTTCGTCGCGGACGAGGCCGGTGGCCGCACCGGCATCGACCTCGACCGGCTCGCCTTCGTGCTGCGCAAGCGGGTCGAGCGCGAGGTGGGCGTCTACTTCCCTTCGCTGTCCGCCCGGACGCTGGTCTACAAGGGCATGCTCACCACCGGTCAGCTGGAGCCCTTCTTCCCCGACCTGTCCGACCGCGGACTGGTCAGCGCGGTGGCGCTGGTCCACTCCCGGTTCTCCACGAACACCTTCCCCTCCTGGCCGCTGGCCCACCCCTACCGGTTCGTCGCCCACAACGGCGAGATCAACACCGTGCAGGGCAACCGGAACTGGATGCGGGCCCGGGAGTCGCAGCTGGCCTCCGACCTGTTCGCCGCCGCCGGGCGGGAGGGCGGTCCGGACCAGGCCCTCGACCGGATCTTCCCCGTCTGCACCCCCGGCGCGTCCGACTCCGCCACCTTCGACGAGGTACTGGAACTGCTGCACCTCGGCGGGCGGTCGCTGCCGCACTCGGTGCTGATGATGGTGCCCGAGGCGTGGGAGAACCACGACTCCATGGACCCGGCCCGTCGCGCCTTCTACCAGTACCACTCGACGATGATGGAGCCCTGGGACGGCCCCGCCTGCGTCACCTTCACCGACGGCACCCAGGTCGGCGCCGTCCTGGACCGGAACGGCCTGCGCCCCGGCCGCTACTGGGTCACCGACGACGGCCTGGTCGTCCTGGGGTCCGAGGTGGGCGTCCTCGACATCGATCCCTCGCGCGTGGTGCGCAAGGGGCGTCTGCGGCCGGGACGTATGTTCCTCGTCGACACCGCCGAGCACCGCATCATCGAGGACGACGAGATCAAGTCCTCGCTGGCAGCCGAGCAGCCGTACGAGGAATGGCTGGAGGCCGGCCTGATCGAACTCGCCGACCTGCCGGAGCGCGAGCACGTCGTGCACACCCACGCCTCGGTGACCCGGCGTCAGCAGACCTTCGGGTACACCGAGGAGGAACTGCGGGTCCTGGTCGCGCCGATGGCGCGGACCGGGGCCGAGCCGATCGGTTCGATGGGGACCGACTCGCCCATCGCCGCCCTCTCCAGCAGGCCGCGGCTCGTCTTCGACTACTTCACCCAGCTGTTCGCGCAGGTCACCAACCCGCCGCTGGACGCGATCCGTGAGGAGCTCGTCACCTCTCTCGGGTCGCCGCTGGGGCCGCAGGGCAACCTCCTGGAGCCCTCCGCGGCGTCCTGCCGCAGCGTGACGCTCCCGTTCCCGGTGATCGACAACGACGAGCTCGCCAAACTCGTCCATGTCAATGCCGACGGCGACCTGCCCGGCTTCAAGGCCACCACGCTCTCCGGCCTGTACCGCGTCCACGAGGAGGCGGAGGGCCTGGCCGCGCGCATCAAGGAGATCTGCGACGAGGCCGACGCGGCGATCGCCTCCGGCGCCCGCCTCATCGTGCTCTCCGACCGGCACTCCGACGCCGAGCACGCGCCGATCCCGTCACTGCTGCTGACCTCCGCGGTGCACCACCACCTGATTCGCACCAAGCAGCGCACCCAGGTCGGCCTGCTCGTCGAGGCGGGGGACGTGCGCGAGGTCCACCACGTCGCCCTGCTGATCGGCTACGGCGCCGCCGCGGTCAACCCCTACCTGGCCATGGAGTCGGTGGAGGACCTGGTCCGCGCGGGAACGTTCCTGCCCGGGGTGGACGAACTGGCCCCCGAGGAGGCGATCCGCAACCTCATCAAGGCGCTGGGCAAGGGCGTCCTGAAGGTGATGTCCAAGATGGGCATCTCCACCGTCGCCTCCTACCGCGGTGCGCAGGTCTTCGAAGCCGTCGGCCTCGACGAGTCCTTCGTCGACACCTACTTCCACGGCACCACGACCAAGATCGGCGGCGCAGGGCTGGACGTCGTCGCCAAGGAGGTCGCCGCCCGCCATGCCAAGGCCTACCCGGCCTCCGGCATCGCCCCGGCGCACCGCGCCCTCGACATCGGCGGCGAGTACCAGTGGCGCCGCGAGGGCGAACCGCACCTCTTCGACCCCGACACCGTCTTCCGGCTGCAGCACTCCACGCGCTCCCGCCGGTACGACATCTTCAAGCAGTACACGCACCGCGTCGACGAGCAGTCCGAACGCCTGATGACCCTGCGCGGCCTCTTCCGCCTCAAGGAGGGCGAGCGGCAGCCGGTGCCGATCGACGAGGTCGAGCCGGTGTCCGAGATCGTCAAGCGCTTCTCCACCGGGGCCATGTCCTACGGTTCGATCTCCCAGGAGGCCCACGAGACGCTCGCCGTCGCCATGAACCGGCTCGGTGGCAAGTCCAACACCGGCGAGGGCGGTGAGGACCCGGAGCGGCTGTACGACCCCGAACGCCGCTCCGCCATCAAGCAGGTCGCCTCCGGCCGGTTCGGCGTGACCAGCGAGTACCTGGTCAACGCCGACGACATCCAGATCAAGATGGCGCAGGGGGCGAAGCCGGGGGAGGGCGGCCAGCTGCCCGGCCACAAGGTGTACCCGTGGGTGGCCAGGACCCGGCACTCGACGCCCGGGGTGGGCCTCATCTCGCCGCCGCCCCACCACGACATCTACTCGATCGAGGACCTCGCCCAGCTCATCCACGACCTCAAGAACGCCAACCCGGGGGCGCGCATCCACGTCAAGCTGGTCTCCGAGGTCGGCGTCGGCACGGTGGCGGCGGGCGTCTCCAAGGCCCATGCCGACGTGGTGCTGATCTCCGGCCACGACGGCGGCACCGGCGCCTCGCCGCTGACCTCGCTCAAGCACGCCGGCGGGCCCTGGGAGCTCGGCCTGGCGGAGACGCAGCAGACCCTGCTCCTCAACGGCCTGCGCGACCGCATCGTGGTGCAGACCGACGGACAGCTGAAGACCGGCCGCGACGTCCTGATCGCCGCCCTCCTCGGCGCCGAGGAGTACGGCTTCGCGACCGCGCCGCTCGTCGTGTCCGGTTGCGTGATGATGCGCGTCTGCCACCTCGACACCTGCCCGGTGGGCATCGCGACGCAGAACCCGCTGCTGCGCGAGCGCTACAACGGCAAGGCCGAATTCGTGGTGAACTTCTTCGAGTTCATCGCCGAAGAGGTCCGCGAGCTGCTCGCCGAACTCGGCTTCCGCAGCCTGGACGAGGCCATCGGCCATGCCGAACTCCTCGACGTCAGCCGCGCCGTGGACCACTGGAAGGCCGCAGGACTGGACCTCGGACCGCTGCTGCACGTGCCCGAACTGGCCCAGGACGCCGCCCGGCACCAGGTCGTCGAGCAGGACCACGGGCTCGGCAAGGCGCTGGACAACGAACTGATCAAGCTCGCCTCCGACGCTCTGAACGCCGCATCACCGGAGGACGCCCGCCCCGTCCGGGGGCAGTTGGAGATCCGCAACATCAACCGGACCGTGGGCACCATGCTCGGCCACGAGGTCACCCGGAGGTTCGGCGGCGCGGGTCTGCCCGAGGACACCATCGACATCACCTTCACCGGCTCCGCGGGCCAGTCCTTCGGCGCCTTCCTGCCGCGCGGCGTCACTCTCCGGCTCGAGGGAGACGCCAACGACTACGTCGCCAAGGGCCTTTCCGGTGGGCGGGTGGTCGTGCGCCCCGAACGCGGCGCCGACCACCTGGCCGAGTACTCGACCATCGCGGGGAACACGCTCGCCTACGGTGCGACCGGCGGCGAGATGTTCCTGCGCGGCCGCGTCGGCGAACGCTTCTGCGTCCGCAACTCCGGAGCCACTGTGGTCTCCGAGGGTGTCGGCGACCACGGCTGCGAATACATGACGGGCGGAGCGGCCGTCGTCCTGGGGGAGACCGGACGGAACTTCGGCGCCGGAATGTCCGGCGGCTTCGCCTACGTGATCGACCTCGACCCGCAGCAGGTCAACGGTGCGCTGCGGTCGGCGATCCGGGAACTCGACGACGCGGACCGGGAGTGGCTGCACGACGTCGTGCAGCGTCACCGGCAGGAGACGGGCTCCACCGTCGCGGAGAAGCTCCTCGCCGACTGGGGCGCGGCCGCAGCCCGCTTCACCAAGATCGTTCCCCCGCAGTACCAGGCAGTGCTCGCCGCCAAGGAAGCCGCCGAGCGAGCGGGACTCTCCGAGTCCGAGACCCACGAGAAGATGATGGAGGCGGCGACCCATGGCTGACCCGAAGGGCTTCCTGACCACCGACCGCGAGGGTGCCGAGACCCGCCCCGTCCCGGAACGCGTGCAGGACTGGAACGAGGTCTACGTCCCCGGCTCGCTGCTGCCGATCATCAGCAAGCAGGCGGGCCGCTGCATGGACTGCGGCATCCCGTTCTGCCACAACGGCTGCCCGCTGGGGAACCTCATCCCCGAGTGGAACGACTACGCCTACCGCGAGGACTGGCAGGCCGCGAGCGAACGCCTCCACGCCACGAACAACTTCCCCGAGTTCACCGGCAGGCTGT
This sequence comes from Streptomyces callyspongiae, assembly GCF_047200695.1. Lineage (NCBI taxonomy): Bacteria > Bacillati > Actinomycetota > Actinomycetes > Kitasatosporales > Streptomycetaceae > Streptomyces > Streptomyces callyspongiae. The sequence goes on from NZ_JBJZOM010000010.1 coordinate 86,724, forward strand.
GCCCCGCCCCCTGCGAGTCGGCGTGCGTACTGGCCATCAACCAGCCGGCGGTGACCATCAAGAACGTCGAGGTCTCGATCATCGACAAGGCCTGGGACAACGGGGACGTCACCCCGCAGCCGCCCGAGCGGCTGTCCGGGAAGACCGTCGCCGTCATCGGGTCGGGCCCCGCGGGCCTGGCGGCCGCGCAGCAGCTGACCCGCGCCGGCCACACCGTCGCCGTCTACGAACGCGCGGACCGCATCGGCGGACTGCTGCGGTACGGCATCCCCGAGTTCAAGATGGAGAAGCGGCACATCAACCGCCGCATCGAGCAGATGCGCGCGGAGGGGACCAAGTTCCGCACCGAGACGGAGATCGGTGTCGACATCGATGCCGCGAAACTGCGCAAGCGGTACGACGCCGTCGTCATCGCCGCCGGCTCCACGACCGCCCGGGACCTGCCGGTACCCGGACGCGAACTCCACGGCATCCACCAGGCCATGGAGTACCTGCCCCTCGCGAACAAGGTGCAGGAGGGCGACCTGACGGTCTCGCCGATCTCGGCCGAGGGCAAGCACGTCGTCGTCATCGGCGGCGGCGACACCGGTGCGGACTGCGTCGGCACCGCCCACCGGCAGGGCGCCGCCTCCGTCACCCAGCTGGAGATCATGCCCCGGCCCGGCGAGGAGCGCGCCCCGCACCAGCCCTGGCCCACCTTCCCCATGCTGTACAAGGTGACCACCGCCCATGAGGAGGGCGGCGAGCGGATCTACTCCGTCTCCACCACGCACTTCGAGGGCGACTCGGACGGCAACGTCCAGTGGCTGCATCTCGTCGAAGTGGAGATGAAGGACGGAAAGCTCGAACAGAAGCCGGGCACGGAACGCAGGATCCCGGCGCAACTCGTCACCCTCGCGATGGGCTTCACCGGCATCGACCGCACCAACGGACTGGTCGAGCAGTTCGGCGTCGGCCTCGACGAGCGGGGCAACGTCGCCCGCGACGCGGACTACGCCACCGACGTGGACGGCGTGTTCGTCGCCGGCGACGCGGGGCGCGGGCAGTCCCTGATCGTCTGGGCCATCGCCGAGGGCCGTTCCGCGGCCCGCGGCGTCGACCACTACCTCACCGGCACCGCGAGCGCCCTCCCGGCGCCCGTCAAGCCGACGGACCGCGCCCTGACGGTGTAACGGCCCGTCCCTGTCTGTCCCGCACAGCGTCGTGCGGACACCGGGCGCCCGTCTCCCACCCCCGACCGGGAGACGGGCGCCTCTCCCCTTGCCCCCGGCCCGGTGGCACAGCGGCACAGCCGCGACGACCCGAGTCAGCCGGCGGAGTCCGCCGAGCGGGCAGGGAAGCCGCCCGTCGCCACCGGGCCCCAGCGGCGCGGCGTCACCCGCAGCAGCGACTTGCCCTGCCGCAGCATCGCGGCCCGGTACTCGTCCCAGTCCGGATGCTCGCCCGAGATGCTGCGGAAGTACTCCACGAGCGGCTCGACCGCGTCCGGTGCGTCGATCACCTCCGCGTCGCCGTCCACCTGCACCCAGGGGCCGTTCCAGTCGTCCGAGAGCACCACCACGCTCACCGCGGGGTCGCGCCGGGCATTGCGCGTCTTCGCACGCTCCGGGTAGGTCGACACCACGATCCGGCCCGCGTCGTCCACGCCGGAGGAGACCGGAGACGCCTGCGGGGTTCCGTCGGCCCGCCGGGTGATCAGCAGAGCGCGGTGCCTCGGCCGCAGGAACTCCAGCAGTTCGTCGCGTTCGACACGGGTGTTCGTCGCCACAGAAGGAGTCATGCCGCGAGCCTAGGGGCCCGGTGCCCGGCGGACGTCACCCGGCGCGCCCGCCTCAGGTGTCGCAGTCCCATTCCGACCTGCACAGACCGCAGCGCACGGTGACCCGCCCCCGCACCGGTACCCGGATGCGCTGGTGGCACGTCGGGCACGGGAACGACACCCGCAGCCCGTCCGACCCCGGTTCGAGGGAATAGGTCCGCCCGTTCTCCTCCTCGCCGACGGTCTCCCGCCACCGTTCCGCCCACCGCCGGTCGCGCGCGTACCGGCGCCGCGCGGCACGGTCGGCGGCCGCCAGCGGCGGCTGCTCCCGGTCGCGCCGGGCCCGTTCCCTGCCCGTCAGGTAGGCCTCGTACGCCTGCGCGCTGGTGAACCACGGTGACGGATCCTCCCCGAACACCTCGGCGCGCGCGGCCAGCACATAGCCGAACTCCTCGGGCGTGAGGTACCCCAGCTTCTGCGAGGACACACCGTCCTGGCGGAAGGCGTCCAGCAGCAGCCAGCCCGACCCCAGATACGCCGCCGCGGTGTCGGTGAGCACCTCGTTCGCCGGGATGCCGGGGAACGACAGGTCCAGGCGGTGCAGGTAGACGTGCATGATCTCGTGCGCCAGCGCGGCACCGACGTCCCTGCGGTGGGTGCGGAAGCGGTCGTTCAGTTCGACGAAGTACTCCGGGCCGGCCTCCAGTTCCACGCTCGCCGCGTGCTCCATGGCACGGAAGCTCACCACGATCCGCGCGTCCGGCAGCCGCAGGTGCCGCACCAGTGCACCCGCCACGCGCTGGGCTCCCAGATGCAGGTCGTCGTCCTCTCCGAACGCCACCTCGACCGGGAGCACGCTCGCCTCGAAGCCGGCGACGGTGTCGGGGGAGAGCCGCCTGTACAGGGCCGTGATCGCGGCCCGCACGGTCGCCAGATGGGGAAAACCGTGCTCAACCGGGTCCGCGGCCCGGCCCTTCGGCGCTCCCATGCCCTCACCCTTCCTCCATGGTCCCACCGGCGGTCGCCGTCGGCCTGCTCCGGCACGGGTGACCGGCATGCGGGCACTCCATGCGCGCGGGGGCGCCCCCGCCGTAGGCTGGAGGGATCATGAACGAGACCGACGCGACCGACGAGTCCGTGGCCGCACAGCTGGCCGAGTTGCGGGACAGCATCGACAACATCGACGCGGCCGTGGTGCACATGCTCGCCGAGCGCTTCAAGTGCACCCAGCGCGTCGGGCGGCTCAAGGCAGCCCATCAGCTTCCTCCCGCGGACCCGGCGCGCGAGGCCCGCCAGATCGCACGCCTGCGGGAGCTGGCGAGCAGCGCCAAGCTGGACCCGGCGTTCGCGGAGAAGCTGCTGAACTTCATCATCGCCGAGGTCATCCGCCACCACGAGACCATCGCCCGCTCCTAGCGCACCCGGCGGACCGCACGGTCGCCGGCCTGCCCGGGTTCCTCGGGCGAGGGGACCGGTACGCCCCCGGCTTCCCGCACTCCGCCTCCTTCCGCCGTCCGCCGGTCGGAGGTGGTCAGCCCGAACGAGGTGAAGGCCGTGCGCTGCGGGAGGGGGTACGGCTCCTTCCCCGTCACGTCGTTGAGGATGGCTGCGCTGCGATGGGCCGCCAGGCCCAGGTCCGGCGCCCCCACACCCAGCGCGTGATGCTCGGCATTCTGCACGTACACCCTGCCGGTGACCGAGCGGTCCAGCACCATCCGGTGGCCCGCGTCGATCCGGGGTCGCCCTGCGGCGTCCCTGCGCACGTACGGCTCGAGCGGGGCCAGCAGTCCTTCCGAGGGGCGCTCCCGGTAACCCGTAGCCAGCACCACGGCGTCCGTTACCAGCCTGGATCTGCGGCCCTGTTCCGCGTGCTCCAGGTGCAGTTCCAGTTGCGAGGACCCGAGCCGCCCGGCAGTCCGCACCGCGACCCCCGGAGTGAGTACCACGTCCGGCCAGCCCGTCCGCACCGCGCGACGGTACAACTCGTCGTGCACAGCCGCGAGTGTCTCGTGGTCGACGGCCTTGTGGAGCTGCCACTGCCGCGGCACCAGCGCGTCGCGCACCGGCTCGGACAGGTCGTGGAAGTAGCGGGCGTAGTCCGGTGTGAAGTGCTCCAGGCCCAGCTTGCTGTACTCCATGGGGGCGAACCCCGGGGAGCGGGTCAGCCAGGTCAGCCGCTCACGTCCCTCGGGCCGGTTCCGCAGCAGGTCGAGGAACACCTCGGCGCCGGACTGGCCCGAGCCGACCACCGTCACCCGGTCCGCCGCCAGCAGTTCCTCACGGTGCGACAGGTAGTCCGCGGAGTGCAGCACCGGCACCGCCGGCGCCGCCGCCAACGGCCGCAGCGGCTGGGGCACGTGGGGGGCGGTTCCGATGCCGAGCACCACGTGGCGCGCAAGCGCCCGCCCCAGGGCCACGGCGTCACCCGCCTCGTCCAGCCGGGTGAAGTCCACCTCGAAGAGGGACCGTTCGGCGTTCCAGCGGACGACGTCCACCTGGTGCCCGAATCGGAGTCCACTGCCGTCGCCGTCCGCCGAGAGGCCTTCGCACACCCAGCGGCAGTAGCGGTCGTACTCCGCCCGCTCGATGTGGAACCTTTCCGCGAAGTAGAAGGGGAAAAGCCGCTCGTGCGCCCGCAGGTACCGCAGGAACGACCAGGGGTTCGCCGGGTCCGCCAGCGAGACGAGGTCCGCCAGGAACGGCACCTGGAGCGTGGCTCCCTCCACCATCACCCCCGGGTGCCACGAAAATCCGGGACGCTGCTCGAAGTGCGCCCACCGCAGTCCCGGCACGCTGTCCGCAAGCGCCGCCAGCGACAGGTTGAACGGCCCGATCCCCACGCCCGCGACATCGAGCGGACTCGCCGGCTCCGCGGGCCCCGCCCCGCGTTCCCGTCCCGTCATGCCTGCGCGTCCCCGTCGTGCGCGTCCGCCGGCGGTGCGGCCGCTCCGGTGCGGCCCTGCGGCACCGAGACCTGGGGCACGGTGTCCCGCACCAGCTTGAGCAGCGCGGCCATCTCGCCACCTCCCACGTGCGGGTTCAGCAGGGTCACCTTCCACCACAGCCGCCCGTCCAGTGCGGCCCGGCCCAGGACCGCGCGGCCCTCGGTGAGCAGCAGTCTCCGCACGTCTGCGACGGCCCTGTCCGGCGCACCGGCGGGTCGGAACAGCACTGTCGACAACTCCGGCCGGCCTCGCAGCTCCAGCGCGGGATCCTCCCGGACCAGTCCCGCCAGGATCCCGGCCGCCGCACAGGTGCGCTCCACCAGCTCCGCGACGCCGCGCCGACCGAGTGCCCGCAGCGTCACCGCCACCTTCAGCACGTCCGGGCGTCGCGTGGTGCGCAGCGAGCGCCCCAGCAGATCCGGCAGCCCGGCCTCGGCGTCGTCGTCCGCGTTGAGGTAGTCGGCCCGGTGGTCCAGGACACGGAGGTCCGCGGCGTCCGGTACCGCGAACAGTCCTGCCGCCACCGGCTGCCAGCCGAGCTTGTGCAGGTCGAGCGTCACCGAGTGGGCCCGTTCGATGCCGGCGAGTCGGGAACGCAGCCTGTCGCTGAAGAGCAGCGGCCCGCCGTAGGCGGCGTCGACGTGGAACCGGGCGCCGTACCGGGCGGCCACCGGGGCCAGCTCGGGAAGCGGGTCCACCGCGCCCGCGTCGGTGGTCCCGGCAGTTGCCACCAGGAGTGCCGGGGCGCCGGGGCGTGCCAGTTCCTCCGCGACCGCCCGGGGGTCGAGGACTCCTCGCGGTGCCGCCACCACGACGGGCGCGGGAAGCCCCAGCAGCCAGGCGGACCGGTGCACGCTGTGGTGGGCGTTCTCTCCGCAGACCACCCGGAGGGCGGGTCCGAGACGTTCCCGTGCCGTCAGCAGCCCCAGCTGGTTCGACTCGGTGCCGCCGGTGGTCACCAGGGCGTCGGGCTGCACCCCGCGGGTGTTCCCGAAGACCGTGCGGGCGATGCCGGCGCACACCAGTGCCTCCAGCTCCGAGGCCGCCGGGGCCTGGTCCCAGGAGTCCATCGAAGGGTTCAGTGCGCTCGCCGCGAGATCCGCGGCGGCGGCCACGGCCAGGGGCGGGCAGTGGAGGTGTGCGGCGCAGTGGGGGTCGGCGGGGTCCGCCCCGCCCCGGGCCACCGCCCGTACGACCGTGGTCAGTGCTTCGTGCGGCCCGGCGCCTTCCTCCGGCAGCACCTCGCCCACCGCCGCGCGCAACCCGGCCGCGACGGCTTCCGGGCCGCCTCGCGGCAGGGGGCCGGAGCGGTCCCCCGCTCCCTGTTCCAGCGCGTCGAGCACGGCGGTCACCAGTGGGCGCAGTGCGGCAGGCCCTCCGGAACCGCCCGAGAGCAGGCTGGAGTCGGCGACAGGCACGGGCATCGGAGGCACTCTTTCCCTCGGAGCAGCGGGTTAGGTGGACCTAACCTATGCGCGCTGCGTCAGCACGCGACAGCGGAGGGCGATCTTTCCCCCGAAGGAGGGACGACCGTGCCGGGCCGCGCGTCGGCGGCCCGGCAGGCGGGAGTCCTGCGGTCAGCCCGCGCCCCGTACGGCCAGCACGCGGCGCAGGTCGTCCAGCTGGTCGGCCAGGCCGCGGGCCAGTGCGGGCACCGGAGCCCCCGATTGCAGGCACTGTTCGCCGAGCGTGAGCACCTCGTCGCCCGCGCAACCCGCCACTGCGTGCGGGAACGCCCAGCGGGCGGTGCCCTGCGCGATGGCCGCCCCGCGGCGCCGGGAGACCTGCACCGCCGCGTCGAAGAACCGCGACGCGTACGGCTCCAGCAGGTCCTCCTGCTCCGGCTGCCAGAATCCCTGTGCCGTCGCGACGAAGATCCGGTTCGACAGCGTGTCCGCGTCGCCGAACATCGCCTCCCACGCACGCTCCTTCGCCCCCGCGTCCGGCAGCGCCGCCCGGCACCGGGCGGCTCCCTGCTCGCCCGCGGCACTGCGGTCCTCGGCGAGCGCCTCGGCGATCGCGTCCTCGCCGACCGCGCCCAGCACCGACAGCCGCAGCAGCAGCAGCCACCGCAGCTCGGCGTCGAGCACCGGGCCGCCGGGTACGGTCCCCGTCCGCCAGGCGAGCAGCTCGTCGGTGTCGGTGGAACTCTCCAGCAGGCACCGGAGGGCCGTGAGCCGCACCCCGGGTTCCGTTCCGCCGTCGGTGCGGTCCAGCAGCGCCCGGCAGGCTCCCACCAGCACCTCCAGGGCGCCCGCCCGTGTCCTGCCCGACAGGAAGCGGTCCGCCACCTGCCGGCGGGCGAACGCCAGCACGGCCTGCACCACCGATTCGTCCCGCTCCAGCGGGACATGCGCGCGCACCGCCTCCAGGTACGCCTCGGGCGGCAGCTCCCCGTCACGCACCATCTCGCGTGCGGCGTTCCACGCCACGGCGCGGGAGAGGCCGTCCGGCAGGCCCGACAGCGCGCCCCGCGCGGCTTCCCAGGACACCTCGTCCAGCCGGACCTTGGCGTAGGTGAGAGCGCCGTCGTTCAGCAGCACCAGATCGGGGCGGGGAGCCTGCCCCTTCAGGGACAGCCCGCCGCCGTCGGCGGCCAGGTCGCGGTCGAGCCGCTCCCGGAGCACCAGACGGTTCCGGTCCTCCGGCGACCGGTCGTACAGCCCCACCGCGATCCTGTGGGGCCGCGAGCCCAGGTGCTCCACCTCGGCCAGCCAGCCGCCGGCCCCGTCGTCGGCCACCCGTGCCGAGAGGGTGTCCAGGCCGGTGGTCCGCAGCCAGGCCGCCGCCCAGCCGTGAACGTCCCGGTCGGTGGACGCCCGGGCGAGCGAGTCCACGAAGTCCGCCAGCGTGGCGTTCCCGAAGCGGTGACGGGAGAAGTGGTCGTTGACCCCTGCCAGGAAGGTCGTCTCGCCGAGCCACGCGACCAGTTGCCGCAGCGCGCACGCGCCCTTGGCGTAGCTGATGCCGTCGAAGTTGAGCAGCGCTGTGGCGGTGTCCGGTACCGCGTGCGCATCCGGAGCGACGGGATGGGTGGAGCCGCGCTGGTCCGCGTCCGACCCCCACCCGGTGCGGGCGGAGGTGAACTCCGTCCACGCCTCGCCGTGGCGGGTCGCCTCGGAGAGCACCTGGTAGCCCATGTAGTCCGCGAAGGACTCGTTGAGCCACACGTCGTCCCACCAGCGCAGCGTGACGAGGTCCCCGAACCACATGTGCGCCATCTCGTGCGCCACCGTCACCGCACGGTCCTGCACCTCGGTCTCCGTGGCCGCCGAACGGAAGATCTTCTCGTCCCGCAGGGTCACCAGACCCGGATTCTCCATCGCCCCGGCATTGAACTCCGGCACGAACGCCTGGTCGTAGGAGTCGAACGGGTACGGCTCGTCGAAGATCTCGTGGTACCTGTCGAAGCACCGCCGGGTGACGTCCAGCAGTTCCTCGGCGTCCCGGTCCAGGTGCTCCGCCAGGGAGGCGCGCACGTGAAGGCCGAACGGCAGTCCGGCGTGCTCGCTCCGCACCGAGTGATACGGCCCCGCGACCACCGCCACGAGATAGGTGCTGATCGGAGGTGTCGGCGCGCACACCCAGCGTCCGTCGCCGATCCGCTCGGCGACGCCGTTGCCCAGTACCGTCCAGTCCGCCGGTGCCGTCACCGACACCCGGAACACGGCCTTGAGGTCGGGCTGGTCGAAGCAGGCGAAGACCCGGGGCGCGTCGTCGAGGAAGCACTGCGAGTACAGGTACGTGCGGCCGTCAGCCGGATCGGTGAACCGGTGCATGCCCTCGCCGACCCGCGAGTACGGCATCTCCGCCTCGACCCGGAGCTCGTGCTCGCCCGCTGCCAGCCCCCGCAGCGGCAGCCGGCCGTCCACCAGGTCCCCGGCGTCGAGCTCCACGCCGTCCAGCACGGCCCGGTGCAGCTTCACCGGCCGCACGTCCACGAAGGAGTCACCGCCGGTCCTGGCCGTGAACCGCACGGTCGACGAGGAGCCGAACACCTCCTCCCCGCCGCTGAGGTCGAGGTCGACGGTGTACTCGTGCACGTGAAGGAACCGGGCTCTGTGCTGCGCCTCGTCGCGCGTCAAAGGGGACATGGTCGCCATGCTGCCGCAACCGGTGTTCCCGGTGCACGTACCTTTCACCGCACGACCGCCGCCGCGCGCCGCAGCGCGGGCCCCCCGGGGGTCCTCGGGTGGCCCGCGCCGTGCGGATACAGTCCAGGCGTCAGGAGGATTCGCCCATGCCGCCCGGCCGCGCCTCCCGGTAGCTGCTGCCGGAGCAGGCGGGGCAGCGCTCGCCGGAACGGTCGGCCTCCGGTGCGAGGGAAGCGGTGACCTCGACCCGCTCCGCCGCGAGACCGACCGGGGCACCCGGTACGTCCGGGCTGGTGTCCGGCAGCTCCGCCGGGGCCAGGTCGGCGCCGGCCGGCAGCGGGAACGCGCGCACCGGCACCAGCTCCGCGTCGCTCACCAGCCCCCAGGCGGGCTCGACCTCCTCGTCGACGAAATGGTCCTCGCCGACGACGGGGTACAGGTCCCGCGTGGCGACCACGCCGCCGTACTCCACCGAGAGCCGCTCCACGTTCTCCCGCGCGAAGCGGACGGCCGCGGAACGCATCGAGACACCCGTCTCGGCCGCTCGTGCCAGCAGGTCGCGCACCAGCGGGCGGATCTGCGACGACAGGCGGCTGCAGGCGCCTGTGGGGCTCACGACCTCGCCGAGGATCACCCACCAGGCGCCGGCCGCGGCACCCGTGTTGGCGATGAAGTCGGGCACGACCGTGACGCCCCGCTCCCACAGCCGCTCCTCCGCCTCGGGAGTGGTCGGCACGTTCGCCGCCTCCACCACGAACCGTCCGCGGATGCGGTCGCAGTTCGCCGCGGTGATGGTGTAGGACACCGCCGCAGGCACCAGCACGTCCACGTCCAGCGCCAGCCAGTCCTCGCCCGGCCGCTCCTCGTCGTCCTCCCGCAGCACGGAGCGGTCGATGACACCCGATGCCGTCCGCGCCGCCAGCAGCGCCTGTACGTCGAGGCCGCGGGTGGTGTTGGTGATCAGCCCGCGGGCATCCGCCACTCCGGCGACCTTCACACCGGCCCGGGCGAGGTACAGCGCGGTGGAGCCGCCCATCGCACCGAATCCCTGGACGACCGCGCTCGACTCGGCGGCGGGCAGCCCCCGGTACTCCAGGGCGGCAAGAGCGGCCTCCGCGACTCCGTAGCCGCCGACCAGTTCGGACAGCTTCAGGCCTTCGGTCTCCGCGGTGAACGCGCGGCGCACGCGGGAACGGGTCTCCGCCTCGTCGGGGGCGCGCACCATGGCGGCGTGGAAGGAGGTCTCGCCGAGCCCTACGCGGGCGAAGGCCTCGTCCAGTCGTTCCTGCTGCGTGCCCAGGTCGCCGGCCGTCACCCAGTAGCGCTCGAGCAGCGGCCGGACTCCCTGGACGAAGCGCTCCCGGACCTCGCCGGCGCGCGGGTCGGCCGGATCGAAGTCGATGCCGCCCTTGGCGCCGCCGACGTGGATGCCGAAGGCGCCCATCTTCAGGGTCATCTCCCGTGCGAGCTCGCCGACCTCGTCGACGGTGCAGCCAGGGCGCATCCGCAGCCCTCCGGTGGCGATGCCCGTGACCAGGCGGTCGATCACGACGAAGCCGCGTGCCGGTGTTCGATCATCGCTCCAGGTGATCCGCATGAAAGGTGCATGGCCGGCGGCAGTCTGCGGAGGCTCAACGGAAATCTGCGTCATGCGGAACTCACCCTTTCCAGTCACCGATAGCGGAGCAGGCGCGCAGGATGCACCTGTCCGTCAATTACTGTGGTGCCTTCCTCGGGAGCCGGAGCTGTGCAAGGAAAGGCGAGACTTTCTCGTTCGTCGAGGCGCGCGGAACGAGCCCTCGACGGGCTGATGAAAAAACGGCGCATGGGAGCCCCATGCGAAAACTGCGGGATCTTGGGAACTCGCATATAACGCTGTGGAGTGCGCTGTACGCACGGCCCACTGTGAGGCTGGGATTCCAGCCTTGTCAAGGCGTCAGGCGGGTGGGTTCGGCACCCGGGTGAAACCGCGCTCCGGAGGGGGTCGAGCAGGGCCTCGCCGACCCCGTTCCGGGGCGTGTTTCTCCTGGTGACACCCGGTGCCAGCGGGGCCGGAAACGGTCGGTCGGCGCGCCGGGCGCGCCGGGGGGTGCTGCGGGGGCTCACCGGGGGGCGGCGAGGGCGCGCGCGGTGGTGTCACGAACAGGTTTCCGGAGTCTTCCGAACAGTTTTCACGCCCTGCCGGTGAAGGAATCCGTCACGTCTGCGGGTCTCCCGGTGGAGAATGGAGGCGGGAGTATTCCAGGTTTCCGCATTCCGGCCACTCGGCGGCCTTCCCGAGGCACTCCGCCGCCCCCGGACGGGTGAAGGAGAATCCCGGTGCCGGCGAATGCGGTCCGGGCCGGGGAGGGGAAGGGTTCACGGAGTCGTGTGCGAGCGGCACGATGCGCCGGTCCGGACGGGGCGGATGCGGTCGGAGCCGCTCACTCGACGTGAAGATCTTTCTTGGAAAGGAAGGAGAAGTGCCCCGGGTCGGATTCGAACCGACGCTGAATGGGTTTTGAATCCATGGCCTCTACCGCTGGGCTACCGGGGCATCCTTCGAATGCAAGGGTGTTGCCCACCCGCTGTGCCCCTACCCTACAGGACACCGATAGGCTCGGGGCCCCACCGTGCGGAAACGAGGAGCCCAGTGAGCACCGCGGACGCCCCCGAGCCCACCGACCCCGAGAACGCAGGCACCGCCGACGCCGAGTCCCACGTGCCGCCGCAGACGACGCGTGTGGTCATCGCGGAGGACGAGGCGCTGATCCGGATGGACCTCAAGGAAATGCTGGAGGAGGAGGGGTACACGGTCGTCGGCGAGGCCGGAGACGGGCAGACGGCCGTCGACATGGCCCGCGAGCACCGGCCGGACCTGTGCATCCTGGACGTGAAGATGCCGATCCTCGACGGCATCTCCGCAGCGGAGAGGATCGCGGAGGAGACCATCGCCCCGGTGCTGATGCTCACGGCCTTCTCCCAGCGCGAGCTGGTCGAACGGGCACGTGACGCGGGCGCCATGGCCTACCTGGTCAAGCCCTTCAGCAAGAGCGACATCGTGCCGGCCATCGAGATGGCGGTGTCCCGCTTCACGGAACTGCGGGTGCTGAGCAAGGAGGTCGCCGACCTCGAGGGACGCCTGGAGACGCGCAAGCTGGTGGACCGTGCGAAGAGCGTCCTGCAGACGCAGTACGGACTGTCCGAGCCCGCAGCGTTCCGCTGGATACAGAAGACGTCGATGGATCGGCGCCTCTCGATGCGCCAGGTGGCCGAAGCCGTGATCGAGGACGGCGAGGAGAGGAAGCGGCAGCAGCCGTAGCAGCCCCGAGTAGCGAGGAGCCCGCCACCGGAAGCCGGTGGCGGGCTCCTCCCGTTCCGCTGCGCCGTCAGTCCTCGCCGAGGTAGGCCTTGCGGACCGACTCGTCGTGCATGAGCGTTTCGCCGCTGCCCGAGAGCACGATCGAGCCGACCTCCATCACGTGGCCGTGGTCGGCCAGCGACAGGGCCGCCTGGGCGTTCTGCTCCACGAGCAGGATCGTGGTGCCCTCGTTCTTGAGCTCGGTGATGGTCTCCATGATCTTCTGCATCATGATCGGCGAGAGCCCCATGGAGGGCTCGTCGAGCATCAGCAGTTTGGGCCGGGACATCAGGGCGCGGCCCATGGCGAGCATCTGCTGCTCCCCGCCGGACAGCGTGCCCGACGCCTGCCTGCGCCGCTCTCCCAGGATGGGGAAGAGCTCGTAGACCCGCTGCATGTCCTTCTCGACGGCCGCGCCGTCCCGGCGCAGGAACGCCCCGAGCTGCAGGTTCTCGGCGATGGTGAGCCGCGGGAAGAGCCGGCGCCCCTCGGGGGAGTGGGCGATGCCCTTGGCGACGATCTTGTGCGCGCCCACGCCGTCGATGGCCTCTCCGTCGAAGAGGACCTTCCCGGCCGCGGGCTTGAGAAGCCCGGACAGGGTGCGCAGCGTCGTGGTCTTGCCCGCCCCGTTCGTGCCGATCAGGGTGACCACCTGTCCGGCCTCGACCGAGAACGAGATGCCCTTGACGGCTTCGATCTTTCCGTAGGCGACGTGGAGGTCCTCGACCTCGAGGAGCGCGGTCACGCGGTTCCACCTTCTTCCTTCTCCTGAGCGCCGTCGCCGGCGCCCGTCTCCGCCTGTGCGGCGTCGGCGGTCTCCTCCCGCGCCGGGCCGGAGCTGTCCGCGGCACCCGCGTCCGGTTCCGCGTCCCCGGGGGTCGAATGGGCGTGTTCCTCGGCGGCCGCGACCTCCTGTGCCTCCGCCTCGCCCGGTTCGCCCTCGAAGGGTGTGCCGAGGTAGGCGGCGACGACCCGCTCGTCGCTCTGCACCTGCGACGGCGTGCCCTCGACGAGTTTCTCTCCCTGTACGAGGACGGCCACGCGGTCGCACATGTTGAAGATGAACCGCATGTCGTGCTCGATGACGAGCACCGCGATCCCCTGGTCGCGGACGGCGAAGACGAGCTCCTGGGTCGCCTGCGTCTCCTGCGGGTTCATTCCCGCGGTGGGCTCGTCGAGGAGCAGCAGCCCCGGCTCGGACGCCAGCGCGCGTGCGATCTCGAGCTTGCGCTGCTCACCGTAGGACAGGTTGCGTGCCAGATGATCGCGCTTGGCGGCGAGTCCGGTGAACTCCAGGAGGTCCATGGCACGGTCCTCGGACTCCTGCTCCGCCTTCCGGAAACCCGGCCCGCGCAGCAGGGCGGACCAGAGTCCTTCGCGGGTGCGGGTGTGCCGGCCGACGAGCACGTTCTCCAGCACTGTCATGTTGGCGAAGAGGCGGATGTTCTGGAAGGTGCGCGCCACCCCGGCCTTGGTCACCAGGTGGGACTTCGGCGGGAGCACGCGCCCCTTGTAGGACACGGTGCCCTGGGTCGGGATGTAGAGCCCGGTGAGGCAGTTGAAGAAAGTGGTCTTCCCCGCGCCGTTGGGGCCGATGAGTCCCACGATCTCGCCGCTGTTCACGGTGAGCTCCACGTCGCGGACAGCGGTCAGGCCGCCGAAGCGCATGGTGACGCCGGAGGCGTGGAGGACGGTTTCACCGGTGACGGAGTCGGCGGGCCGGGGTGCGGTCGTGGTGGTGGTCATGGTGTCGCCTCCGCCTTGCTGAGGCCGGTCTGCTTCGGGATGTCGAGCTGGCCGGTGTCGTGGAACTCGAGCTTCTTGCGCCGGTCGGCGACCAGGCCCTCGGGGCGGAACCGCATGAGGAGAATGAGCGCCAGACCGAACAGCAGCAGCTGGTAGTCGGCCATGAACGCGAGCTTCTCCGGGATGAGGTAGAGGAGCGCCGCGCCGATGAGGGGACCGCTCACGGTGCCCATGCCGCCGAGGATGACGGCGGCGAGCAGGAAGGCGGAGTTGGGCGGTACCGCCTCGACGAACTTGTACTGCGTCGGAGTGACGGTGTAGGTGACGTGCGCCTGCACGGTTCCGGCCATGCCCGCCAGGGCGGCACCGAGCGCGAAGGCCACCAGCTTGGTGCGGAAGGTGTTGATGCCCATGGCCTTCGCCGCCGTCTCGTCCTCCCGGATGGCGACCCAGGCCCGCCCGATGCGCGAGTGGTCGGAGCGCTTGAAGACCATCACGACGATGACCGTGAAGATCAGCATCAGCAGGTAGTAGTTGGAGAACCGGCCGAACTCGAATCCCAGGAAGGTGTGCTCCTCGCCGAGGTTGAAGCCGAGGATCTCCAGGTCCGGGATCGCGGGGATGCCGGAGGGCCCGTTGGTGATGTCGGGGCCGGAGGTGCCGTCCAGGTTCTGCATGCCGATACGGAAGATCTCCCCGAACCCGAGCGTGACGATCGCCAGGTAGTCGCCGCGCAGCCGGAGCGTGGGCGCACCGATGAGGACGCCGAAGACCAGGGATGCGGTGATCCCGGTGAGGACGGCCAGCCAGAACGGGAAGTGCACGTCGAACGGTGAGTACGGAGTGCCCGACACCAGCGCTGCCGCGTAGGCGCCGACGCCGAGGAACGCCACGTACCCGAGGTCCAGGAGCCCCGCCAGCCCGACGACGATGTTCAGTCCGAGCGCGACGGTGGCGAAGATCAGAATGTAGGCGCCGAGCGTGGTGTAGGCCTCGCTGGTCTGTGTCATGGGGAAGACGAACGCGGCGACGAAGGCGGCCGTCACGGTGACGGTGCGGTGCTTCGCGGTGACGGCGGCGAGTCGCCGGTTCAGACCTGCCCGGTTGGCGGCGGCGATCCCGGCGGCCCCGAGCAGCAGGAAGCCGACGAAGAGTTCGCCGTAGGGAGTTGCGACACCGTAGGAGAAGACCCACAGGCCGATGGCGACGGCTCCGGAGATCGCGAGGATCTCCGTCCAGGCAGGCAGCGGCTTCGCCGGGGTGGGTGCGGGAGCCTTCGTGCTGTGCAGCAGCCGGTCGAGAGCACGCGTGGGGGCCTTCTCGCCGGCGTGGGGCGTGTCCGCCGGGAGGCCGAGAGCACCGACCAGGGCGGTCAGGCTGGCCAGGGCGGCGATCATGCCGCCCGGCTCCAGGTTGACCAGGCCGCCCAGGGTGACGGCGATCGCCCCGACCGCGTACCAGGTGACGGCGAAGGTTCCCAGTGCCAGGAGCAGGACGGCGCTGTTCCTGCCGCCCGGGGTGAGCCAGCGCAGGCCCTTGACGCCTGCTCCGGAGACGAGGAGGGCGAGGGTGAGGAGTGCCCCGGTCAGCGTGAGGACCTGGAGGCCGCCGGGGTAGCCGTAGACGGTGAGGTCCCCGGGGAACGACCGGGTCCAGGTCCAGGCCAGGAAGGTGCTGGCGAGGGTTGCCACGGAGCCGGCGGCGGTGATGATCCGGGCCGTGCCCGCGGGCATGGGAACGGTGCCGGTGGTGGCCCCGCCGGTGTCGGCCTTGCGGGGTGCCTGAGGAGGTGTGGTGGTCGTCATGGTGATCACGCCCGATCCGCGACGCGTTCGCCCAGCAGACCCTGGGGGCGGAGCAGCAGGACGAGGATGAGCAGGACGAAGGCCCAGACGTCCTTCCAGCCGCTGCCGAACGAGGACATGCCGGGGAGGAGTTCGATGTAGGCGGTGGCCAGTGCTTCGGCGACGCCCAGGACGAGGCCGCCGATCATGGCTCCGTAGATGTTGCCGATGCCTCCGAGGACGGCCGCGGTGAAGGCCTTCAGACCGGCGATGAAGCCCATCTTGAAGTTCACTTCGCCGTACTTGAGGCCGTGTGCGATGGCGGCGATGGCCGCGAACGCCGAACCGATCGCGAAGGCGGTGACGATGATCCGGTCGGTGTTGATGCCCATGAGCTTGGCCGTGTCGGGATCCTGCGAGGTGGCCTGCATGGCTCGGCCGCTGCGGGTCTTGGAGACGAAGAGACCGAGGGCGACCATGCTGATCGGCGCCGCGACGAGGACGTAGACGTCGGCGCCGCCGAAGTTGACGCCGGCGACCTCGAAGCCGCCGTCGAACTGCGGGAACGACCGCGACTTCTGGGCGTCGGGGTAGAAGGCCCAGACGGCCTGCTGCAGCGCGATGGACAGGCCGATCGCGGTGATGAGGTAGGAGAGGCGCGGTCCGCCGCGGAGGGGCCGGTAGGCGAAGCGTTCGGCGCCGATACCGACGAGCACGGAGCAGGCCATGGCGGCCAGGAGCATGATGGGGAGTGCGATCAGCAGGCTCGTGCCCTCGGGCAGCCAGAGCCAGGCGGTGAGTGCGCCGAACCCGCCGATCATGAATATCTCGCCGTGGGCGAAATTGAGGAGCTGGATGATGCCGTAGACCATCGTGTAACCGACTGCGATGAGTCCGTACAGCCCGCCCAGTAGCAGGCCGTTGGCGAGTTGCTGCGGCAGATCGTTCACCGCGGGGCCTCCGGAGGGGATGGGGTGTCAGAGACGACTCCGCGGGGGCGCGTGGCGCCCCCGCGGAGCCAGGTGGGACGTGTGCAGGGACGGGCGGTGACGCCCTGGTGCGGCGGTGATCAGCCCTCGAAGGTGCCGGTCTCCACCGGGACGTGCTTGCCGTCCTTCACCTCGTAGATGGACAGCTGACGGTTGGTGTTGTCACCGAACTCGTCGAAGCCGACCTCTCCGGTGACCCCCTCGAAGGACACGTCCTGCATGGCCTCGGTGACGGGGCCACGGGCGTCTTCGACGTTCTCCGGGAACGTGCCGTCGTTGTCCTCGGCGACGGCCTTCACCGCGAGGATGATCGCCCAGGTGCTGTCGTAGGCGTAGCCGCCGTACGGGCCGTAGGCCTGCTTGTAGCCCGCCTTGTCGTAGTTCGCGATGAATTCCTTGGCGGTGTCGAGGTCCTCGATGGGAGCGCCGACGGAGCTGGCGAGGTCGCCCTCCGCGTTCTTGCCGGCGATCTTGACGTACTCCGCGCTGAAGAGGGCGTCGCCGCCGATGACCGGGATGTCCGCGCCGGCGCGCTTGATCTGGTCGGTCAGCGGAGCGCCTGCCGGGTACTCGCCGCCGTAGTAGACGAACTCGGCGTCGGAGTTGGAGACCTTCGTGGCGATCGCCGTGAAGTCCTTGTCCTCCGGGTTCACGTGGTCGGTTCCGGCGACCTTGCCGCCGATCTTCTTGAAGTGGTCCTCGAAGGTGCCGGCGAGGCCCGCGCCGTAGGTCTTCTTGTCGTCGATGACGTAGACCTTCTTGAGCTTCAGCTCGTTGTACGCGTACTCGGCTGCGTACGGGCCCTGCACGGCATCGGTCGTGGAGGTCCGGAAGTAGGTGTGGTTCGGGCGCTCCTTCTTGCCCTTCTGCCAGTCGACGCCCTGCGTGAGCGAGGGGTTGGTGTTGGCCGGGGACACCTGGACCATGTCCGCCTTGTCGAAGACGGGAGCCATGGACTGGCCGACGTCGGAGTTGAGCGGGCCGACGGCGCCGACCATGTTCGTGTTGCCGATGAACTCACTGGCGTTCTGCTGGCCCTGTGCGGGCTGTGCGTTGTCGTCGGAGGAGACGAGCTTGAAGGTGACGCCGTCGACGACGTTCTTCTTGTTGGCGGTCTTGACCGCGAGCTCGGCGGAGTTCTTGATGCCGATGCCGATGGCCGACAGGTTGCCGGTGAGCGGGGCGTCGAGGCCGATTTCCACGACCCGGTCGCCGCCGCCCTCGCTGCCTCCGCCGGAGGCGTCGCGGGAACCGCAGGCGGTCAGCATCAGAGCGCTGGTGGTGACCGCAGTGGTGAGCATGAGCAAGGATCGCTGGCGCACGATCAGTCCTTTCCCCTGGCGCGGCGCGCTCAGGCGAGCGGCCGTGTAGCGCGCCGGGCCGTACTGGGGTGGTACTCGATCCGTGTCGGCAGTTCGCGCCCGGCGGCGCGGTGACTGGGCGTGACTCTAAGGCGCGGTCCGGCGGCCGGGGAGTGGTCACGAGGATGATGTGACTGTCTTGTTATGACGTGAGTCACGATGCGCGTGGTTCGGTGTGCTGCGCGTGCCCGTCTCGCGGGGGGCGGGTGCGACCGGGACGATGAATGCGCTGATCCTCCGGCTGTCCGGAGCGGCCGTCGCGCGTAGGGGCCGGCGAGTCGGCGGGATGGTTCCGTCGGGCCGCGGCGGGTGTGCTACGGGCGGCAGCGAGGCGGGCCGCCGCCGTGCCGATGGTCACCCTCCGTGACAACGGGTGGGGTGGCTCCGGGGAGGTGCCGTCGAGGTCCGCCGGGGCGCGGCGGTCGCGACGAGCCCCGCCGGTCCCGGGCCGGGGCGCTCGCCCGGGGCCGCAGTCGCGGCAGGTGACGCGGTGTCAAGCCTCCCCGGTGCTCAGCCGTGGGACGAGGACGGTTCCGCATCGCGCAGCAGGCAGGTCAGACGTGCGCTGCACACCCGCTTGCCGGACTCCTCGGTGATGACGACCTCGTAACTGGTGGTGGTCCGCCCACGGTGCACGGGTGTCGCGGTTCCGGTGATGACGCCGGACCGCACGCCCCGGTGGTGCGTGCAGTTCAGGTCCACACCCACCGCGACCTTGTCCGGGCCCCCGTGCAGCATGGCGCCCACCGAGCCGAGGGTCTCGGCCAGCACGGCCGACGCCCCGCCGTGCAGCAGGCCGTACGGCTGGGTGTTGCCCTCCACGGGCAGCGTGCCGACGATCCTGTCCGGGGCGGCCTCCAGGATCGTCAGCCCCATGCGCTCGCCCAGGTGTCCCGCGGAGAACAGGGACGGCAGATCGACGCCGACACCGCTCCACTGCTCGATGATCTCCGGCGGGAACTTCGTCGTGGTCTGCTCGCCCATGGTTCAACGGCTCCGATCACCCGTGGCCGCTCCGTGTCCGGCCGGCCGCGCTCTGCTTACCGCACGTTCCTATCACCGGTGGCCACCGGCCGGGCTGCGGGGGTGGGAGGGACTGCCTCCGTGACAGCGGGGCGGCACGGCACGTCCGGAGTGGGCTGTCGCCCCGGCGTGGCAGGATCGGGGGCGTGGCCAAGACAGCACCTGAAGACACCGCACCGCGCCTGCTCCTCATGGACGGGCACTCGCTCGCCTACCGCGCGTTCTACGCGCTGCCCGCGGAGAACTTCTCCACCACCACCGGCCAGCAGACCAATGCGATCTACGGATTCACCTCGATGCTGGCGAACACGCTGCGCGACGAGGCGCCCACGCACTTCGCGGTCGCCTTCGACGTCTCGCGGAAGACCTGGCGTTCCGAGGAGTTCGCGGAGTACAAGGCCAACCGCTCCAAAACGCCGGACGAGTTCCGGGGCCAGGTCGAGCTGATCGGCGAGCTGCTGGACGCGATGCGGGTCAAACGCTTCGCGGTCGACGGCTTCGAGGCCGACGACGTGATCGCCACACTGGCGACCCGCGCCCGCGAGGAGGGCTTCCGCGTCTCCATCGTCACCGGGGACCGGGACTGCCTCCAACTGGTGTCGGACGACGTGACGGTGCTGTACCCCACGAAGGGCGTGTCCGAGCTGACGCGGTTCACGCCGGAGAAGGTCCAGGAGAAGTACGGACTCTCGCCCAGCCAGTACCCGGACTTCGCAGCGCTGCGCGGCGACCCGTCCGACAACCTGCCGGGCATCCCCGGCGTGGGCGAGAAGACCGCCACCAAGTGGATCAACCAGTTCGGCTCCTTCGCGGAACTCGTCGAACGGGTGGGGGAGGTGAAGGGCAAGGCCGGGCAGAACCTCCGCGACCACCTGGAGTCGGTGAAGCGCAATCGTCGACTGACGGAGATGGTGCGCGACGTCGACCTCGACCACGGCCCCGCCGAGCTGGCACGCGAACCCTACGACCGTGACGCCCTGCAGGTCGTGCTGGACGCCCTGGAGTTCCGCAACCCCAATTTTCGCGAGCGGCTGTTCGCCGTGGACCCGGGGGCCGCGGTCGAGGAGTCCGCCCCCGCCGAGGGCGTGTCGGTCGACGGCGTGGTGCTGGGCGACGGCGAACTGGCCGGCTGGCTCACCGAGCACGGCTCCGACGCACCGCTGGGCATCGCGACCGTCGCGGTCTGGAAGCTGGGGCAGGGCAGTGTCGGCGAGATCGCGCTGGCCGCCTCGGACGGTCCGGCGGCCTGGTTCGACCCGGCACGCCTGGACGAGGGCGACGAGAAGGCGTTCGCGGCATGGCTCTCCGACGCCTCGCGCCCCAAGGTGCTCCACGACGCCAAGTCGGCGATGCGGGTCTTCGCCGAGCACGGCTGGACGATCCGCGGCGTCACCATGGACACCCAACTGGCCGCATACCTGGTCACCCCGGGGCGCCGTTCGTTCGCCCTGGACGGCCTCTCGGTCGAGTACCTGGGCCGGGAACTGGAACCCGCGGCGGCGGAGGACGGCGGTCAGCTCGCCTTCGGCGCGGACGAGCAGGCCGAGGCCGACGTGCTCATGGTCACGGCGCGGACCGTCCTCGACCTCGGCGAAGCACTGCAGCAGCGGCTGGACGAGGTCGGCGCCGCCGAACTGCTGCGCGACCTCGAACTGCCCACCTCCGAACTGCTGGCACGCATGGAGCGTGCCGGGGTGTGCGCCGACCGCACCTGGCTCTCGAACCTGGAGCAGCAGTTCGCCGACGCCGTGGACCGGGCCGTGCGCGAGGCGCACGCCTCGGTCGGGCACGAGTTCAACCTCGGCTCGCCCAAGCAGCTCCAGGAGGTCCTGTTCGGAGAGCTCGGCCTGCCGAAGACGAAGAAGACCAAGACCGGCTGGACGACGGACGCCGACGCCCTCGCCTGGCTCGCGACCCAGACCGAGCACGACCTCCCGGGGCAGATGCTGCGGTACCGCGAGCAGCAGAAGCTGCGCAGCACCGTCGAGGGCCTCATCAAGACGATCTCGCCGGACGGCCGCATCCACACCACCTACAACCAGACGGTCGCCGCCACGGGGCGGCTCTCCTCGACCGACCCCAACCTGCAGAACATCCCCGTCCGGACCGACGAGGGCCGCGCCATCCGACGGGGATTCCGCGTCGGTGAGGGGTACGAGTCGCTGCTGACGGCCGACTACAGCCAGATCGAGCTCCGTGTGATGGCCCACCTGTCGGAGGACGACGGTCTCATCGAGGCGATCACCGGCGGCGAGGACCTCCACGACACCGTAGCCTCCCACGTGTTCGCGGTGCCGGCGGAACAGGTGGATCCGGAGATGCGCCGCAAGATCAAGGCCATGTCGTACGGCCTGGCGTACGGCCTGTCCGCCTTCGGTCTCTCGCAGCAACTGGGCATCGGCGCCGACGAGGCACGCAAGCTGATGGACAACTACTTCGAACGGTTCGGCGGGGTGCGCGACTACCTGCGCCGGGTCGTCGACGAGGCACGCGCCACCGGCTACACGGAGACGATCATGGGGCGGCGCCGGTACCTCCCGGACCTGACCAGCGACAACCGGCAACGGCGCGAGATGGCGGAACGGATGGCCCTCAACGCGCCGATCCAGGGCACCGCCGCGGACATCGTGAAAGTGGCGATGCTGCGCGTGGACCGGGCGCTCCGTACGGAAGGACTGTCCTCGCGCATGCTGCTCCAGGTGCACGACGAGATCGTGCTCGAAGTGGCACCGGGTGAACGGGACGCCTGCGAGGAGCTGGTACGGCGCGAGATGACCGGTGCCGTCGAACTGCGGGCCCCGCTGGCCGTCTCCGTCGGGTCCGGACCGGACTGGGAGTCCGCGGCCCACTGATCGCTCGTCGGCGAACCCGTGGCGGGGCCCGGCTTCCGCCACGGGCCCGAACGTGGCCGGGACCCCGCTGACTTCGGGCGCGGGGATGTCGTATGGTCACCTCTCGACGTGAGGCGCCGGGAGAGGGGCAGTCCGGATCATGGGGCGATACCGCGGACGGCACGCAGCCGACAGAACCACCGAGTTCGTCTCGGGGCGACTGCGTCGAGGCGTCAGCAGCGCCGCCGTCGCCGCGGCGGCGATGGCCGCCCTCACCGCCTCCCAGGCTCCCGGCGTCCAGATTGTGCAGCCCGGCGGGGAGGACGAGGGCTCGGCCGAATCGCTTCCGGACCTTCCTCCCGGCGACGACTCCTACCACACTGAACTCCCCCCGCTGCGCACCCCGGCCCCGCCCGGGAGGGGTTCGCCCACCCCCGGCGGCGGGAACGGAGCCGGCGGCGTCGGCGACGAGTCGGGCATCCCCGCGACGGTTCTCTCCGCCTACAGGAACGCGGAGAGCTCCCTGGCACGGACCGATCCGGGCTGCAACCTGCCGTGGGAACTGCTCGCCGCAATCGGCAAGGTGGAATCCGGCCAGGCTCGTGGGGGCGCGGTCGACGCGAACGGGACGACGCACGCGCCGATCCTGGGACCCGTCCTGGACGGCGACGGATTCGCGCACATCGGTGACACCGACGGCGGCGCGTACGACGGGGACACCCGCTTCGACCGAGCCGTGGGCCCCATGCAGTTCATCCCCTCCACGTGGGCCGACTGGGGCGCCGACGGCAACGGCGACGGGCGCAAGGATCCCAACAACGTCTTCGACGCTGCTCTCGCGGCCGGTGCCTACCTGTGCCACGGCGAACGGAACCTGGCGGTCAAGGCCGACCTCGACCGGGCGGTCCTCAGCTACAACCATTCGCAGGACTACCTCGACACCGTCCTGGCGTGGCTGGAGTACTACCGAGACGGCGTCCACGAGGTGCCCGACGGCACCGGGGCGTTGCCCACGTCCCCCGGGGCCGGCGGGCCGGGCGGGGGGCACCGAGACCCGGCCGGGAGCTCGGGCACGGGCGGTCCCGGGCGGACCGGTGACCCGTCCGGTTCGAAGGGAGGCGACAGCGGCGGACACGGCGACGGCTCCTCCGACGGCGGTTCGACCCCCTCGGACGACGAATCGTCCTCCGACGAGGACACGTCCGACCCTGCCGAAGCCGGCCCCGCCACCCTGCACCGCACGCAACAGGAACCGGTGGCGATCCCGCTCGGCGGCGCGCTCGACGGCGGTTTCGGCGTGAAGGTGCTGACCGACTCCGGCGCCGCGGTGCCCGGAGCCGAGGTCAGGTACGAGGTGCTGGCCCCGGGCGACGCCGCGGAGGTCCGCTTCGCCGGCGACGAGGCCCGGCCCGTCGTCACGACCGGAACCGGCGGAAGGGCCACCGCACCGGAGCTGCTCGCCGGCGAGCGGGAGGCCACGGTCACGGTGCGGGCGACCGTGCCGGGCCACCAGGAGGTGTCCGCCGTCGACTTCACGGTGACGACGGCCCGCGCGGCCCTCGAACGCATCGACGAAGAGGAACCTCTCACCGTCCCCGAGGAAGGGACGCTCTCCGGCATCCGGGTCCGTGCCGCGTACGGCAGCGAGGGCCTCACCGTCGAGGACGTCCCCGTCACGGTGACCGTGCTCGACGAGGAGGGCGAGCACCTGGAGGAGCCGGGCACCGGGCCGTACTTCCTGGGCAGGGACGACTCGCACGCCCGCGAGGCCAAGACCGTTACGCAGGAGAACGGCGAGGCCGCCCTCCCCGACCTGCACGCGGGGAGCGGGACCGGCTTCTACACGCTGCGCGTGACCACCGAGGACGGCGGGGAGCTGATGCTGGACGTCGAGGTCGCCGAAGAGGGCACCTCGGAATCCAGCCCCGCACCCAGCCCGACCGCGACCTCGTCCAGCCCCGCGCCCAGCCCGACGGTGACCTCGTCCAGCCCCACGGCCTCACCGAGCCCCACCGAGCCGTCGCCGACGAGCACGACCTCCGCGGCGTCCACGAGCTCGCCCTCCGCCACCTCGTCGGAGAGCACCACCACCGAGCCGACGACCTCTCCGTCCCCCTCGGCCTCCTGACCGGCGCCCGGCCGGGCCCACGGTCCGCGCCGGGGCCCGGAGCACCGCCTCACCGGCGCGTGTTCGTGCGCCGGGTGGGCTCCGCGGACGTCGGGTCCTCGGGCCACGGGTGGCGCGGGTAGCGTCCGCGCAACTCGGCGCGGACGGCCCGGTAGCCGTCCTGCCAGAAACCGGCCAGGTCCGCCGTGACCGCTGCCGGACGCCCGGCGGGGGAGAGCAGGTGGAGCAGCAGCGGCACCCGCCCGTCGGCCACCCGCGGGGTACGGTCCCAGCCGAACAGTTCCTGCAGCTTCACGGCGAGCACCGGCTGCTCGCCGCCGTAGTCCACCCGGATCCGCGAGCCCGACGGCACCCGCACCCGTTCCGGCGCCAGTTCGTCCAGCCTCGCCGCCTCACCGGCGGCCCAGGGCAGCAGCCCGCGCAGCACCTCTCCGGCGTCCGTGCCGGCCAGATCGGCCCGGCACCGTGCCCCACCGAGCCATTCCTCCGCACGCTCGAGCAGGGCGTCCTCCGACACGTCCGGCCAGGGCTCCCCCGACTCCCGGTGCAGGAACGCGAGGCGCTCCCGCAGCGCCTCGGCGTCCCGCGTCCAGCGCAGCAGGCCCGTGCCCTCGGTGCGCAGCCCGTCCAGCACCGCCGCGCGCACCAGGTCCGGGTCGGGGTCCGCCAGGGGCCGCGAGGACAGTTCGACGGCGCCGATCCGCTGCGACTCCGCCGTGACGACATCGCCCCGGTCCGTGTCCCAGCGGACCTCCCGCGTCGTGGTGCGGAAGGCCGAGGCCGCAGCCAGGGCCGTTCGCTCGTCGACGACCGCTGCCTGCCGAATGCGTGCCGCGGGCGAGCGGGCGGGCCGGTCGGCGGTCGCGACGGCCAGCCACGGTGCGTCCCGCAGCGGTGAGGCCTCCCCGGCCGCGGCCCGGGTGCCGTTCACCATCAGCCAGTTCGTCCCGCCGCGCCCGCGCGCCACGCGCTCCGGATACGCGAGCGCGGCGACCAGCCCCACGGCGTCCGCCGCGCCGCGGGGAGCCGCGCCGGGACCGGCATCCCCTGCCTGCCCCGCCGACCGCAGGACGGCCCGCAGCCGGCGCACCTCCCGCGACCAGCGCGCCCCGTAGGCGTCGTTGCCGCGGCGTGCCGCACGCAGCGCGTCCGCGAGGTCGTCGCCGAACTCCCGCGGCGGCTCCTCGCTGAGCAGTGCCACCGCCTCGGCGGCCGGGCGGTCACCGACGACGGGCGCCGCGTCGAGCAACGCCCGCGCCGCACGGGGATGCAGTCCGAGCCGCGCCATCCGCCCGCCGCGGCCGGTGACACGGCCCCGCGCGTCGACGGCCTCCAGCGCCCGCAGCGTGTCGCCCGCAGCCGCCATCGCTCCCGCGGGCGGCGGGTCCAGCAGCGCCAGTCCCGAGGCTTCCGGGTCGCCCCAGGCTGCCACCTGCAGGGCGAACGGTGTCAGGTCCGCCACCGCGATCTCCGGAGACGGCCAGGCCGGCCGCGCGCCGTCCTCGGCGGGGGACCAGCAGCGGTGGACGACGCCCGGTCCCTCACGTCCGGCGCGCCCCTGCCGCTGGGCCGCTGCCGCACGGGACACGCTCACGGTGGTCAGTGAGCCCAGTCCTCGGGCGTGGTCCGTGCGGGGTTCCCTCGCCAGACCCGCGTCCACCACGATGCGCACCCCCGGCACGGTCAGGCTCGACTCCGCGACCGAGGTGCTGAGGACCACGCGCCGTTCACCGGGCCGCGGCCCGCCGAGCACCGCCTCCTGCACGGCTGCCGGAGCCCGGCCGTGGAGCTGCAGGAGCGTCGCGCCGCAGCCGTCCAGCAGGCCCGCCACCCGGCTGATCTCGCCGGCTCCGGGCAGGAAGCAGAGCACATCCCCCTCGGCCGCCTCCGCAAGGGCCTTCCGGACCGTGTCCGCCACGTGCCGCAGCAGTGCCGGATCGACCCAGGTGCCGTGCGGCGGCCTCGTGCCGCCGGGCGGCGGGGCGTGCCGCACCTCCACCGCGTACGCGCTGCCGCTGCCGCGCACCACGGGCGCGGCAGTGTCGGTGGTGTCGTGACGGGAGAGGAGACGCGCCCAGGCGTCGCTGTCCTGGGTGGCGGACGCGGCGACGACCCGGAGCTCCGGGCGGAGCGTGGCGCGCACGTCGAGCAGGAAGGCGAGTGCCGTGTCGGCGTCCAGGTGCCGCTCGTGGCACTCGTCCAGCATCACGACGTCGACGCCGGGCAGTTCCTGGTCGCGCTGGAGGCGCTGCAGCAGGACGCCCGTCGTCACCACCTCGACGCGGGTGCGGGGTCCGGTGCGCCGCTCGCCGCGCACCGAGAAACCGACCGTGTCGCCGGGCTCCTCGCCCAGCAGCCACGCCATGCGTCGCGCGGCGGAGCGCGCCGCCAACCGACGCGGTTCGGCGACCAGCACCCGCCGCGGGGGCCCGGAGCCGGCCTCCGTGAGGGCGGCGAGGTGCAGCGGCACCAGGGTTGTCTTGCCGGTGCCCGGCGGTGCGCACAGCACCGCGGTGCCGCGCGTGTCGAGGGCGCGGGAGAGCGCGGGCAGGGAGCCGAGGACGGGCAGGCGCTCCAGGGCGTCGGTTCGCAGCACCGTCCCAGTCTTTCACCGGACCCGGGGCCCGTTCCGCGGCGGATGCGGGACGTCGCAGACGAAGATCGCGGTGCCGGGGAGCAGGCGCCCGCGCAGCGGCGACCAGCCGCCCCACTCCCGGTCGTTCCACGCCGGCCACTCGGGTTCGACGAGATCGGTCAGGCGGAACCCGGCGGCCACCACGTCGCGCACCCGGTCGCCGACCGTCCGGTGGTGCTCGACGTACACGGCCCGCCCCGCGTCGTCCTCCTCGACGTACGGCGTGCGGTCGAAGTAGGAGGCGACGGCGGTGAGGCCCTCCGGCCCCGGCTCGTCGGGGAACGCCCAGCGCACCGGGTGCGTCACGGAGAACACGAACCGTCCACCGGGCCGCAGGACCCGTCGCACCTCACCCAGCACGCCGGCCGGGTCGGCGGTGAAGGGCAGCGCCCCGTAGGCCGAGCAGGCGAGGTCGAAGGTCGCGTCGCCGAACGGCAGCGCCGCGGCGTCGCCCTGCACGAGAGGAATCCGCGCGCCGAGCTCCTGGCCCGGTTCCTGGCCGATCCGCAGCGCGTGCTGGAGCTGCCGGTGCGACAGGTCCAGGGCAACCGGCCGCGCACCCTGTTCGGCCAGCCAGCGGGAGCACTGGGCGGCGCCGGCGCCGACCTCCAGCACCGCGCGGTCGCGCAGCGCCCGTGCCGGTCCCAGCAGCTGAGCCTCCGCCTCGTCGAGCCCCTCGGGACCCCAGACGAATCCGCGGTCGCCGAGGAACCCGCCGTGCTCGCTCTGGTAGGTGTCGGCGTTCCGGTCCCACCAGTGGCGGCTGGCGCGGTTGCTCTCGGCGGCGCCCGTGCTGCGGCGTGTCGCCTCCGGTTCTTCCTCCGGGATCATCGTGCCCGCCGTCGGTCCGTCGTCCTGTGCGTACCCGGTGTCCGGTGCTCCGCGGCGGTCCGCGGAGGAGTCCGTGACGGGGTATGCGCCCTGGTCGCGCGAGGACGTGCCGGGTTGGCCCGTTAGGTCGTGGGTGCCCCCTTCGCGCAATTGACCATGCCCCGCGGCGCCCGTATGCTACAAGGTGCGCTGCGGGCCTGCGCACCTCAGACGGAGCAGGTTGCGCTCGCATCTGTTGTATGTCCCCTCGGTGCACGGGTTCTTCCTCGGCTGTCCGGCTGGCTTGCATGCGGTGCGATACGGGCTCTCGGCGTAGCAGTACCTACGACTCAATGTCCGTACCGGAGCCCTTTTCCACATGACGAGCAGCACCGAAGCCACCGTGACCACTCCGCAGGTTGCGGTTAACGACATCGGTTCCGAGGAAGCCTTCCTCGCCGCGATCGACGAGACGATCAAGTACTTCAACGACGGCGACATCGTCGACGGCGTCATCGTGAAGGTCGACCGGGACGAGGTCCTGCTCGACATCGGCTACAAGACCGAGGGCGTCATCCCCTCGCGCGAGCTGTCGATCAAGCACGACGTCGACCCGAACGAGGTCGTCGCCGTCGGCGACGAGATCGAGGCCCTCGTCCTCCAGAAGGAGGACAAGGAAGGGCGGCTGATCCTCTCGAAGAAGCGTGCCCAGTACGAGCGCGCCTGGGGCACCATCGAGAAGATCAAGGAAGAGGACGGCATCGTCACCGGTACCGTCATCGAGGTCGTCAAGGGTGGTCTCATCCTCGACATCGGCCTCCGCGGCTTCCTCCCCGCTTCCCTGGTCGAGATGCGCCGCGTCCGCGATCTCCAGCCGTACGTCGGCAAGGAGCTCGAGGCCAAGATCATCGAGCTGGACAAGAACCGCAACAACGTGGTCCTCTCCCGTCGTGCCTGGCTGGAGCAGACCCAGAGCGAGGTCCGCCAGACCTTCCTCACCACCCTCCAGAAGGGCCAGGTGCGCTCCGGCGTCGTCTCCTCCATCGTCAACTTCGGCGCCTTCGTGGACCTCGGCGGCGTCGATGGCCTGGTCCACGTCTCCGAGCTGTCCTGGAAGCACATCGACCACCCCTCCGAGGTCGTCGAGGTCGGCCAGGAGGTCACGGTCGAGGTCCTGGACGTCGACATGGACCGCGAGCGGGTCTCCCTGTCGCTCAAGGCGACCCAGGAGGACCCCTGGCAGCAGTTCGCCCGCACCCACCAGATCGGCCAGGTCGTGCCCGGCAAGGTCACGAAGCTGGTGCCGTTCGGTGCGTTCGTCCGCGTGGACGAGGGCATCGAGGGTCTGGTCCACATCTCGGAGCTCGCCGAGCGCCACGTCGAGATCCCGGAGCAGGTCGTCCAGGTCAACGACGAGATCTTCGTCAAGGTCATCGACATCGACCTCGAGCGTCGCCGCATCAGCCTGTCGCTGAAGCAGGCCAACGAGGCCTTCGGCGGTGACCCGACGGCGGCCGAGTTCGACCCGACCCTGTACGGCATGGCCGCGTCCTACGACGACCAGGGCAACTACATCTACCCCGAGGGCTTCGACCCCGAGGCCAACGACTGGCTGGAGGGGTACGAGAAGCAGCGCGAGGAGTGGGAGCGCCAGTACGGCGAGGCGCAGGCCCGCTTCGAGCAGCACCAGGCGCAGGTCATCAAGTCCCGCGAGGCGGACGAGCAGGCCGCGGCCGAGGCCGCCGCCGGCGGTGCCCCGGCCCCGCAGGGCGGCGGTGCCGGCCACCAGGGCGGCGGCGGCTCGTACTCCTCGGAGACGACCGACGACGCCGGTGCCCTCGCTTCCGACGAGGCGCTGGCCGCCCTCCGCGAGAAGCTGGCCGGCGGCCAGAGCTGATCGCACGCCCACGGGCGCGTCA
This sequence comes from Streptomyces callyspongiae, assembly GCF_047200695.1. Taxonomy (NCBI): domain Bacteria; kingdom Bacillati; phylum Actinomycetota; class Actinomycetes; order Kitasatosporales; family Streptomycetaceae; genus Streptomyces; species Streptomyces callyspongiae. Next base: position 116,088 of record NZ_JBJZOM010000010.1, read on the forward strand.
CCATCGGTGAGGCCCGCACTCCCGGACCGGGAGTGCGGGCCTCACCGCGTTCGGCACATGCACGCTTCGCCGGACCGCCGACGGCGGGAATGCCGCGCAACGGAACGGCGTTGACACCCACGTAGTCGACAAGGAGCTGAGAGTGCTGGAACCGAAGGGCTTGTACGAGTGGGAGCCGGAAGGGCTCCGCGCCGTGGACGAGATCATCCGCAGCGGGGACTCCAGCGGGCTCGTCCTGCTCTACCACTTCGAGGGCTTCATCGACGCGGGTGAGGCCGGCGGCCAGGTGACGGAGCGTCTGCTCGAGGACGCCGCCGCCCACGTCACGGTCGCCCGGTTCGACGCGGACCGCCTCACCGATTACCGGTCGCGCCGTCCCGCCATGACCTTCCGGCGCGACCGGTGGGCCTCCTACGCCGCGCCCCGCCTGGAACTGAACCTGCTGCGCGACGCGACCGGCACTCCCTTCCTGCTGCTGTCCGGGCCGGAACCGGACGTGCTGTGGGAGACCTTCACGGAGGCGGTGCGCGAGATCGTCGCGCGCGTGGGAGTGCGCCTGACCGTGACGTTCCACGGCATCCCGATGGGCGTGCCGCACACCAGGCCGGTCGGTCTCACCCCCCACGGCAACCGGATCGACCTGGTCCCGGCACGGTCCGAGCCGTTCTTCGAGGAGGCCCAGGTGCCCGGAAGCGCGGCTGCCCTCCTGGAGTACCGTCTCGCGGAGTCGGGCCACGACGTGCTGGGGATCGCCGCACACGTCCCCCACTACATCGCCCGCTCGCCGTACCCGGACGCCTCCCTGGCCGTGCTCGAGTCGGTCACCTCGGCCACGGGGCTGGTGCTCCCCGAAGCGACCCACGGACTGCGGAACGACGCGCTGAGCACGCAGAACGAGATCGAGCGGCAACTGGCCGAGGGGGACGAGGAACTGGTCTCCGTGGTCCGCGGCCTGGAGCAGCAGTACGACGCCGTCGCCGGAGCCGAGAGCCGCGGCAACCTGGTTGCGGAACCTTCCGAACTGCCTTCCGCCGAGGAGCTCGGCGAGGTCTTCGAACGGTTCCTCGCGGAGCACGACACCAGTGGAGGGTCGGGGGACGAGCCGCGAGGTTCCGGCGACGACTGACCCCCGGGGCCAGGCGTCACCACGGGGCGCGGGCCGGTGGGGCCGGTGGACCGTATAGCGTGGCGGACATGCTGAAGGTGGGACTGACCGGTGGGATCGGCGCGGGCAAGAGCGAAGTGTCGCGTCTGCTCGCTTCCTACGGTGCGGTGATCGTGGATGCCGATCGCATCGCCCGGGAGGTCGTCGCCCCGGGAACGCCCGGTCTCGACGCGGTCGTGGCCGAGTTCGGTCCGGACGTGCTCACCCCCGACGGCACGCTCGACCGGCCGAAACTCGCCTCGCTCGTCTTCTCGGACGCCGACCGGCGGGCCGCGCTCAACGCCATCGTCCACCCGCTCGTGGCGGCCCGCTCCGCCGAGATCGAGGGGGCGGCGCCCTCGGACGCCGTCGTGGTGCACGATGTCCCGCTGCTCACCGAGAACGGCCTCGCCCCGCTGTACGACCGGGTCGTGGTCGTCGAGGCGTCCCCGGGTACCCGCCTCGACCGGCTGGTGCGGCTGCGCGGCATGACCGAGAACGAGGCACGGTCCCGGATCGCCGCCCAGGCGACCCCGGAGGAGCGCCTGGCCGTTGCCGACGCTGTTCTCCGCAACGACGGCCCGCTGGAGAGCCTGGAGGACCAGGTGCGTCGTCTCTGGCAGGAGCTCGGCGAAATCGCTGCGCCGGGAGAGGGAACCTCCGCATCCTGAGCGGACCGCCGCGAGCCGCACGCTCCCGGTCGTCCTCCGCCGGGCCGACCGGGAGTCACCCGGGTGTCAGCCCGGGGCTCGGGGAGCGGCCGCCCGAGAGGTAGCTCGCGGGCGTGTAGACCGCGAAGCTGCCGCCCTGCGGATCGCTCAGCCCCGCCACGCGCCCCGTACCCGGAAGATCCACCGCCGGGAAGCCGAGACGTCCGCCCAGTTCGAGGGCGCGGGCGACGGACGTGTCGACGTCGTCGACCGCGAAGTACAGCAGCCAGTGCGCAGGTGGTCCGGCTCCGTTCCGTTCCTCCGGGATCCGCAGCATGCCGCCGAAGGTGCGTCCTGCGATCCTCCACTGCGTGTAGCCGCCGTGCTCCTCGTCACCGCCGGACGCCTCCCAGCCCAGGGCGGTGGTGTAGAAGGCCCGCGCCGCGTCGGTGCGGCGCGTGGCCAGCTCCACCCAGCACAGTGCTCCCGTCTCGTCGAGCCGGGCGGCGCCGGGGAACAGGCCTGCCTGCCACAGCGTGAACACCGCACCGTCAGGGTCGGTGACCACGGAGAAGCGGCCCAGGTCGAACACGTCCACCGGCTCCATCAGGACCGAGCCGCCCGTCTCGCGCACGCGTTCGGTCACCACGTCGGCGTCGGCGACCGAGACGGCCATCGTCCAGGAGACCGGCTGCTCCGGCTGGTACGTCGGTGCCGCCGCCGCGACCGGGTCGCCGTCGAGGAGCATCATCGTGTAGCCCCCCGCCTCGGGGCTGGAGTCCTCCTCCGCCACCCACCCGAAGAGCCCACCGTAGAAACGCCCGGCCGACGCCACGTCGGACGTGGCCAGCTCCGCCCAGCAGGGGGAGCCGAGCACCGGATCGGTGATCTTCATGCTTCCACGGTGACACCCGCCGGGGCGCATCGCATCCGCATGCCGGAGGGGCCGAGGCCCGGCCCGTGCCCGGTCGTCACAGCTCCTGGGCCAGGTGGTGGAGCCGCAGCGCCAGCTGGATCTCCAGCGACCTCGCAGGCGTGTTCCAGTCCTTGCCCAGGAGCCGGCCGATGCGTTCGAGTCGTTGCACCACTGTGTTGACGTGGATGTGGAGGGACGTCTTGGTGCGCGTCAGGCTCGCTCCCTGCACGAAGTACGCGTCGAGGGTGCGTACCAGTTCCGTGCCGCGGCGGGCGTCGTAGTCCAGCACCGGTCCCAGGGTCTGACGGACATAGCCGGCCAGGTCCGCCTGGTCGCCGAGCAGCACACCCAGGAAGCCCAGATCCGGCAGGGCGGCGCCGTGCCCGGTCTGGCCCAGGGCCTGCAGTGCCGACAGGCAGCGGTGCGCCTCGCTGTGCGCGGTGGCGAGCGGGCTGTGCTCACCTCCGGCTGCCGGATCGGCCCCCGGCGCGCCGCCCACGGCCGTCGATGCGCCGGCACCTCCCACGGTCACCGGCGAGCCGACGGCCTTTCCCAGCTCCGCGGCGACGTCCTGCGCGCACCGTCCCGGCGCGTCGGACGGCACGGCGATCACCACGTGGTCGTGGTGCAGCCCGGCCAGACCGCTGCGGGTCCTGGCGCTCTGGGCGGCCGCGGCGAGCAGTCGCTGCCGGGATGCGGCCCCGCAGAGGGCGACCAGCACGGCGTGCGGCCGGGAGGGCTGCACGCCCAACCGACGGGCGCGTGCCGTCAGGCTGCCCCGGTCGCCGGAACCCGTCAGCAGGTCGTGGAGCAGCTCGGCACGTACTCGGTCCTCCGTCTCGGCCGCGGAACGCCGCAGCAGGAGCAGCAGGGCCGTGACGATGCTGGCGCGTTCGAAGAGCAGTCGCTCGGTGTCGGGAAGCCCCGCCCGTCCGGTGAGGGCGATGCTGCCGAGCAGTTCCGGTCCCGCCAGTACCGCGCACACCCATGTCTCCTCGTCATCCTCGACGGGCACGGCGCGGCCGCTGGCGCGGGAGGCCGCCACGGCTTCCCCGGGCGGAGTGAGCGGACCGGTGCCGGTGCGTGCCAACTCGGTGCCGTCGGCGTCGTGGATCAGGATGCCGCCGTCCATCAGCGCGGCGATGCCGGCGGCCACCTCGGTGGCGTCCGCCCCGCGCAGCACCAGGTCGGTCAGGTGGTCGTGGGCCTCCTCGGTGCGATGCATGGCCTCGTTGTGGGCACGGATCGTCTCGCTCGCGGCGCCCAGGTCGGCCAGTGCCGTCCGGGTCTCCTCCAGCAGGCGGGCACTGTCGATGGCGATCGCGGCGTGATCGGCGAGGGAGGAGAGCAGCGCGACCTCCTCGCGGGCGAACTGCCGCGGGGTGCGGTCGGCGGCGTAGAGCACACCGATCACGCGGGAGCCCAGGCGCAGCGGCACACCCAGGATGGCCCGCAGACCCTCGTCCAGGACCGCGCTGTCGATGGTGCCGGTGTGGTGGAAGCGGGTGTCCGCCTGGTAGTCGCCGGTCGCGTACGGGCGCGCGGTCTGTGCGACGAGCCCGCCCAGCCCCTCGCCCATACCCAGCCTCACCTGCTGGAACGAGGCGGCTACCGAGCCGTCGGTCACGCGCATGTAGGTGTCGCCCGCGTTCTCGTCGTTCAGCGACAGGTAGGTGATGTCGGTTCCCAGCAGCAGCTTCGCCCGGTGGACGATGGCCCGCAGCACCGCGTCCAGATCCCGGAGGGCGGCGAGGTCGCTGGCGGTGTCGAACAGGGCGGTCAGCTCCGCCTCCCGCACCCGGTGCTGGCTGAGGGTGCGGCGGATGCGCAGGGCGACGCGGGTCGCCTCGTCGACCTCGGCCAGTTCGGCGGCCGAGGCACCGTCTTCTCTGGCCTCGGCGGCCGGACGGGCGAAGTCCTCGGCCGGAGCATCCCGGTCGAGGAGGTCGAGGAGCCGGCGCAGGGCGTTCTGGGTTCGCGGTGTGCCGGAGGCTGTCACGGTGGGGAGCATACGGGGTACCTCTCCGCGGAGCCGGTCGCCGCGGGCGTGCTCCTCCGGCACGGCCGGAGGAGCACGCCCGCGAGGGGTCCGTCAGCCCGACGCGGCGGAGCCGGCCGTGGCCTTCACGCTGCCCGAGTCGTCGCGCACGCCGGTGGTCCGCAGGTCCTTCGTGAGGTCCCGGCCGCGCGTCTCACGGCTCCGCAGCACCGCGAACGCGGTGACGACGGAGGCGAAGGCGAGGTAGATCGAGACCGGGACGGAGGAGCCGAAGGCGTCCAGCAGGGCGACGGCGATGAGCGGGGCGATCGACCCCGCCACGATCGACGCCACCTGCGCGCCCATGGAGGCGCCGGTGTAGCGCACCTTGGTGTCGAACATCTCCGAGATGTAGGCGGCCTGCGGCCCGTACATCGCGCCGTGGAACAGCAGTCCGACGGTCACGGCCACCGTGATGGCCGCGAAGGACTCGGTGTCCAGCACCGGGAAGAACAGGAACGCCCACACGGCCATGCCGATGCCGCCGATCGCGATCACCGGGCGCCGCCCGATGCGGTCGGAGAGCGCGCCCCACAGGGGGATGGTCACGAAGTGGATGGCCGACGCGATGAGCACGGCGTTGAGTGCCATCGACTTGTCGAGTTCCAGCTGCGTGGTGAGGTACACGACCAGGAAGGACGTGATGATGTAGTAGGAGATGTTCTCGCCGAAGCGGGCGCCTATCGCGGTGAGCACCTCGCGCCAGCTGGAACGGAAGACCTCCACGACCGGCGCCTGCTCGTCGCCGCCCGTCTCCTTCTTGATCTCCTGCGCCTTGCGCTGCGCCTCCAGGAAGACCGGGGACTCGCTCACCACCAGCCGGATCCACAGGCCCACGACGACCAGGACGCCGGAGAGCAGGAACGGGATGCGCCAGCCCCAGGCGAGGAACGCCTCGTCGGTCTGCACGGCAGCCAGCACCGCCAGCACGCCGGTGGCCAGCAGGTTTCCGCCGGGGGCGCCGGACTGCGGCCAGGAGGCCCAGAAGCCGCGCCGGTCGGCACCTCCGTGCTCGGAGACCATGAGCACGGCACCACCCCACTCACCGCCGAGCGCGAAGCCCTGGATCAGGCGGAGCAGTACCAGCAGTACGGGCGCCGCCGCACCGACCGTGGCGTGGGTGGGCAGCAGCCCCATGGCGAAGGTGGAGCCGCCCATCAGCAGCAGGCTGATGACCAGCAGCTTCTTCCGCCCGACCTTGTCGCCGTAGTGGCCGAAGAACAGTCCGCCCAGCGGACGCGCCGCGAAGCCGATGGCGAAGGTCGCGAAGGCGAGCAGGGTGCCGATGAGCGGATCGTTGTCCGGGAAGAAGAGCTTGTCGAAGACGAGCGCGGCAGCAAGGCCGTAGAGGAAGAAGTCGTACCACTCGATGGTGGTACCGATGATGCTCGCGCTGATAACGCGGCCGATGTGGGCCTTTCTGGTGGGGTCGTGCTTCTCGGTTGCTGCCATGGTTCACCACTCTTCGCTGGGTGGGAGCTGAACGGGGACGGGTTGAGCTCGTGGGGGTCCGGAGCCGGTGTGCGCGACACCGGTGGTGCTGCTGCTCGTCAGTGGGCGGACCACCCGCCGTCGAGCGGCAGCGAGGCGCCGGTGAGGTGACTCGTGTGCGGTCCGCACAGCCAGAGGGCCATGGCCGCGACCTCCTCGGGTTCGATGAGGCGCTTGATGGCGGAGCGCTCCAGCATCACGTCGCTGACCACCTTCTCCTCCGGGATGCCGTGCGCCTCGGCCTGGCTGGCGATCTGCCCCTCGACGAGCGGGGTGCGGACGTAGCCGGGATTGACGCAGTTGCTGGTCACACCGTGTGCGGCGCCCTCGAGGGCCGTGACCTTGCTCAGGCCCTCCAGCGCGTGCTTGGCGGTGACGTACGCCGACTTGTACGGGCTGGCCCGCAGACCGTGGACGCTGGAGAGGTTCACGATCCGCCCCCAGCCGCGTGCGTACATGTGGGGGAGTGTGCGCCGCACGAGCAGGAACGGAGCGGTCACCATCACCTGCTGGATCAGTGCGAACCGCTCCGGCGGGAAGTCCTCGATCGGGGCGACATGCTGCAGCCCGGCGTTGTTCACCAGGACGTCGACCTCGGCGGGGAGCATCTCCAGCGCCTCGGTGTCCGCCAGGTCCACCACGTGCGCCCGTCCACCGGTCTCCTCGGCGACCGCTTTCGCCGCGTCGGCGTCGAGGTCCACGACGTGCACCAGAGTCCCTGCGGCGGCCAGCGCACGGGCGCAGGCCTTCCCGATACCGCTGCCGCCGCCGGTCACCATGGCGGCTCGCCCGGACAGGTCGGCGGTGGCGGAAGCGTCGAATCGGCTTGTCATGGCGGGAACGGTAGGGATGTGACCGGGCACACGCCTACGTGTGCGGAAGCCACAGTGACGCCCGTGGATGTGGTGCCCAGCGCCATGTTGCTCGGGGCGGGGCGGTCGGGGCGGCGTTCGGCAGCCCCAGGACCTGTCGGGCGGGGCCACCGGCGGCTGAGGGGGCATCCGCGCCTCCCTCCGCCGCCGGTGGCCCCTTTCCGTGAACCCCCGCGGATCCCAGGATCCCCGCGGCTGCGTCAGGCCGCGCCGTGCTCCAGCCGGCAGGTGCTCAGCAGGGCGTCCCGGTCCGCGTCGGCGGGCCGCTCCACCGTCCGGCTGCGCGGCGGCTCCGACCGGCCGTCCAGCCAGTTCTCCAGCACCGACAGGGAGGAGCGGAAGCACGGCTCCAGCGGACGCAGCCGATCGGGATGCTCGTCGAAAAGGCCGTCGACGTGCGTACCGTCCTCGATCCGGTAGTAGCGCTGCAGACCGCCCCGGCCGGCGTCGCGCACCATCCCCGCATAGACGTCGGAGGCCTCGCTGATCGGCAGGAGCACGTCCAGCGTGCCGTGCAGCGTGATCAGCGGCTTGCCGATCCTGCCGGTCAGCCCCACCCGGTCCACCGCCCGGTGCACCGACCGGGGACGGTCGGCGTAGACGTAGTCGGTGTCGCACCCCGGGCCGGTGCCGCCAGGACAGAACGCCGTACCGGCCTCGCGGTCCCCGTCGTAGGCGGGATCGAACTCCTCCCGGTAGATCCGCTGAGTGGCGTCCCAGTAGTGGGCGTAGTGGTAGGGCCACAGGAACTCCGACCCGGCAGGGAACCCGGCGGCCGTCATCCTCCGGTGCGCTTCCGCCGCGTCCGGACCGCCCGCCGCGTACACGGGGTAGGCGCGCAGGGCGGGAGGCAGGAAGGTGAAGAGGTTCGGGCCGGCGCCTTCCCCCGGGCGGCCGTCGGCCCGCCACAGGGTCCCCTCCCAGTCCACGCCGCCGTCGTACAGGCCGGGACGGTTCTCCAGCTGCCAGCGGACCAGGTAGCCGCCGTTGGACAGGCCGGCGGCGAGCGTCCGCCGTGGGGGCCGGAGATACCGCTGGACGGCGACCGCCCGCGCAGCCCTCGTCAGTTGGGTCACCCGCCTGTTCCACTCCGCCACGGCGTCCCCGGGCCGGCGGCCGTCCCGGAAGAACGCGCCGCCGACGTTGCCCTTGTCGGTGGAGGCGAAGGCGTAGCCCGCCGCCAGGACGTGATCGGCGATCGCCCTGTCGTTGGCGTACTGGCCACGTACGCCCGGCGCACCGGTGACGACGAGCCCACCGTTCCAGTCGTCCGGGAGCCGGATCACGAACTGCGAGTCGTGGTCCCAGCCGTGATGCGTGTTCCCGGCCGACGAGTCCGGGAAGTACCCGTCGATCTGGATCCCCGGCACCCCCTCGGGCACGGGGGCGCCGGCGGCGGTGAGACCGGCCCAGTCGCCGGCCACGGTGTGGCCGGAATCCACGGTGCCCGCGGTGGTCAACTCCGCCAGGCACGAGGCCTCCTGGTGGGCGGCACCGGGCACCCCGATCCGGTCGATCCCGGCGCAGTGCCCGGCGGTGCCGCTCCGCACGGGGTGCGCTGCGGATTGCGCGGCTGCGCCCGGGGCGAGCACTCCGCCGCACAGCAGCAGACCCGCGGCCGCTCCGACCGCGGCCGCACGCTTCCTCCTGCCGCATGAGGGCCTGTCGGGCATGGCGTCCAACTGCACAGCGACCTCCTGGTGTTGACGTGGCAGAGCGTCAACCTACGAACACCGGGCCGCGACCGACAGGGTGCGGGGCACCACAGCGGCGCGGCGGTGTGTGGTCCCGGACGCCGTCGTCGGCCCGCCCAGCAGCCCGTGCGCGGGCGGTGCTTCCTCGCCTCACCCTTTCGGCTGTGCCTGTCCCGAACGCGGTGTGCAGGGGGGCCGGGAGAGCAGCGGCGGTCTAGGGTGCGCGGCATGAGACGTACCGGACGCCGCCACGACATCGCGCCGTACGGCGGAGCCAGGTCTCCCGGCCGCACGCTCGCAGGCGTGGCCGCGGTTCTCGCTGTCACCGGGGGCGTGCTCTACGGGGGCTTCGTCCTGCTGGCCGCGGGCCCGGACGATCCCGAAGTGGTCGCGGCCCGAGGACGCTTCGAACGTTTCCTTGACGCCTGGGAGTCGGGCGACGCGCGGCGGGCCGGGAGACTGACGGACCGCCCGGCCGACGCGGAGTCGCTGATCCGGTCGGTGATGACGAACCTCGGCCCCTCGCGCACCGAGATCACTCCCGGCGCAGGGGAGAGGACCGACCGGGGCGCGGTCGCGATCCCGTTCACGGTGCGGATGGCGCTCCCGGGAGCGGGCCGGCACGCCTGGGACTCGACCGCCGACCTCTCGAAGAGGGGCGGCACCTGGAAGGTGGAGTTCCGCACTCCGGTGATCCACCCGGAGATGGCGCCGGGGCAGACCCTTGCCCTGAAACGGCGTGCCCGCGCCCCGATCCTCGCCAGGGACGGGAGAAGGCTGCGCTCGGCCTCCCTCGTCGGCACGGTCGACCCCGCGACCGGCAGGGGGACATCGGGCCTCCAGGCCCGCTACGACGAGCAACTCGTCGGCTCCGGCGGTGTCCCGAACCGGATGGTGGTCGTCGAGCGTGCGAGTGGACGGGTGGTGAGAGCGCTCACCACCCCTCGGGGTCCCGGCGGCACGCCGGTACGCACGACCGTCGACCAGCGGGTCCAGCAGGCCGCGGCGGATGCCCTGCGGGACGTGGACGGCGATGCCGCCCTCGTCGCGATCCAGCCCTCGAGCGGCCACATCCTGGCCGCGGCCAACGTGCCGGCGGGCATGAACCGCGCGCTCGTCGGGCACTACCCTCCCGGCTCCACCTTCAAGGTCGTCACCGCCGCCGCTCTGCTGGAACGGGGCATGCGCGTGTCGGACCGTGCCGCCTGCCCGAGGTTCGCCTACGCCAACGGGCAGCGCTTCGAGAACCAGGACCGGTTCGTCCTGCCCCGGGGGGCCACTCTCCGCGACGCCTTCGCGAAATCCTGCAACACCTTCTTCGTCCGCTCCCGGAAGAAGTTCACCGACTCCGCTCTGCACGACACCGCCGGGGCCTTCGGCGTCGGTGGCACCTGGGATGTGGGAGCCGCCACCTTCGACGGCAGCGTTCCCGTCGCGGACGGCGACAACGACAAGGCCGCTTCGACCATCGGACAGGGGCGGGTGCAGGTCTCCCCACTGGTGATGGCCTCGATCGCCGCGACAGTGAAGCAGGGTGAGTTCGCACAGCCCGTCCTGGTGCCCGGCAAGGTGCGGCACCGCCACCGGGCCACCCGCCGCCTCGCCCCCGAAGTGGTCGACGGGCTGCGGGACATGATGCGCGCCACCGTGACGTACGGCGCGGCCGCGGCGCTCCGGGACGTCCCCGGCGAGCCGCACGCGAAGACCGGGACCGCGGAGTTCGGCGACGGGACCCCGCCCCGCACCCACGCCTGGATGATCGGCTACCAGGGCCGGCAGGACCTTGCCTGGGCGGTGCTGCTGGCGGACGGCGGTTCGGGCAGTGCCGACGCCGGGCCCGTGGCCGTGAGGTTCCTCCGGAACCTCGACCGGTGACGACCGGCGACCGGCCGGCGCCGCTCCGGAGGCGCCCTGCCCGCCGGGACGGCGATCAGGACGCGGGCGGGCCCTGCCGCCCTCCCGGCACGCGGGCGAGGGACAGCAGGCCTCCGAGAGCGGTGAACAGCACGAGGAACCCCGCGGTCTCCGCGCCACCGGCGGCGTCCTCGACCACGTGACCGCCGACGAACGGCCAGGCCACCGCGCCGCCGAGGACGAGCAAAGCGGTGCCGCGCTCTCCCAGCACACGCATCCCGGCCCACAGCAGCACGGGCATCGCCAGTACCCCGACGACGCCCGCGAGCAGCGATTCCAGCGTTCCGGCGAACATTCCGTCCGGGGCTGCGGCGCTCACCTCCTGCGCCCATGCGCGCAGCGAGGCCCACAGGGACCGGCAGGAAAGGGCCGCAACCGCTGTGACCAGCGTGCCCTTGGCACCGCGGACCGCCGTGCGCTTCGTCATGCCCTCACCTTATTCACGGCGCGGCGGGGGAGCGCGGCCGCGCATCCTCCGGCCCCGGGTCCGCGCATCCCGGACGCGGGACGCAGCGCAGCCGAGAGAAGTAGAAGGACGCGGTGTCGATGTGGTTGACGCCGAGTTCCACCGCGCGACGCAGCACCCGGATCGAGGTGTCCCGGTCGCGCGGAGTGCCGTGGTCGAAAGCGGCGGTACCCGTCAGCCGCATCGTGCCGAACCCGAGGCGGCGCACGGTCAGATCGCCGAGTGTCCAGGTGCCTGCGGCGGAGGCGTCGGGGCACCCGGCTGTCTTCGCCGTATCCGTCGTGCTCGTCAACGGTCCCTCTCCTCCGGGGCCGGTCCGCCCTCCGCCCCGGGCGCCCTGCCACGCCGTGGCCCGCCTCCGGGCGGTGGGCCGAACCTGCGGCCGATTCTGCGACGGGACCTGGGCATCCGTCCCCGGGGCACCGGCGGGCCCTGACTGCCGCGGCGCGTCTCCTCGCCGCGGCAGAACAGGCAGGCCGAGCCCCCGGTCTCCTCCGCCGTGGGGTCGACCGGAGCCCCCGGGTGCCGGGGGCAGGTCGCCGCGGCCCGGGGACGGGAGAGTTCGCGGGCGATCACGAAGGCGGCGTGGGTCCGGTCGGCGAGTGCGGTGAACTCCGCATCGGGGGACTCGTAGTCCAGGTCCAGGGTGAGCCCGGTGACGCGGCGGACGGCCTCGGTGAGGGCGTCGCGGGTGTACGGCGGAGGCGGAACGGCGTATCCGGACCCCGCCGTGGCGGGTCCCGCGCTCGCCTCGGCCGACGGCGACGCCGGATCGGAGATGCGCCGGTTCCGGTTGCACAGCAGGCAGCGTGTCCAGCCGGGAGGTGCGAGCGGATCGACCGGACCGTCCGGATGCACGTCGCAACCGGTGCGCGAGCGGGTCGGAGCGAGTTCGCGCGTGAGGAGGAAGACGGACCAGAGCCCGTCCGCGATCACCTCGTACTCGCCGGGGGCGGCGCCCTCGTCCAGCTCCCGCACGCGGTCGTCCACGCCGGGCACGGCACGGGACAGCTCCTTCAGGAGCAACGGCCGCTTCGTCGGCACGGCCTGCGAGGAACGGTGCGAGGAATCCACCGGGCCAGGGTAGCGGCGCGTGGCGGCCCGGGTGTCCGGACCGCCGCACACCTGCCGGGACTGTTGCGGGCCTGCCGTGCTCCCGGCATCATCACCGGGGGACACGATAGGCGTGTTCACGTCAACAATGGAGGAACCCCCCATGAGAACCTCTCGCCTCCGCCCGGTCCTCGGCGCACTGGCCGCGGCCCTCGCGTTCACCGTCCTGCCCGCCGGCTCCGCCGTCGCGGCGGACAGCGCCCCGGCAGCACCCGCCGCCTCCGCCCCGTCGCTGGCCGTCACGAAGCTGTCGCACAGCCAGGCGGCGTCCATGTTCACCTCCTCCGGCATCACCTGGTCCTCGACCGGCGGCTGCTCGGATCGCAACGTCTCCACCTGCACCTCGTTCGAGCAGATCAACCTCGCCACCGTGCAGGGCGCCCAGACCCTCAAGAGCGCGAGCGGCTGCGCGGTGCACATCACCGGCGGCACCGAGACCGGCCACGCCGGCGGCACCTACAGCCACTGGAACGGCTACAAGCTCGACTTCCACCCCTACAGCTGTCTCAGCAACTACATCACCAGCGCGTTCACCTACATCGGCACCCGCAGCGACGGAGCGGCCCTGTACGAGGCCGCCTCGGGCAACCTCTACGCCCGAGAGAGCAACCACTGGGACGTCACCTTCTACAGCTGCGGCGGCTGCTGAGGCCCCGTCGTCCGTCCTCGGCGGGGGAGCACCTCTCCGGAGCGTTTCCCCGATCACGGTTCGGGCGGGCCGCCGGACCCCGGCGGCCCGCCCGAACCGGTCGCGGTCCCCGCGATCCGTTCGCCCCGTAGCCCAGGAAGAGGAGAACCACCGTGTCCGGTCGAAGAAGCCCCCGCCTCCGCCGCGGACGTGCGGCCTGCGCCCTGCTCGCCCTCGCAGGTGCCCTCGCCCTGTCCGCGCCGGCCTCCGCGGCCGACGGCAGCCCCGCGAAGACCCCGTCCCAGGCGGTGACCGAGCGCCTGCTGGACCGCGCCGGCACCTCGCTCGCCCCGGCTGACACCGAACCGCGCGTCAACGTCACACGCCGGGCCGGCCGGTGGGCGTTCGGCACCGCCGTCCTCGCCACCGAACCCGGCTCCACCGACCTGCCGCAGGGCTGGTTGTTCCTGGCGGAGCGCCAGGGCAACGCGTGGCACGTCGCCTTCGAGGGAGAGGAGGGCTTCGCCGACCTCTCCCGGCAGGCCCCCCTCGTCCGGAAGAACGAACAGCCCCTCCTCGCCGCCCAGGACGGAAAGCAGCCGGAGGCAGGCAGTCCTCGCACCTCCGAGGCGGCGGACGGGGACCGGTCCGGCACGTTCGCCGCGGGAGGCGACTACCGCACCGGCATGGCACTGCCCAAGACCGCGGGCGGCGGCACGTACCTGACCGGCGGTCCCCACGGCTGGTCCGGCACCGAGACGCCCTACAGCTCCGTCGATCTCAGCGGCGGTGACGAAGTGGTGCGCGCGGCCCGGCAGGGGACGGCGTACACCATGTGCCAGGGCTGGATACGCGTCGTCCACGACCGCGGCTACGCCACCGACTACTACCACCTGTGGAACAACATCAGCACCGACGGCGGCGCGGTGAGCACCGGCACCTTCCTGGGGAACACGGGTACCGACATCACCTGCGGCGGTTCGGCCTCCGGCCGGCACGTGCACTTCGCCCTCCGCCAGAACAGCGCCTACGTGGGCATCGCCGGTCACAACGTCGGCAAGTGGGTCTTCTACAACGGTGCCAGCGCCTACCAGGGGTACGCCCTGCACGGCAGTCAGCAGGTCACCCCGGGCGGTGCGCTCTACAACCACGGCGCCCTCGGCTTCACCCAGGCCCTCGTCGACACCTGGGGCGGCAGCTATCTCAACACACGGTCGGGGCCCGGCACCGGCTACGCGGTGAACGGCTCCGTCAACGACGGCGCGACGGTGGGCATCGCCTGCTCCGCCAACGGCACCACACACACCGGGCGTTACGGCACCACGAGTCTGTGGAACCGGCTCACGGACGGCCGCTGGGTCAGTGACGCGTTCCTGTGGACCGGGATCAACGGTCCCGTCAACGGCTGGTGCTGACGCTTCTCCCAGCACCGCAGGAGGGCGGGTCGTCCGACGTCCCGTGACGACCCGCCCCACCGTTCCCGGCAGCGTCGGCGCCCCTATCGCAGCCCGATCCGCTCGAAGCGGTCGATGAGGATCGAGGGCCGGTCGGGGAGCGCATCCCGGTGGGTGGTCCCGAAGAGCGCGCTCTGCTCGCTGGTCCCGCCCGGCGGGACGTCCTGGAACCAGAAGTTCTTGTGCGCCACCCAGTCCGAACCGTTGCCGATGCTCACCTTGAGCTGGTAAGTCGCTTTCTTCGAGGACCGGTTGGTAACCGCGACGGTGCCGCGGACCCCTTCGGCCCCGGGAGTGGCGCGGACCTCCAGGTTTCCGTACGTCAGTACGCGGGTGGGCCCGTCCTGGGCGAAGGACGGTGTGGCTGTCGGCTCGGTGACGGTCGTGTCGGAGGCTGCGGTCCGCTCCGCCTCGGACGGTGCCCGCGTGGGCGCCGACGCCTTGTTGTCGGGTGCACCCGAGGTGGTGCACCCCGCAACGGTCAAAATCAGCGCTGCGGCGGTCGTGCGTGCGGCTCTCAACCGTTCCCCCTCTCCCACCGGACGGCCGGTGGCGCCGGAGCGCACGCTACCGCAGCGGGTCGCCCCACCCCGTCCAAACCCTCGTGGCAGCCGCGCTCCTCCGGCGGGATCACGCGCCGGTCCGTGCGGCGCAGAACTCGTTGCCCTCCGGGTCCTGCATGATCCACCAGTGCCCGGCGGGCCCCTTGTCGACCTCGCGGACCCGGGCCGCTCCCAGCGTCTCCAGGCGTGCCACGAGCGCGTCGAGGCCTTCGGGGCCGCTGTGGATGTCGAGGTGCAGCCGGTTCTTGCCCGTCTTGCGCTCGGGGACGTCCTGGAAGAGCAGGCGCCTGCCGTGTCCGACGCCGCTGGCCCTGTCGTACGGGTCCTCGGGGTGACGGATCGCGGCGTAGCCGCGGAAGGTCGTGCGCCCCCGGTGCACCCGCACCGCCTCCTCGCCGATCCGGCCCGCTGCCAGCAGTCCCTCGACGAGCGCAGTGGGGTCCTCCACCTCGTACTCCAGTGCCGCGGCCCAGAAGTCCGCCAGGGCGGAGGCGTCCGCACTGTCGACGACCAGCTTCCAACTCAGCGCCATGCAGCCACCCAACGGTGCGGACGGGCCCGCTCGCAAGCGCTGGGCCCGGATGTCACCCGCCCACCGGAACCCGTGTCACCTGTCCGCGGTCCGTCCGTCGTGGCGCACCACCAGGCACGGGTGGCGCGCCGCGTACCGGGCTTGCCTCGCGGGCTACCGGCCAGTAGACAGGCGGAGGACGTCGCCGCCCTTCCGCACGCACCCAGAGGAGACGCACCGAGCATGGAGATCCTGCGCACGCCCGACGAACGCTTCCACGACCTGCCGGACCATCCGTTCGCCCCGCACTACACGGAGGTCGCCGCCGGTGACGGCAGCGGCGACACCCTGCGCGTGCACTACCTGGACGAAGGGTCCGGCTCCTCCGGCGAGACCGTGCTGCTGCTCCACGGCGAGCCCTCGTGGTCGTTCCTCTACCGCCACATGATCCCGCTGCTCGTCGACGCCGGGCACCGCTGCATCGCGGTGGACCTGGTCGGGTTCGGCCGCTCGGACAAGCCCGCCGACCGCGCCGACTACACCTACCAGCGGCACGTGGACTGGGTGCGCGAGGCCGTGTTCGACCACCTCGACCTGCGCCGCGTCACACTGGTCTGCCAGGACTGGGGCGGCCTCGTCGGACTGCGCCTGGTCGCGGAGCACCCCGACCGTTTCGCCCGCGTGGTGGCCGCCAACACCGGCCTGCCGACGGGGGACGAGCAGCCGACGGAGGCGTTCCTGCAGTGGCAGGAGTTCAGCCAGAAGGTTCCCGACCTGCGGGTGGGGGACATCGTCGGCAGCGGATGCGCCACCGAGCTCACGGCCGAGGTGAGGGCCGGGTACGACGCGCCGTTCCCGGACGACACGTACAAGGAGGGTGCCCGGGTGTTCCCCGTCCTCGTGCCCTCCTCGCCCGACGATCCGGCGAGTTCGGCCAACCGCGACGCCTGGCAGGCCCTGCGCCGGTTCGACAAACCCTTCCTCTGCGCCTTCGCCGACCAGGACCCGATCACCCGCGGCATGGACCGGGTCTTCCGCACACTGATCCCCGGGTGCGAGGGCCAGGACCACGTGACGGTGGAGGGCGGCGGGCACTTCCTCCAGGAGGACCGCGGTCCCGAACTCGCCCGTATCGTGAACCGGTTCCTGTACGCCACCGGACCCGACGGGCCGTAAGGCCCGCCCCGGCACCTGTCACTGCGGGGGTGGCAGGAAGCGGGACAGCACCGCGTCCAGCTGTGCCGCCCACTGCTCGACCTCGCCCGGATTCCGGGTGCTCACCCGGCAGGCGGTCTGTGCCCCGTTCACCAGGACGAAGGACACGGTGAGGTGGAAGGTGGATCCCTGCGCGTCCCGCCGGTGCTGCACGAAGCGGAGGTGCGGCCACGGCAGGTCGGTGTGATGGCCCTGTGCGGTGAAGGAGATGCCGTGGGCGTCCGCGACGATGTCGTTCCTGCGGTCCATCGCGAGGAACTCGGGCTCGCCGGGGCCGGGCGGTCCGGCAACCGGGTGACCGGGAGGCGCCACGGGCGCCGGGGCCGGGGCCGGAGGCGGCACAGGCGCGGTCGCGGGCGGGGGCCCGAAGCCGCCCTGCGGGGCCGGGGCCTGACCGGGCACCGGGGGAGCGGCCGGTCCGTGCGGGCCCGGCCCGTACGGGTCCGCCGGGTAGGGGCCCGCGCCCGCAGGGTGTCCCGGAGCGTGGGCGGGGGCCGGCGGGGCTGCGGCCGGAGGACCGTTCCGCAGCACCTCCAGCAGCTCGTCGACGGCCGGCCGCGCAGTCGCCTCGTCCTCCAGGCACGACTCCACCACGCTCCGGAGGGTGTGCGGAAGCCGGGCGAGAGCGCCGCCACCGGCGGCGAGCAGAAGTGCGCCGAGCTGCCGTACGTCCTCGGCCGCGCCGGTCGGTTCCCCCTCACCGATGGTCCCGCGCAGCCCGAAGTCCCGTACGCGCGGGCCGTCGTCGGCCATCAGCACGTCGGACGGCTTCAGCGCCCCGTGCACCAGCCCGCAGGCGTGCACCGAGCGGAGCGCGTCCGCGACTCCGGTGCCCAGGCGGCGCAGGCCCGTCTCGTCCAGCGGGCCGTGGCTCTCCAGCATGGTGGCCAGGGACGGTGCCGGCTCGTAGGCGGTGGCGAACCAGACGGCTCCGCTCTCCGTTCCGGCATCGAGGACGGGGGCGGTGTGGAATCCGCCGACCCGGCGTGCGGCATCGACGGCGGCGCGTGCCCCGTCGGGACCGGCCGTGTCCTGCTGCGCCCGGGGGTGGAGGACCTTCACGGCCACGGCGCGGCCTGCCGGGGTCCGTGCCAGGTGCACGGTGCCCGTGTCGCCCCGCCCGAGTTCCCGCTCGACGACGTACCTTCCGATGCGCTGCACGCTCTTCCTCTCATCGCCGGTCCGGCCCCGACGATGATGGCAGGTCGGGGAATACCGGTGTCACCGGTACTCCCGCAGTCCGCGGGACTCCCGGTCGAGCAGCCGGTCGCGCAGCCAGGCGTCCTCCTCCGCGGCGTCCAGCAGCAGATCGACGAGTGTGGAACGGGGCAGATCGCTGAGGTAGCCGTACAGCGACTCCAGATCCTCCTCCAGAGCAGCCTCGTCCTCCGGGGCCGCCCCGTCGCCCTCGTCCTGCGCGAAGTGAGCGTTCCTGTCGCCGAGTTCGGTCAGGCCGACGGCCACCAGGTGCTTGCAGAAGGCTCCCTCGTCGGCGTGCGGGCACTCGCAGTCGCCGTCGAGGGTCCGGACGTCCAGCCACACCCGGTACGGCTCGGTGCCGGAAACGACCGCACGCAGCTCACCGTCGCGCAGCCGCAGCTCCGACACGGCCGCGACGCAGCGCTCACCGCGCTCGAAACCGGCGTCGCCGGCCAGCTCCCGCAAGTCGCCCGCGGTGAAGGCAACAGCCAACTCCCCCTCCTTCCGGGCCCGAGTGCCGTCCTCCTCGGCCCCGTTGCGGACAATCCTCGGCCCCTGGTCCGTTCTCCTGCTGTGCGGGGCGCCGGTGTTCACCCCTGCTGAGCGGCGTGGTGCGTCTCGCTGGGGCGCACGACCACGAAGCCTTCGCCCTCCAGTTTGAGTTGGACCGCCTCACCGGAGCCGCCCCGGATCATCGAGCCGAAGCTCTGCGAACGGTGCAGCGAGGTCTGGAGCGAGGCGCTCCAGCCCACCACGGCGTCGGTGTCCACGAACACCGGCTGCTGCGGGGAGACGGGGATGACGATCGGATCGCCCTCGCAGACGACCCCGAGCCGGCCCTGTCCGGTGAAGAGGCAGTTGAAGAGGCCGCCTCCCGCCATCCCGGCGCCCTTCACCATCTTGATCTCGTAGTGGAGGGACGCGTCGAAGCACAGCACGTTGCGTCCGTTGACGGTGAGGGCGTCGCCCTCGGAGAAGTCGACCACGAAGCAGTTCGCCGCTTCGTGCGCGAACCAGGCCTCGCCCCGGCCGCGGACCGTCATCAGGGCCAGGCCCTCGCCGGTCACCTGACGTTTGAGGAAGTTGCCGACGCCCTGCCCCTTCTTCTCGAACCGGAGATCGCCACGGAAGGCGATCATGGCTCCCTGGCGGGCGTAGCACTCGCCGTCCACCGTGTACTTGAGCGACTTGGAGTTCTGCTGCGTCATGCCGGGCGCGGTCGCCGGCTGCGCCGTGTTCTCGGTCGAGAAGAGCTCGCTGTGCATGTCGGGATCCTCTCCCGGAACATCACGCTCCGCCAAGACCGTCCGGCTCTCCGCGGTTCGCCCGCTCGCGGCGGCGGGCGGCGTCCGCGAGAGCCGCCTCGACACGGGCCCGGAGCCGCGCGTGGTGGGCGCCGGGCCAGTACAGCCGCCCGCACGTCCCGCACCGCCGGAAGGTGTCGTAGGTGCGTCGGGTGCCGGGCGGCAGCCGGTCGGCGATGTCCGCCTTGCGGACCGGTGCGAGGAGGCCGTTGCAGGCCGTGCAGCGGCTCCACGGCCGCAGCGCAGGAGCGAAGCGGTCGAGGACGTCCGCCGCCTGGGCGTCGGGGCTGCTGCCGCGGACGTGGGCCCCCGCCCACAGGGCGTGGCGCCGCAGCAGGCCACGGTCCCGTGTCAGCAGGACGCGTTTCTCCTCGTTGGCCTGCCGCAGCAGCGCGTCGTCGTCGCTGTCGTTCCGGTACGCGGCGTCCACGCCCACCAGGCGGAGGCGCCGGGCCAGGGTGCCCAGGTGCACGTCGAGCAGGAAGCGCGGCGGCCTGGGCGCCTCCGGAGGGAGGTGCTGCGGCCGGTGCACGGGGTGGACCTCGGCGTGCTCGCCGTCGACCGGGCGGTGCGACGGCGGCACCTCCCTTCCGTCCACCGTCAGCAGACCCACCTCGGTCAGCGGCACGCCCAGCGCCTCGACCACGTGCCCGAGGGAGGATGTCCCGTCGTGCCCGAAGGACACGTCGCCGTGCCGGTGCACGGCCGGCAGCAGGAAGCGCAGCTCCGGGGCTACCTGCACGCGGATGCGGGCACGCGGGGGCTCCGGGGCTCCGGGCGTCACGGCGGGCCGGTGGGCGTCGGGCGGACCTCGAACCCCGCCGCCCCCTCCGGCTCCGCGTCCAGGACGCGTACCCGGGTCACGTGCGCGGCGGGCGGTCCCGCGCGCGTCCAGGAGACGAGCCGGTCCACCGCCTCCGGCGCGCCTTCGAACAGGGCTTCGACCGTGCCGTCGGGCAGGTTGCGGACCCACCCCCGCACGCCGTTCCGCGCGGCGGTCGTCCGGCAGGTGTCCCGGAAGAACACACCCTGCACCGTCCCGGACACGATCACGCGCTTGCACACCATGCGACCGCTCCTCCGCCGACCGGTTGCGTCCTGTCCGCATGGTACGTGGGGCGCCCCCGAGGAGCCCGCCGCAGAGCCGCCGAGGTGCCGGAGCGGCCGGCGGGATCTAAGGTGCGAAAGGTGTCCAGAAGACGCTCCGGGAACCGGGAGGCTCCCGTCACACCGTCAGGCGGGCGGCTGAGAAGGCTGGGGGAGTGGTGCGCGCGCCACTTCGTCGTCGTGCTCCTCGGCTGGGTGGTCGCCGCCGGCGGACTGCACGTCGCGGGGAACGCCTTCGGCGGCACCTACGCGGACGACTTCACCCTCTCCGACTCCCAGGCGCAGGACGGGTTCGACGTGCTCCAGCGGCACGACCCCGGACGCGGCGGGCAGAGCGCCAAAGTCGTGCTGCACGATACGGACGCTCCGCTGTCCTCGCACCGCACGCAGGTCGACACCGCGGTGGGCAAGCTCGGCGACCTCCCCCACGTCCTGTCCGCCCAGAACCCGCTGACCGCCCCACCACCGCAACCGGACGGCACGCCGAAGCGCCCCCTGGAAACCGTCTCCTCCGACGGCAGGACCGCCTACGTCACCGTCACCTTCGACGAGAATCCGGCCTCGCTCGGCAGCTCCTACCTCGACGGGGTCGACGACGCCGTGCGGCCGCTCCGGAAGGCCGGAGTGGAGGTGGAGTACGGGGGCGGCCTCGGTGAACTGGCCCGCCCGGGCGGATCCGACCGGCTCAGCGAAGCCGTCGGACTCGCCGTCGCCGTCGTGGTGCTCCTGATCGGGTTCGGCAGCGTCCTCGCCGCCTTCGTCCCGCTCCTCACCTCGCTCGTCGCCGTCCTCGTCGGCCTCAGCGTGCTGTCCCTGATCGCGGCGTCGACGACCTTCGCCGAGGTCTCGCCGACGCTCGCCACCATGATCGGGCTGGGCGTGGGAATCGACTACGCACTGTTCCTGATCACCCGCCACCGCCAGGACCTCATGGAGGGCATGGATCCGGTCGCCGCCGCCGGACAGGCGACCCACAGCAGCGGCCGCGCAGTCGTCGTCTCCGGAACCACCGTCATCGTCGCCCTGGCAGGACTCAACGCCTCGGGCGTCGGTTTCATCGGCAAGCTCGGTGCGGCGGCCGGAGTGGCGGTGGTGACCGCCGTCCTCGGCGCGCTCACCCTCGCGCCCGCCCTGCTCGGCCTCGCGGGCAGGAACATCGACCGCTACCACGTCCGCCCGCCGGTGGCCGAGGCCGAACTCCCCACCGACCGCCCGCCCCGCGGCACGGGCGACCCGGACGAGGAGGCCGGCGGGTTCTGGCACCGCTACGCGCTCCGCGTCGGCCGCCGCCCCTGGCGCCACCTGCTCGCCGGACTCGCCGCCCTGATCGTGCTCAGCATCCCCCTGCTGTCGCTGCGCCTCGGGCACATCGACGACGGCGCGGACCCCACCTCCTACACCGACCGCAGGGCCTACGACCTGGTCACCGACGCGTTCGGGGCGGGCGCCAACGGTCCGCTGACGGTCGTCGTCGACGCGGCCGAGGTGCCGTCCGGTCAACGACCGGCGCTGCAGCGGACCCTGACCTCCTCGCTGCGCGGCCTCTCCGGCGCCGCAGCGGTCGGCACACCTGTGCCCACACCGGACGGCGAGGCCCTGCTGGCGACCGTGATCCCCGCCCAGCGTCCGCAGAGCGCGAACACCACCGACCTGGTGCACCGCCTCTCGGACACCGTCCTG
This sequence comes from Streptomyces callyspongiae, assembly GCF_047200695.1. Lineage (NCBI taxonomy): Bacteria > Bacillati > Actinomycetota > Actinomycetes > Kitasatosporales > Streptomycetaceae > Streptomyces > Streptomyces callyspongiae. The sequence goes on from NZ_JBJZOM010000010.1 coordinate 138,048, forward strand.
CCGCAGGCGGTCCGCGGAACCGGCGCGCAGGGCTATGTCACCGGCAGCACCGCGGCACAGACGGACTTCCGCGACATCGTCGCCGATCGGCTCCCGGTCATCATCGGGGTCGTCGTGTGTCTGGCCCTGCTCATCATTCTCGCCGTCTTCCGCGGCGTCCTGGTCGCCCTGAAGGCAGCCGTCCTCAACCTGGTCTCGATCGGCGCCTCGTACGGCGTCCTGGTGGCCGTCTTCCAGTGGGGGTGGGGCGGGCCCGAGCTCGGAGTGTCCGGCACCGTGCCGATCGAGAGCTACGTCCCGATGATGATGTTCGCCATCGTGTTCGGCCTCAGCATGGACTACGAGATCTTCCTGCTCTCCCGCGTGCACGAGGCCTGGTTGCGCACCGGCGACGCCCGGGGGAGCGTCGCCCACGCGCTGGAGATCACCGCGCGGGTCATCACCTGCGCGGCACTCATCATGATGAGCGTGTTCGCGGCGTTCCTGTTCAGCAGCAACGTCGTCGTCAAGATGCTGGGACTCGGCCTCGCCGTCAGCGTACTGGTGGACGCCACCCTGGTACGGCTGCTCCTGGTCCCGGCGGTGCTGACACTGCTCGGAAGCAGCGCCTGGTGGCTGCCGCACTGGCTGGACCGGATCCTGCCCCGCATCCACGCCGAACCCGTTCCGAACCCCGCGGCACCGCAGGACGGCAGCGGTCCGGGCCCCGACCGGCAGCCCCCTCCTCCCGGCAGGGGAAGCGCCCCGGACTGACGACCGGTCGGCCCCGCCCCGCGGCGGCCGGGTGTGCCCGGCGCCCGACGGGGTAGCGGCGCCTACGGAGGCGGTCGGTGTCCTGCCGGGCGCCGAGAGCCGTACCGCAAGGAGACCGCATGCCGAGGCACGCCGGGACAGGGGCGTCCGCGCCCGAATTCGCGCTCACCGGCGGTGTGCTGCGCGGTGACGGGGAGGACACCGTCTTCGAGCGTGGCGACTACGCGCTGCGCGGGGCACCGGGCCGGCCGCTGGTCCTGGCCTTCTACCCCGGCGACGACACGGCCGTGTGCACCAAGCAGCTGTGCTCCTACTCCGCCGGGCTCGAAGAGTTCGCCGAGCTGGACGCCGAGGTGTGGGGCATCAGTCCGCAGGGCCTCGACAGTCACGAGCGGTTCGCGCGCAAGCACGACCTGCGCATGCCGCTGCTCGCGGACCCCGACCTTCTCGCGGCCCGCGCCTACGGCGTCGCCGCTCCCGGGATCGGGCTGCGCCGTTCCGTCTTCCTCGTCCGGCCCGACGGGACCGTCGGCTGGAAGCACGTCTCACTGGTGGGCATGACCTACCAGGACGTGGACACGCTGACCGCCCGGTTGAGGGAGGTCGCGAAGGGCTGAGGCCCGGCGGGGCGGGCGCCGGACTCTCTCCGATCAGGATCCGCCCTCCCGGGGCTCGCCGCGCCCGCCCCGTTCCGCCTCCTCCGCGGGTGCGGCGGAGCCGCCCGGGCCGGGGACGGTGACGCGGATCTTCGACTGCTTGTGAGGCAGCTCGTCCCAGTCCTCCATGGTCCGGGCCGCCAGACCGTGCTCCGCGGCCAGCGCGATCAGGGTCGCCGGCCGGTAGTAGAAGTCCTCCCGCAGAACGTCGTGCTCCGGCCCGTCGGTGCGGTTGTAGGTGAAGTCGAAGAAGCCGCCCGGGGCGAGCAGCCTTCCGACGTGGCGGAAGCAGTCCCCGATGACGCCGAGCGGCGAGTGGGAGAACACGCTGTGCGCGTGGATCACCCGGAAGTGGCCGTCGGGGAGGTGGGCGAGCCGCATGTCGTCCACCAGGGTGAGGTACGGCAGTTTGTCCTGGAGCCCGTGGTCGACGACGGTCTGCTGCGCCGAGAGGAGGATGTCGGGTGAGATGTCCACGCCGTAGTAGTGGCCGGCGTCCAGGTATGCGACGAAGTGCCGCCCTGCGCGCAGGTTCCCGCAACCGATCTCCAACATGTGGTCCGCGGGCTGCAGTCCGTGCCCCAGCAGGTACTGGAACTGCATCCTGCCCAGGGCGTTCCACCGCTTCCGTGTGGGCGTTCCCACCGCGCCGCGGGGGTTCCGTGCCGTGTCGGCCCTCATGACGGCCCGGTAGTAGGCGAGGTGGTTCCCGCCGGACTGCCGCTGCAGTCTCCGGTCGCGCAGATGCCGGCGCAGATACGGCATCACGCGCTGCGGATGGTGGAGCGCGTAGCGCAGGCGGTGGGCCAGGGACGACCGGTTGTGGGAGGGGACGATGGTGGGCATCTGCGGTGTTCTCCTGCATCGGTGGCGTGGCGGGCGAGGATGGTGCGTACCGGTGCATGTTTCCCGCAGCGGGAAGGAATGGCGAGAAGGTGCACCCGAGGATCGGGCCATCGAGTGACACGGCGCGAACCGTTGACGGAGGGACGCGATGAGCGAGCAGGAGGCCCGGGCGGCCGGGACGGAAGAACCGCTGTCGAGCATGCCGGAGGACTGGTCGCGTGCGCTGGCGGTCGTCGCCCACCCCGACGACATGGAGTACGGTGCGGCAGCCGCGGTCGCCGCGTGGACCGCTGCCGGGCGGGAAGTGACCTACCTGCTGGTCACGCGGGGCGAGGCGGGCATCGACACCATGGATCCGGCGGAGGCCGCCCGGGTCAGGGAGGCCGAACAGCGGGCCGGCGCCGCGGTGGTCGGCGTCGACACTGTGGAGTTCCTCGACCACCGGGACGGGGTGATCGAGAACGGCCCCGGGCTGCGCCGGGACATCGCCGCCGCCGTGCGGAGGCACCGTCCGGAACTGGTGCTCACCCTCAACCACCACGACACCTTCGGCGGCACCTGGTGGAACACGCCCGACCACCGGGCGGTGGGACGCGCGGTGCTGGACGCCGTGGGCGACGCCGGCAACCGCTGGATCTTCCCCGAGCAGCTGCAGCACGGGGACGTGGCCCCCTGGAGCGGGGTGCGCTGGGTCGCGGTCGCCGCTTCGCCGCACGCCACGCACGCAGCGCAGGTCTCCGACGACGCCCTGGAGCGTGGCATCGCCTCGCTGGTCGAACACCGGGCGTACCTCACGGCACTGAGCGACGAGGAGCCGGAGGCGTATGCGCGGCGTCTCCTGACCGGGATGCTCGACGGCGTCGCCGAGCGGTTCCGGGGGCGCCGCGGGGTCTCCTTCCAGCTCTATCCGCGCTGAGCGTCTCCGCGCGGAGCATCCGCCCCGTCCCCGGCCCGAACCGGAGAGGGGCGCCGCAGGGCGGTGTGCAGGGCGAGCAACGTCACGGGAAGCAGCAGCGACGCGGACAGCGCGGTCAGCCACCCGTACCCGGCTCGTGCGACGACCAGCCCCGACAGCGCGCCGCCCGCGCCGGCGGCGGCGTTCATCGTCAGATCGGACAGACCCTGCGCGGCCGCCCGGGCCGCCTGCGGCACCGAGTCCGTGAGCAGGGCGGAACCGGACACCAGCCCGGCGGACCAGCCGAGACCGAGCAGGAACAGGCCGACGGCCGACTGCCGGTGGTCGCCGTCCGCCGTGCCTGCCAGTCCTGCCGCCGAGCCCAGGAGGACGACGGCCAGACCGATGACCGCGAGGCGTCCCAGCCGGTCGGAGAGCCGGCCCATCACGGGGGAGAACGCGTACATGCCTGCGATGTGACCGCTGATGACCAGGCCGATCAGCTCGATGCCGATGCCGTGGTGCCCCAGGTCGACCGGCGTCATCACCATGATCGAGACCATGACCGTGTGGGAGCCGGCGATGGTGGCGAGGGCGAGGCGGGCGGGCCGGGAGGAGGCGACCGCGGTGAACCCGGCCCGCAGTGAACGTTCCTCGCCGTCGCCGGCCCCGGCGGAGCCGGCCTCCCGGGCGCGCGCGGCGAGCAGGGGGTCGGGACGCAGCAGCAGGTGCACGGTCAGGGCGGCCAGGAGGAAGATCCCCGAGCACCACAGGAACGGCCCGGCCGTCACGGGTATGCCCAGGCCGAGCGCCGCCACGCTGTCGCCCGCCGGAGCCGCGATGTTCGGCCCGAGGACGGCGCCGATCGTCGCCGCCCACACCACCGTGGAGATGGCGCGCGCCCGACGGTCGGGGTCGGCCAGGTCGGCGGCGGCGTAGCGGGACTGCAGGTTGGCCGCGGAGCCGGCACCGAAGGCGGCCATGCCGGCCAGCATCAGAGGAAAGTTGCCGGCGGCGGCCGCGCCCACGACGACCGCTCCGCCGAGTGCCGCCGCGGAGTAGGCCAGGACCAGTCCGGGGCGGCGGCCTCTCGCTGCCATCAGGGTGGCCAGGGGCAGGGAGAACAGCGCCGTGCCGACGACGGCGGACGTGGAGGCCAGGCCCGAGAGCCCCTCCGAGCCGCTTACTTCCTCGGCGAGCACCGCAGCGAGCGCGACACCGGTCGCCACACCGAGCCCGCCGAGGATCTGCGAGGCGACCAGGACGGCCGTGGTGCGGCGTCGCAGGGCCCGCAGGCCGTCCCCGGCCGCGACAGCAGAGGCCGCCCGAGGGCCGGAGCAATGGGCGGTCTTCTCCGGAGCGGGAGCGGCGTGATGAGCGTCCGGGGCATCAGCGGTGTCGGTCACGCGGGCAGTCTGCCAGCACGGGGTGACGCCCGGCAGGGATCGTCCGTCGGACGAGGAGCATTCGGCGCATTCCCGTGCTCCAGGTCACAGGAATGCGGGTAACGCGGGTCACAGAAAGCGGGTGCCCCACGTCACAGAAAGGTGATGCACTGCTTGTTCGTCCGTGAGGTGAAGCACAGGAAAACGGCCCCTACGAAGCCGAATAGGAATAACGGGGACCAAGGTCCCGAACTGTTCCACCTCGGGGTGAAGGGGTGGCCGTTCGGGCTTCGGGGTGTCGTCGTGCCAGCTTGTGGGCTTGTGCCGGTGCGCGCCGATGCTTCGGTGGGCGGCCGCGTCGCTGCTGGGAGGGTGCTCGCGCTGTCAATTATGTCCGAATTGCCGAGTTTCACGTACGACGCACCTTCGTACACGTTCTTTCTTGGAAATGCCTGATTCGCGGGTTACCAAGGTGAGGCCTGGTCCGCAGAGCCAGGAACCCCCACCGAATTTCCGGAGGAAGTACCCCCATGCGCCTGCACCCCGCGATCACCGATGCTCTTCGCCGCATACCGCGCACCCGCAACACCGTCGTGGCCACCGGCGTCGGCGCGTCCCTCGTCCTGGGCTCCGGCGTGGCGCTCGCCGCCGGCGGCGACCTCTTCGCATCCGACACCGCCGCCAAGCCCTCCGCCACGGCCGAACGGCAGGACCACGCCAAGGACGCCGAGTCCTCCGCGGCCGGGAAGAAGGCGGACGAACAGCAGGACGCGGAGCGGAAGGCCGAGGAGCGCCGGGATGCGGCCCGCGACAAGGCCGCGGCCGAGAAGAAGGCCGAGGCACGGGAGGCCGCGGAGAAGAAGGCAGCCGCCCAGAAGAAGGCCGCCCAGAAGAAGGCGGCCGAGAAGAAGGCCGCGGAGAAGAAGAAGCAGAAGCAGGCCGAGAAGCGCGCCGAGGCACGCAAGAGCGGAAATAAGCACCACGACAAGCACAAGGCCGGGAACGGCGGCAAGCACAAGGACTCCAAGAAGGCCAGCCGCAGCAAGGGGCGCGGCAAGGTCCGTTCCTGGGTGCTGCCCGTCTCCCACCCCTACGCGAAGACGGCGGGCTTCTCCGACAGCGGCGACCGCTGGGCCGCCAAGCACTCCGGCCAGGACTTCGCCGTACCGACCGGCACCCCGGTCAAGGCCGTGCACAACGGCACCGTCGTCACCGCCGACTGGGGCGGCGCCTACGGCAACGAGATCGTCGTGAAGCACCCGAACGGCACGTACACGCAGTACGCCCACCTGTCGGAGTTCCGCGCGGTGCCCGGCGAGCACGTGAACACCGGCGAGCAGATCGCCGTCTCGGGCAGCACCGGCAACTCCACCGGTCCGCACCTGCACTTCGAGGTGCGCACCTCGCCGTACTACGGTTCCGGATTCGACCCCGTGCCCTTCCTGCAGAAGCACGGCCTGAAGCCGTAACGCCCCAAGCCGGTCCGCGGGTCAGAAAAGGCGCTGCGGGAGCACTCCCTCCAGGGCGAGCAGCTCCCGCTTCGTCTCCAGGTCACCGCCGAAGCCTCCGAGGCCGCCACCGCTCTCCACCACCCGGTGGCAGGGCACCACGATCGGCAGCGGGTTCACTCCCATGGCGGCCCCCACGGCGCGTGCGGCATCAGGTTCCCCCACCCGGTCGGCGAGGTCCTGGTAGGCGGCCGTCGTGCCGTAGGGGACGTGCGCGGCCAGGGCGCGGAGCACGTGCTGCGGGAAGCCGCCGGTCATCGACCAGTCGAGGGGGACGGTGAACGCGCGCAGCGCCCCGTCGAAGTAGGCGCGCAACTCCCGTTCGGCGGTGACCAGATGCTGGTGCGGCGCCGAGCCCGGCGCCGCGGGGGAGGGATCCCCCATGCGGGCGCGCAACGTCTCCCGAACGCGGCGAGCGCGGCGTGCCTCGGCATGGAAGACGACCTGCACGAGCCCGTCCGCCGTGGCCGCCAACAGCAGCGGGCCGACCGGAGTGCGGAACACGCTCCACGCCCAGGCGCGGGGGTGGGGCGCTACCGGGTGCTCGGTGTACCCGGAGTGCCCCGGGCTCCCTGCCTCGATGTTCTCTGCGTCGGTCGGCACCCGCCCGACCCTACTGCGATGTGTCGGTCGTGGGGCCCGTGAGAACCGGCCCCGCGCCGTCCCCGACGGCCTCCAGCACCACGTCGGGCCGGTTGGAGATGATGCCGTCCACGCCGCGCTCCGCCATCCGTCGCGCCGTCGCCGCATCGTCGACGGTCCAGGTCCACACCTGCAACGGCCGGCCGTGCGCGCCCTTCAGCGCGTGCACGGCCCGTACGTACGCCGCGTCCACCGTGGACCACCGTGGATTGATCCGGTCGGTGAACCGGGCGTACCTCCCCAGTGCGGCGGCCTTCGGCGTACCCAGGTACCCGGTCGTGAGGGCCGGGGCCCGATCGTGGACGGTCCGTACGGCATCGGCGTCGAAGCTCTGAACGATGAGCCGCTCCACCCGATGCGACCGGTCCAGCCAGCCCTCCTCGGCCAGCTCTCTCAGTGTCTGCCGCACGATGCCGGGGTAGAGGTCCGGTCTCTTGAGTTCCAGCAGCAGGTTCTGGCCGTTCGCCTCCACCCGTCGGAGGTACTGCCGCAGCGTCGGGATCCGGATGCCCGCGTAGTCCTCGGCGAACCAGCTGCCCGCGTCGAGCTTCTCCACCTCCGCCAGGGTGAAGTCCGCGAGCCGCCACGGGGCGCGGTCCGGGAACACCTCCTCGACATCGGTGGTCCGCTCCAGCGTCGTGTCGTGCAGGACGACCAGCGCGCCGTCCCGGGTGCGCTGCACGTCGTTCTCCACCCACGTCACCTCTCTGGCGGCGGCCTCGTCGACTGCCGCCAGCGTGTTCTCCGGCGCGTAGGCGGACGCTCCTCGGTGGGCGACGACAACAGGTGGACGCCCGTCGGGGCGCGCGTCCGCCGCGGCCGGTGTCGTGAGCGGGAGGACGAGCGCAGCGAGTCCGAGCAGCGCGCCGGCCGCAGGGGTGGTGGATCGCAGAGCCATCGGCAACTCCTCGCGTCGAACCGTGCACACACGGTCACTGGTGGGTGTGCGGAAGTGTTCCCCTACGGGGGCGAGAAGCAATCGGTGGGACGGCGTCCGGGTGCCGACCCGGTGACGGTCCCTGTGTCGGTGCCGGGCCGTACCGTGGGGGTCATGCGGCCCGAGACCCAGCAGATCGAACGCACGACGGCGCCCTTCGAGGTCGTCAGCCCGTACCGGCCCAGCGGCGACCAGCCGAGCGCCATCGAGGAGCTCGCCCAGCGGGTGCAGGGCGGCGAGAAGGACGTCGTACTGCTGGGTGCGACGGGCACCGGCAAATCGGCGACCACGGCCTGGATGATCGAGAAGCTCCAGCGGCCGACCCTGGTGATGGCGCCGAACAAGACGCTCGCCGCCCAGCTGGCCACGGAGTTCCGCGAACTCCTCCCCAACAACGCCGTCGAGTACTTCGTCTCGTACTACGACTACTACCAGCCCGAGGCGTACGTCCCGCAGACCGACACCTACATCGAGAAGGACTCCTCCATCAACGAGGAGGTCGAACGTCTCCGTCACAGCGCGACCAACGCGCTGCTCACCCGCAGCGACGTCGTGGTGGTCGCGTCGGTGTCCTGCATCTACGGTCTGGGCACGCCGCAGGAGTACGTCGACCGGATGGTGCAGCTCCGGGTCGGCCAGGAGATCGACCGCGATGTCCTGCTGCGCCGCTTCGTGGACATCCAGTACGCCCGCAACGACGCCGCCTTCACCCGTGGCACCTTCCGGGTCCGCGGCGACACGGTGGAGATCTTCCCGGTGTACGAGGAGCTCGCTGTCCGCATCGAGATGTTCGGCGACGAGATCGAGGCGCTGTCCACGCTCCACCCCCTCACCGGCGAGGTCATCACGGAGGAGGAGCAGCTCTACGTCTTCCCGGCCTCCCACTACGTGGCCGGCCCGGAGCGGATGGAACGCGCCGTCCGGGGCATCGAGGCCGAGCTGGACGAGCAGCTGACCGCGCTCGACAAGCAGGGCAAGCTGCTGGAGGCTCAGCGGCTGCGGATGCGGACCACGTACGACATCGAGATGATGCGCCAGATCGGCACCTGCTCCGGCATCGAGAACTACTCGCGCCACATCGACGGCCGTGAACCCGGCTCGGCGCCGCACACGTTGATCGACTTCTTTCCGGACGACTTCGTGCTGGTCATCGACGAGTCGCACGTCACCGTGCCGCAGATCGGTGCCATGTACGAGGGGGACGCCGCGCGCAAGCGCACTCTGGTCGACCACGGCTTCCGGCTGCCCTCGGCGATCGACAACCGGCCGCTGAAGTGGGAGGAGTTCCTGGAGCGCATCGGTCAGACGGTCTACCTCTCCGCCACTCCGGGCGCGTACGAGCTGTCCCGCTCCGACGGGGTGGTGGAGCAGATCATCCGTCCGACGGGGCTGGTCGATCCGGAGGTCGTGGTGAAGCCGACCGAGGGGCAGATCGACGACCTGGTGCACGAGATCCGCACCCGGACGGAGAGCGACGAGCGCGTCCTGGTCACCACCCTCACGAAGAAGATGGCGGAGGACCTCACCGACTACTTCCTCGAGCTGGGCATCCAGGTCCGGTACCTGCACAGCGATGTCGACACCCTCCGCCGCGTCGAGCTGCTGCGGGAACTGCGAGCGGGCGAGTTCGACGTACTGGTCGGCATCAACCTGCTGCGGGAGGGACTGGACCTGCCGGAAGTGTCGCTCGTCGCCATCCTCGACGCCGACAAGGAGGGGTTCCTCCGTTCGGGTACCTCACTGATCCAGACGATCGGACGTGCCGCGCGGAACGTCTCCGGGCAGGTGCACATGTACGCCGACAAGGTCACCCCCGCCATGGCGAAGGCCATCGACGAGACCAACCGCCGTCGCGCCAAGCAGATCGCCTACAACGAGGCGAACGGCATCGACCCGCAGCCGCTGCGCAAGCGGATCGGCGACATCGTCGCGGACATCGCCCGGGAGGATGTCGACACCGAGCAGCTCCTGGGGTCCGGTTACCGGCAGGGCCCGTCGGGCGGCTCGGGCTCCGGCAGGGCGCCGGTGCCGGAGCTCGGGCGGGACGGCGCAGGAAAGGCCGCGAAGAAGGGGGCGAAGGCCGGGAAGCAGGGCCCGGCCGAGCCCACCGATCGGCCCGCCGGGGAACTTGCCGAACTGATCGAGGACATGACGGAGCGCATGCGGGCCGCCGCGGCCGAGCTGCAGTTCGAGGTGGCCGCCAGGCTGCGTGACGAGGTCGGCGAGCTCAAGAAGGAATTGCGCCAGATGCGGGAGGCCGGGCTCAAGTAGGCTTCACGGGCACCCCCGAAAACGGGGACGGCGCAGGACACGTCGAGAGGGGCGCACGGTGTCGGTCAATCTGTCCAAGGGTCAGACCATCAGCCTGGAGAAGTCCGGGGGCGGGAGCCTGTCCGCGGTGCGCATGGGCCTGGGCTGGCAGGCCGCACCCCGGCGCGGCCTGTTCGGCCGGCGCACCAAGGACATCGACCTGGACGCTTCCGCGGTGCTGTTCGCCGGGAAGGAGCCTGTCGACGTCGTGTTCTTCCGGCATCTCGTGAGCGACGACGGGTCGGTCCGGCACGGTGGCGACAACCTGGTCGGCGGCGCGGGCCGCGGTGGCGACGACGAGACGATCATGGTCGATCTCCAGCAGATCCCGGCGCACGTGGACCGCGTCGTCTTCACCGTGAACTCCTTCACCGGGCAGACCTTCGCGGAGGTGGAGAACGCCTTCTGCCGTCTGCTCGACGAGGCCACGGGCCAGGAACTCGCGCGCTACACGCTGACGGGTGGCGGCGACTGGACCGCGCAGATCATGGCCAAGGTGCAGCGCGAGGGGAGCGGCTGGCAGATGAAGGCCATCGGCGAGCCCGCTCAGGGCCGCACTTTCCAGGACCTCATGCCGTCGATCGTGGCGCACCTCTGAGTTCGGACCCACCGGGCGACCGGGAGCGCCGAGCAAAGAGGTTCTTTACCTTTTCTTGGTTCTGCTTTACCTTGAGGTGAGCGGAGGGGAGTATTCCCGTTCTGCGGCGACCTCGTCAGTACGGGCCGGGCGGACCGGCCCCGGGGAGCCGGCCCGCCATGCGCCCGAGGATCAGGTGCGTCGCGAGCGGAAGAGACCTCCGGCAGCATGAAGGCCGGAGGTGCCTTTCCTGTGGATGTGTCCTTCTCCATCTGGGCCGTGACCGTTGTCGGTCTCTGCGCCCTCGTCGCGGTCGACTTCTTCGTCGGCCGGAAGCCCCACGAGGTGTCCCTGAAGGAAGCGGGCACCTGGACGGTCGTCTGGATCGTCCTGGCCGCCGCGTTCGGTGCCGGCCTGCTGGTCACGGCCGGCGGCGGGACCTCCGGCGAGTTCTTCGCCGGTTACATCACCGAGAAGTCCCTCAGCGTCGACAACCTCTTCGTCTTCGTCCTGATCATGGCGAAGTTCGCCGTGCCCACCATCTACCAGCAGCGCGTGCTGATGGTCGGCGTGCTCATCGCCCTCGTACTCCGTGCGGGCTTCATCGCCGCCGGAGCAGCCATCATCGCCAGCTTCTCCTGGGTCTTCTTCCTCTTCGGGGGCTTCCTCGTCTGGACCGCCTGGAAGCTCATCCAGGAAGCACGTGCCGAGGACGAGACGGAGGCCTACGAGGAGAACCGCCTGCTCAAGGCGGTCGAGCGCCGCTTCCCCTCCACCGACCGGTACCACGGCACCAAGCTGTTCGTCCGGGAGAACGGCCGGCGGTTGATGACGCCGATGCTCATCGTGATGCTCGCGATCGGCACGACGGACGTCCTCTTCGCACTCGACTCGATCCCCGCGATCTTCGGGCTCACCCAGGACCCGTACATCGTGTTCACCGCGAACGCCTTCGCGCTCATGGGGCTGCGCCAGCTCTACTTCCTCATCGGCGGGCTGCTGAAGAAGCTGGTCCACCTCTCCTACGGGCTGTCGGTCATCCTCGGCTTCATCGGAGTGAAGCTGGTGCTCCACGCGCTCCATGAAACCGGCGTCCACGTGCCCCAGATCAGTACACCCGTGTCGCTCGCCGTGATCTGCGCCGTTCTGGTCCTCACCACCGCGACCAGCCTGTACGCCGCCAGGAAGCAGGACAGGGCGGAGGCGAAGAGCCCCGAGCCGGTCAGCGGTGGCCCCGTACGGGACGACGGCGAGCACGGCGGCAACGGCCGCCACGAGTGAGGACGCGGGGAAGCCGTGCAGGGGCCTCACTCCGAGGACGCCGCGGCCGCGTCCTCCCCGGGCAGTCGGGCACGGACGGTCGCGGTCAGCTCCGTCATGGTGCGGGCGAAGGCCGCTTCCAGGCCGACGCCGTAACGGTGCGCCAGGATGAGCACCGACCAGAGGCAGTCCGCGAGTTCGTGCTCCAGCGCGGCCCGACCGCCCGGCACGTCCCGCGCCCCCTCCTCGGACATCACGAGTTTCGCCAGATCGCCCACGTCGCCCATGAAGCCGAGCATGAACTCCTCGCGCGTCCACACCCTGCCCCTCTCCTGCCTGTTGAGAGCGTCGTAGAGGTCGTGGACGCGGAGTGCGCGCTGCCGCAGATCGTCGAGAGACATGTCCCGTCCGTGTCCGTCCGGAGGAGGGAGCAAACCGGCCGCAGCCGGGCTCGCGAAGCCGAAGCTGCCGAGAACCTTGCTTACCCGCAGGTCAACAAGCTGTAATGCGCGAGGACGTACCGGGGTGAGGGACCGGGCGCCGGTGGACGTGGGCCGGTGCGGGTCGAAGCCCCGCGCGAGAACGAGAGCGACACGGTGGACACACACTCCGAACTGGAACAGCTCCTGAAGACCGGCCCGTTCCACGTCGCCCTGCGAGCAGCCATCAAGGCGCGGGGACTGGCACTGCACCGTATACAGCACCGACTGGCCGAACGCGGCATCCGCGTCGGGGTCACGAGCCTCAGCTACTGGCAGCAGGGCAGCCGCCGCCCGGCACGCCCGGAGTCGATCCGTGCCGTCACCGTGCTCGAACAGGTACTGGACCTCCCCCAGGACACGCTGACCCGCCTGCTGCGGGAGGCGGCCACCGCAGAGCAGCCGACCGCGCGCCCTTACCGGTCCCTGGTGGATGCGGCCGATGCGCTGCAGCAACTGCTCGCCGAACTCCAGGCCCCCGCCGATGGCGGTGTCCACACCGTGCTGCACGTCGAACGGGTGCGGACCGGGCCCCGCAGGGAGCTGGCGGCCCGCCACTCCGAACAGGTGGTCCGCGCGCATCGGGACGGCGTCGACCGGTACGTCGCCATCCACTACGGCGACCCGGGGTGCGACGTGGCCGGGGTGCGGCTGCACCCCGGCGAGAACTGCCGCCTCGGCAGCATGCGCCGCCACGCGCCCACGGGCCTCGTCGCCGCGGAGCTGCTCTTCGACGCGCGCCTGCGGGTGGGGGAGACGCACATGTTCAGCTACACCTTCGAGGACGGCACGGCCGGCCGATGCGACGAGTACGTGCGCGGATTCAGCTTCGGCGGTGGCCAGTACGTGCTCCAGGTCGCCTTCGACGACGCCGCGCTGCCGATGCGGTGCCGCAGCTTCGCCCGTACCGCCCCCGGCGCCCGTCCGACCGGAGTGCGTGAACTGCCCCTGACGGGCCCGCACCGCACCGTGCACCTCGTCGATCAGGAAGTGAAACCGGGCCTCCTGGGCATCGCCTGGGACTGGCACTGAGATCCCGCGGCCCCTCGGCCCGGTGTCCGTCAGCCACCGGACGCCGAGCCGGGGCCCGGAGCGCTATCCCCGGGGCCCCGCGACCAGATGACCGTTCCGAACACGCACCGGCACGGCGGGCAGTGACCTCCGGGCCGGTCCGCGGACGGCCGTGCCCGAATCCACGGCGAACCGGCTGCCGTGACAGGGGCACCTGCCCTGCCCGTCCTCGACGCTGTCGAGGACGCATCCGGCGTGTGTGCAGACCGCGCTGAAGGCGTGGAACTCGCCCTCCGACGGCTGGGACACCAGGAGCCGTTGCTCGCGGAAGAGTTTCGCCCCACCCACCGGAACGGCCGTGGCAGGGCCCAACTCCACCGGCGCCGTCGGCGTGGTGGAGGTCTCGGGCCCACCCGAGGAGGAGCAGCCGGCGGCAGCGGCGCCCAGCCCTGCCAGCGCCGCGCCGCACAGCAGAGCGCCCCGCCGGGAAACCGCGGGCCCACCGCCGGGGGTGGGGCGATCGTCGACGTCCACGCCTGCACGCCCGTGCGGGCCGGTCACTTCCGGGCCCCTGCCCTGCCGCGGCCGGAGGAGCTGCGCGGCTTCCGGGAAGCCGGCACCGAGGCGTCGCTCACCCGGTCGCCCAGGATCTCCCGCAGGAACTTCCCGGTATGGCTGGCCGGGACCGCCGCGACCTGCTCCGGCGTTCCCTCGGCGACCACCAGGCCGCCGCCGCTACCGCCTTCCGGACCCATGTCGACGATCCAGTCCGCGGTCTTGATGACGTCGAGGTTGTGCTCGATGACGATGACCGAGTTGCCCTTGTCGACCAGCCCGGACAGCACGCCGAGCAGCTTGCGGATGTCGTCGAAGTGGAGACCGGTCGTCGGCTCGTCCAGCACGTACACCGTGCGTCCGGTGCTGCGCTTCTGCAGCTCGCTCGCGAGCTTCACCCGCTGCGCCTCTCCGCCGGAGAGCGTCGGGGCGGGCTGCCCCAGCCGCACGTAGCCGAGGCCGACGTCGTGCAGGGTGCGCAGGTGGCGGGCGATCGCCGGGACCGCCTCGAAGAAGTCGAGCGCTTCCTCGATGGGCATGTCGAGAACTTCGGCGATGCTCTTGCCCTTGTAGTGGACCTCGAGGGTCTCCCGGTTGTACCGCGCGCCGTGGCACACCTCGCACGGCACGTAGACGTCCGGCAGGAAGTTCATCTCGATCTTGATCGTTCCGTCGCCGGAGCAGTTCTCGCAGCGCCCGCCCTTGACGTTGAACGAGAAGCGGCCCTGCTGGTAGCCGCGGACCTTGGCCTCGGTGGTCTCGGCGAAGAGCTTCCGCACCCGGTCGAACACCCCGGTGTAGGTGGCCGGGTTGGAGCGGGGCGTCCGGCCGATGGGGGACTGGTCGACATGCACGACCTTGTCGACGAGGTCGTCCCCCTCGACACGCGTGTGGCGGCCGGGGACGGTCTTGGCGCCGTTCAGTTCCCGCGCCAGGTGCGTGTAGAGGATGTCGTTCACCAGCGTGGACTTGCCCGAACCGGACACACCGGTGACCGCGCTCAGCACTCCCAGCGGGAAGCCGACATCGATGTTCTGCAGGTTGTTCTCGCGGGCACCGCGGACCGTCAGACGCCGCTCCGGATCCACCGGCCTGCGCTCGCCCGGAGTGGGGATCTGCTTCTTGCCCGCGAGGTAGTGCCCGGTGATCGATTCGCCGTTGGCCAGCAGCCCGCCCAACGGTCCGCTGTGCACGACCTTGCCGCCGTGCTCACCGGCACCGGGGCCGATGTCGACGATCCAGTCGGAGGTCCTGATGGTGTCCTCGTCGTGCTCCACCACGATCAGGGTGTTGCCCAGATCCCGCAGGCGCACCAGCGTCTCGATCAGGCGGTGGTTGTCCCGCTGGTGCAGGCCGATCGACGGCTCGTCCAGCACGTACAGCACGCCGACGAGCCCCGAACCGATCTGCGTGGCCAGGCGGATGCGCTGCGCCTCGCCGCCGGAGAGGGTGCCTGCCGCGCGGTTCAGCGACAGGTAGTCGAGGCCCACGTCGACCAGGAAGCGCAGCCGCTCGTTGACCTCCTTGAGTACCCGTTCCGCGATGGTCTTCTCGCGGGCGTTCAGTTTCAACTCCCGCAGGAATTCGGCGCAGTCGCTGATGGACATCGCCGAGACCTCCGCGATCGACCTGCCGTGCAGCGTGACCGCGAGCACGATCGGCTTCAGCCGCGTCCCCTCGCAGGTCGGACAGGGCACCTCGCGCATGTACCCCTCGAAGCGTTCCCGGCTGCTGTCGGTCTCCGCCTCCTGGTGCCGCCGCCGCACGAACGGGACCGCGCCCTCGAAGGCGGTGGTGTACGCCCGCTCCCGCCCGTAGCGGTTGCGGTAGCGCACCTCGATGCGTGTGCGGTGGCCGTTCAGCAGCGCCTTTCGGGCCCGCTGCGGAAGCCCCGCCCAGGGGACGTCCGTGCGGAAGCCCAGCGAGTCGGCGAGGGCACCGACCAGGCGCCCGAAGTAGTCCCTGGTGTGGCCGTGCGACCAGGGGTGGATCGCGCCTTCGTCCAGCGACTTGTCCTCGTCCGGAACGATCAGCTCCGGATCGACCTCCATGCGGGTGCCGATGCCGGTGCACTCGGGGCAGGCGCCGAACGGTGAGTTGAACGAGAACGAGCGCGGCTCCAGCTCCTCGAACGACAGGTCGTCCCGCGGGCAGTACAGGTGCTCCGAGTACATCCGCTCGCGCTGCGGATCCGTCTCGTCCAGGTCGACGAAGTCGAGGATCACCATGCCGCCGGAGAGACCGAGAGCGGTCTCCACCGAGTCGGTCAGCCGGCGCTTCGCGCTCTCCTTCACCGTGAGGCGGTCGACGACCACCTCGATGGTGTGCTTCTCCTGCTTCTTCAGCTTCGGCGGGTCCGAGAGCTGCACGGTGCGCCCGTCGACCCGGGCGCGACTGTAGCCCTTGGTCTGCAGCTCCTTGAAGAGGTCGACGAATTCCCCCTTGCGCTCGCGGGCCAGCGGCGAGAGCACCTGGAAGCGGCTGCCCGGCTCCAGCCCGAGCACCTTGTCCACGATGGCCTGCGGCGACTGGCGGGCGATCGGGTCCCCGCACTCCGGGCAGTGCGGCTTCCCGATCCGGGCGAACAGCAGCCGGAGGTAGTCGTAGACCTCGGTGATGGTGCCGACCGTGGACCGCGGGTTGCGGGAGGTCGACTTCTGGTCGATCGACACCGCCGGGGACAGGCCTTCGATGAAATCGACGTCGGGCTTGTCCATCTGCCCGAGGAACTGCCGGGCGTAACTGGACAACGACTCCACGTAGCGCCGCTGTCCCTCCGCGAAGATCGTGTCGAAGGCCAGGGAGGACTTGCCCGAGCCGGAGAGCCCCGTGAACACGATGAGCGAGTCACGGGGGAGGTCGATGGAGACGTTCTTGAGGTTGTGCTCGCGAGCGCCTCGGACGTACAGACGGTCGGCCACGCCGGTTGAGACCTTTCGTGCGGGAGGTATGGGCGCCAGCCCACGAATCCCAGGGTATGGGGAGCGCCGCAGTGGTGTGCTTCGGATGCCGCACAGCGAGCCTATAGCACGTGCATTCGATTTTCGTCGCCGCCGGACGAGCTTCACCCCATAGTGTGAGGCCGATACGTTGGGGCCATGACGACTCCGGTACCCCAGGAAGACTGCGCGGCGCTCAGCGCCGCCACCGCACGCCTGCTCGACACCGTCTCCGGGCTCTCGGACGCGGACGTCACCGCTCCCTCGCGGCTGCCGGGATGGACCCGCGGCCACGTGCTCGCGCATCTCGCGCGCAACTCCGACGCATTGATCGAGGTGCTGGCCGGCCGCCCGATGTACGCGAGCGCCGAGGCCCGCGACGCCGACATCGCCGAAGGGGCGCCACGGCCCGCCGCCACACAGCTCGCGGACCTGACCTTCACCGCCCACCGCCTCGACGGCGCCTTCACCGCGCAGCCGGACGGCGAAGCCGGATGGCAGCGCACCATCGAACTGCGCAACGGCGTGACCGACCTGGTCGCCGGCATCCCGTGGCGGCGGTGGATCGAGGTGGAGCTGCACCACGTCGACCTGGGAGCGGGCTACGGACTCGACGACATCCCCGAGGAGTTCGTCGGCCGCGAGATCGCCAACCTGGCGAAACGCTTCACGGGCCACCCCGACCTGGGCGTCGGCATCGAGCTGCGCAGCGAGGACGGGCAGTCGTGGCGCACCGGCACGCCGGACGGCGAACCCGTCGTCGTCACGGGCCGGCCCGCGGACCTCCTGGGCTGGATCAGCGGCCGCGGCGACGCGACCGCCCTGACCGCCTCCGCCGAGCTCCCGGTGCTGCCCACCTTCTGAACCCGGACCACCCCCGTGCGGTGGCGTGCTGCGCCCCGCACGGGAGGTGCTGCCGTCCGCCTGCACGTGACGTGCCGGGGTCTGCCGCACCGTCGCCGCGCGGCACTAGGCTGGCGCCATGGCATACAGCGGAGCGGTGAAGGTCGGCGGTCCCGCCGACGTGCACGAATTGGCCGATCTGATGATCTCCAAGGTCGCCGTCGGCCCGATGGAC
Source organism: Streptomyces callyspongiae (assembly GCF_047200695.1). Lineage (NCBI taxonomy): Bacteria > Bacillati > Actinomycetota > Actinomycetes > Kitasatosporales > Streptomycetaceae > Streptomyces > Streptomyces callyspongiae. The sequence continues at coordinate 155,879 of NZ_JBJZOM010000010.1, forward strand.
AACAACGCGTACCTGCTGCGCTGCCGCGCCACCGGCGAGCAGCTCCTGATCGATGCCGCCAACGAGGCGGACACGCTGCTGCGGCTCATCGGCGACGACGGCATCACCGCCGTGGTCACCACCCACCGCCACGGCGACCACTGGCAGGCCCTGGAAGAGGTCGTCCGCGCCACCGGCGCCCGTACCTACGCCGGACGGTTCGACGTCGAGGGCATCCCCGTGCCCACCGACGTACCGCTGGCGGACGGCGACACCGTCAGGGTCGGCGAGGTGGAGCTCACCGTCCGCCACCTCACCGGGCACACCCCCGGCTCCGTCGCGCTGGTCCACGACGACCCGCACGGTCATCCGCACCTCTTCACCGGCGACTGCCTGTTCCCCGGCGGCGTCGGCAACACCTTCGGCGACGCCGCGGCGTTCGGACAGCTGCTGCACGACGTGGAGACCAAGCTGTTCGACCGGCTGCCCGACGAGACCTGGGTGTATCCCGGGCACGGCGCCGACACCACGCTGGGAGCCGAACGCCCGCACCTCGCGGAGTGGCGCGAGCGCGGCTGGTGACCGTGCTGACGCACCAGGCACCGCCACGTTCGACCCCGACGCGGAGGTCGACGCGGAGGGGAGCGGCACGACGAACGGCGGGTCCACCGGCGAAACCTCGACCGACTGCACCCCGGCACTCCGGGCGATGACGCCGTAGGCCGGAGTACCGGCCGACCGGACACATCGGTTTGCTAGTTTCAGCACCAACGCCCGACGAGACGCGCCGTACCGGGCGGCCGCCCGCACGCAGGCCCCCCAGCGACGTGACCGGCCGAGGCAAAGACGACGCACCCCCGCTCACCCGACACGGAGGTGCCCGTCATGGCCTGGATCATGCTCACCGTCGCCGGACTGCTCGAGGTCGGCTGGGCGATCGGCCTCACCTGCACCGAGGGCTTCACCCGGCTGTGGCCCAGCGTGCTCACCGTCGCCGGCTTCGCCGCCAGCATGCTGCTGCTGGCCCAGGCCACCCGCACCCTGCCGATCGGCACTGCCTACGGCGTGTGGGTCGGCATCGGTGCGCTCGGAGCAGCCCTCGTCGGCATGCTCGTACTGGACGAACCCGCGACCGCGGCACGGATCTTCTTCATCGGTCTGCTGCTGGTGGCAATCGTCGGCCTCAAGGTCACCTCGGGCCACTGACCGCCCCGAGCCCGCCACCGCCGGCCGCAGTACAGGCCTGTGGAGTCCTCGAGTCCTGCGGCCGCTCCGGGGCCGCCGCATGCGGGTCACGCTCCCGCATCAGCACGGAGAAGTCCCGGAACTCAGGTGCCGCACCGGCCACCAGTGCTGTTGGCGGAGCGGCAGGCAGCGGACCAGTACTCATGACGTCCGGACACGCACGGGCGACCATTAGGCTGTGACACATGGCCGACCCCTCCAGCTATCGACCCAAGCCGGGACAGATCCCCGACTCGCCGGGGGTCTACCGCTTCCGCGACCCGCACGGTCGCGTGATCTACGTCGGCAAGGCCAAGAGTCTCCGTTCCCGGCTCGCCAACTACTTCCAGGATCTCGCGGGCCTCCACCCGCGTACGCGGACGATGGTCACCACAGCCTCCTCCGTGGAGTGGACCGTCGTCGGGACCGAAGTGGAGGCGCTGCAGCTGGAGTACTCCTGGATCAAGGAGTACGACCCCCGTTTCAACGTCAAGTACCGGGACGACAAGAGCTATCCGTCGCTCGCCGTCACTCTGGGCGAGGAGTTCCCCCGGGTCCAGGTGATGCGCGGCCCCAAGAGGAAGGGCGTGCGCTACTTCGGCCCGTACGCCCATGCCTGGGCCATTCGGGAGACCGTCGACCTGCTGCTGCGCGTCTTCCCTGTGCGCACCTGCTCCGCCGGTGTGTTCAAACGCAGCGCGCAGATCGGACGCCCCTGCCTGCTGGGCTACATCGGGAAGTGTTCCGCTCCCTGCGTCGGCCGTGTCACGCCCGAGGAACACCGCGAACTCGCCGAGGAGTTCTGCGACTTCATGGCCGGGAGGACGGGAACGCATCTCCGGCGCCTGGAGAAGGAGATGCAGCAGGCCGCCGAGGAGATGGAGTACGAGCGGGCCGCGCGCCTGCGCGACGACATCGGGGCGCTGCGCAAGGCGATGGAGAAGAACGCCGTCGTCCTCACCGACGCCACCGACGCCGACCTCGTCGCGCTCGCCGAGGACGAACTCGAGGCGGCGGTGCAGATCTTCCACGTCCGGGGCGGCAGAGTGCGCGGACAGCGCGGGTGGGTCACCGACCGGGTCGAGGAGGTCGGCACCGCCGAACTCGTCGAGCACGCCCTCCAACAGCTCTACGGTGAGGAGACCGGGGACGCCGTGCCCAAGGAGGTGCTCGTCCCGGAGCTCCCCGACCCGGTGGAGCCGATAGCGCAGTGGCTGTCCGGCCACCGCGGTGCCGCGGTGAACCTCCGGGTGCCGCAGCGCGGCGACAAGCGGGCCCTGATGGAGACCGTGCAGCGCAACGCCCAGCAGGCCCTCGCCCTGCACAAGACGAAGCGCGCGTCCGACCTGACGACGCGCTCCCGGGCCCTGGAGGAGATCGCGGAGGCGCTGGAGCTCGACTCCGCTCCGCTGCGGATCGAATGTTTCGACGTCTCCCACCTCCAGGGCGACGACGTCGTGGCCTCCATGGTCGTCTTCGAGGACGGACTCGCCCGCAAGGGCGAATACCGGCGGTTCCAGATCAAGTCGTTCGCCGGACAGGACGACGTACGGGCCATGCACGAGGTGGTCGGCCGCCGCTTCAAGCGGTACCTCCAGGAACGGCAGCGCACCGGCGAATGGCCGGAGGGCGAGGAGGACGAGCACCGCGACGAGGACGGCCGTCCGAAGCGGTTCGCCTACCCGCCGCAGCTCCTGGTGGTCGACGGCGGTGCCCCGCAGGTCGCTGCCGCCCGCCGCGCCCTGGACGAGCTGGGCATCGACGACGTGGCGGTCTGCGGCCTGGCGAAACGGCTCGAGGAGGTGTGGCTGCCGGACGACGACGACCCGGTTGTGCTCCCCCGGACGAGTGAAGGTCTGTATCTGCTGCAGCGAGTGCGCGACGAGGCCCACCGCTTCGCCCTCACCTACCAGCGCAGCAAACGCTCGAAGGCGCTGAGGGCGAGCCCGCTGGACGGCGTGCCGGGCCTGGGGGAGACCCGCAAGCAGGCGCTGATCAAGCACTTCGGCTCGGTGAAGCGGCTGCGCGCCGCCACCGTGGAGCAGATCTGCGAGGTGCCCGGTGTCGGGCGCAGGACCGCCGAGACCGTCGTGGCGTCCCTGGCCGGGGCGGCGCCGGGCGGGGCCGCCGTGAACACCGCCACGGGTGAGATCGTGGAACACGACAACCGCTGACGGCGCCGGGCCACCGGCGGACGCGCGGAACGGCGAGGCCGGGGGACGGCGAGCATGGAAGCAACGCACGAGACACTCGGAGACGGAGGACAGGTGGCCACGGGCACCGCGGCGGAGACCGAGGACGGCACGACGCCGGAACTGGTGATCATCTCGGGAATGTCCGGGGCGGGCCGCAGCACGGCTGCCAAGTGCCTGGAGGACCTCGGCTGGTTCGTCGTCGACAACCTTCCTCCCGCGCTCATCCCCACCATGGTCGACCTGGGGGCCCGCTCCCAGGGCAACGTGGCGCGCATCGCGGTGGTGGTCGACGTGCGGGGCCGCCGCTTCTTCGACAACCTCAAGCAGTCCCTGGCCGAGCTGGACGCCAAGGAGGTCACCCGCCGCACCGTCTACCTGGAGGCGTCCGACGACGCCCTCGTGCGCAGGTTCGAATCCGTGCGGCGCCCGCACCCTCTCCAGGGCGACGGCCGCATCGTCGACGGCATCTCCGCCGAACGGGACCTGCTGCGCGAGCTGCGGGGCGATGCCGACCTGGTGATCGACACCTCCAGCCTCAACGTGCACGAGCTGCGCGCGAAGCTCGATGCCCGGTTCGCCGGCGAGGAGGAGCCCGAGCTGCGGGCCACGGTCATGTCCTTCGGCTACAAGTACGGGCTGCCCGTCGACGCCGACCTGGTCGTCGACTGCCGCTTCCTCCCCAACCCCCACTGGGTGCCGGAGCTGCGGCCCTACACCGGCCTGAACGAGGAGGTCTCCGGATACGTCTTCAACCAGCCCGGCGCCAAGGAGTTCCTCGACCGCTACGCCGAGTTGCTCCAGCTCATCGCCGCGGGCTACCGCCGGGAGGGCAAGCGCTACGTCACCGTCGCCGTGGGCTGCACCGGTGGGAAGCACCGGTCGGTCGCCATGTCCGAGAGACTGGCGGCACGCCTCTCCCACGACGGTGTGGAGACCGTCGTCGTGCACCGGGACATGGGACGTGAGTGATGCCGCGTAGGACCGTCCGCCTCCGCCGCTTCGTCGGCGGTCACGTCGCCCGGCGGGGCACGCAGCCCAAGGTCGTCGCGCTCGGGGGTGGCATGGGCCTGTCCGCCTCGCTCACCGCGCTCCGGCGGATCACGGGCGACCTCACCGCCGTCGTCACCGTCGCCGACGACGGCGGTTCGAGCGGCCGCCTCCGCGACGAGCTCGGCGTGCTCCCGCCGGGCGATCTGCGGAAGGCTCTCGCGGCGCTCTGCGGGGACGACGACTGGGGACGCACCTGGGCGGAGGTCATCCAGCACCGCTTCGAGAGCCGCGGCGACCTGCACGAGCACGCCGTGGGGAACCTGCTCATCGTGGCCCTGTGGGAGCAGCTCGGCGACCACGTGCAGGCACTCGACCTGGTGGGCAAGCTGCTCGGTGCGCACGGCAGGGTGCTGCCGATGTCCGCGGTGCCGCTGGAGCTCACCGCGACGGTGCGGGGCCACGACCCCGCCGCCCCGGACACGGTGGATCTCGTCCGGGGCCAGGCCACGGTGGCGCTGACCCCGGGTGAGGTGCAGCAGGTCCACCTGGTGCCGTCCGACCCGCCGGCCGTGGAGGAGGCGCTGGCAGCGGTCCTGGACGCGGACTGGGTCGTGGTCGGTCCCGGCTCCTGGTTCTCCTCGGTGATCCCGCACCTTCTGGTGCCCGAACTGCTCCAGGCGCTTCAGGAGACCAGGGCGCGCCGTGTCCTGTCACTCAATCTGGCACCCCAGCCGGGCGAGACGGAAGGTTTCTCCCCGCAGCGTCATTTGGAGGTTTTGGCACGACACGCACCTAAACTCGCCTTTGACGCGGTGCTGGCCGACCAGGACGCCGTGCCGGACGAGCAGACCCTGCGGGAAGCCGCGGAGCAGCTCGGGGCAGCGGTCGAACTGGCGCCGGTGGCAGCCGCCGGGGACTCCGCCCGGCACGACCCGGAGCGGCTGGCGGCCGCGTACGACCGTATTTTTCGGATGCATGGAAGGATCGGCCCATGGCGATGACGGCAGCGGTGAAGGACGAAATCTCCCGGCTCCCCGTCACCCGGACCTGCTGCCGGAAGTCGGAGGTCTCGTCGATCCTTCGGTTCGCGGGCGGGCTCCATCTGGTGAGCGGGCGCATCGTGATCGAGGCGGAGCTGGACACGGGCATCGCGGCCCGGCGCCTCCGCAAGGACATCCTGGAGATCTTCGGACACGCCTCCGACCTGGTGGTCATGGCTCCCGGCGGGCTCCGCCGCGGGTCCCGCTACGTGGTGCGCGTCGTCTCCGGCGGCGACCAGCTCGCGCGGCAGACCGGGCTGGTCGACAGCCGCGGCCGCCCGATCCGCGGCCTGCCGCCGCAGGTGGTCTCGGGGGCCACCTGTGACGCGGAGGCCGCCTGGCGGGGCGCGTTCCTCGCCCACGGGTCGCTCACCGAGCCCGGCCGGTCCTCCTCGCTGGAGGTCACCTGCCCGGGCCCGGAGGCGGCGCTGGCCCTGGTCGGTGCCGCCCGGCGGCTCCAGATCCCCGCGAAGGCCCGGGAGGTCCGCGGCGTGGACCGGGTCGTGGTCCGCGACGGCGACGCGATCGGCGCGCTCCTCACCCGGCTCGGCGCACACGAGGCCGTGCTGGCCTGGGAGGAGCGCCGCATGCGGCGGGAGGTCCGGGCGACGGCCAACCGGCTCGCGAACTTCGACGACGCGAACCTGCGGCGTTCCGCGCGCGCCGCGGTGGCCGCCGGGGCCCGGGTGCAGCGTGCGCTGGAGATCCTCGGCGAGGACGTCCCCGAGCACCTGGCGGCGGCGGGCGCACTGCGGATGGAGCACAAGCAGGCGTCGCTGGAGGAACTCGGCGCGCTCGCGGACCCGCCTCTGACCAAGGACGCCGTGGCGGGGCGCATCCGGCGGCTGCTCGCGATGGCGGACAAGCGCGCCTCCGACCTGGGCATCCCCGGAACCGAGTCCAACCTCACGGAGGAGATGGCGGTCTGACGCCGCCCGTGCGTCCGCACCGTCCGGCCCCGGTCGGGCGGTCGCGCTGCCCGGTGCCGGGCGTTCGGCGCGGTTCCGGCGGTCTTGCGGAGTGAGACGCACCGTCCCGTCCCTACGCCCCGTGCCCCGGGTGCGCGGTAGGGTCGGCAGTGGTCGGGGACGTCCCACACATCATCGCCGGTGCTCGTGCCGGCGTACCAACGAGGAGATCGGTTCGTGACGATCCGCGTAGGAATCAACGGCTTTGGCCGCATCGGTCGCAACTACTTCCGCGCACTCCTTGAGCAGGGAGCGGACGTCGAAGTCGTCGGCGTCAACGACCTGACCGACAACGCGACCCTGGTGCACCTGCTGAAGTACGACAGCATCCTCGGCCGCCTGCAGCAGCCCGTCAGCCACACCGACGACACCATCACGGTGGGCGACCAAACCTTCCGCACGATGGCGGAGCGCGACCCGGCCCGGCTGCCCTGGGGCGAGCTCGGCGCCGACATCGTCATCGAGTCCACCGGCATCTTCACCAAGCGCGAGGACGCCGCCAAGCACCTCGCCGCCGGCGCGAAGAAGGTCCTCATCTCGGCTCCGGCCAAGGAGGAGGACATCACGGTGGTCATGGGCGTCAACCAGGACGACTACGACCCCGCCCGCCACGACGTCATCTCCAATGCCTCCTGCACCACCAACTGCGTGGCCCCGATGGCGAAGGTCGTCGATGAGAACTTCGGCATCGTCAAGGGCATGATGACGACCGTCCACGCCTACACCAACGACCAGCGCATCCTGGACTTCCCGCACAAGGACCTGCGCCGGGCGCGGGCGGCGGCGGAGAACATCATCCCGACCTCGACGGGCGCCGCGAAGGCCACCGCCCTGGTCCTGCCGCACCTGAAGGGCAAGCTCGACGGCATCGCGATGCGCGTCCCGGTCCCCACCGGCTCCGTCACCGACCTGGTCATCGAACTCGACCGCGAGGTCACCCGGGACGAGGTCAACGACGCCTTCCAGAAGGCCGCCGAGGGGCAGCTGAAGAACATCCTCGAGTACACCGAGGACCCGATCGTCTCCTCCGACATCGTCAACTGGCCCGCGTCCTGCACCTTCGACTCGTCGCTGACGATGGTGCAGGGCAAGCAGGTGAAGATCGTCGGCTGGTACGACAACGAGTGGGGCTACTCCAACCGCCTCGTGGACCTCACGGTCTTCGTCGGCGGCAAGCTCTGACCGACGGCGGCTCTCCCACGGAGCAGCGCACCGGAATGTGACAGGGCCGGGGCTCGCGGAGCACCAGAAACCGCTCCGCGGGCCCCGGCGCGTACGACGCGGGCCGCCGCGGCGGCCCGGCACGAGGAGTCCAACGAACGATGAAGACGCTCGACGATCTTCAGCCGGCGGGGAAGCGGGTCTTCGTCCGCGCCGACCTGAACGTTCCGCTCGACGGGAGCACCATCAGCGACGACGGCCGTATCCGGGCCGCCGTCCCCACGATCCGCCGGCTGGCCGACGCCGGGGCACGCGTGGTCGTCGCCTCCCATCTGGGACGCCCGAAGGGGGCGCCCGACCCGCAGTTCTCCCTCGCGCCGGTGGCAGCTCGGCTCGGGGAGCTGCTCGGCAAGGACGTCGCCTTCGCGGCCGACACGGTCGGGGACGAGGCCCGGGCGGCCGTCGCCTCCCTCGCCGACGGCGACGTGGCACTGCTGGAGAACCTCCGCTTCAACGCGGGGGAGACCAGCAAGGACGACGCCGAGCGCGGCGCGTTCGCCGACGAACTCGCCTCCCTCGCCGACCTCTACGTCGGTGACGGCTTCGGGGCGGTCCACCGCAGGCACGCCTCGGTGTACGACCTTCCCGCCCGCCTCCCGCACGCCGCCGGCGGCCTCATCGCCACCGAGGTCGGCGTGCTGCGTAAGCTCACCGACGACGTCCGCCGCCCGTACGCGGTCGTTCTCGGCGGAGCGAAGGTCTCGGACAAGCTCGGCGTCATCGAGCACCTGCTGGAGAAGGCCGACCGCATCCTGATCGGCGGCGGCATGGCGTACACCTTCCTCAAGGCCCAGGGCCACGAGGTGGGCGGTTCGCTGCTCCAGGAGGACCAGATCCCGGCCGTGAAGGACTACCTCGAGCGGGCCGCGGAGCGCGGCGTGGAGTTCGTGCTCCCCGTGGACGTACTGGCCTCGGCCGGCTTCCCGGACCTTCGGGCCAAGGCACCCGTCGACCCCGTCGCGTTGCCCGCCGACGCCATCCCGGCAGACCTGCAGGGACTGGACATCGGCCCGGAGAGCCGGAAGCTGTACGCCGCGAAGCTGGCGGACGCGGCCACGGTCTTCTGGAACGGCCCGATGGGCGTCTTCGAGCACCCCGACTTCGCCGAAGGCACCCGCGCGGTGGCGCAGGGGCTCCTGGACAGCCCGGCCTTCACCGTCGTCGGCGGAGGCGACAGCGCCGCAGCGGTACGGCAGCTGGGCTTCGACGAGAACGCCTTCGGACACATCTCGACCGGAGGCGGCGCCAGCCTCGAATACCTCGAGGGCAAGACCCTGCCCGGCCTCGACGCGCTGGAGGACTGAGGCCCCGCGCGACACGCGCGAAGCCGCCCGCCGGCGGACCACCACGAATCCCGCGCTCCCCCGCCGCACGGGCGGAGCAGCGAACAAAGGACAGCACGTATGAGCACCCGCACGCCCCTGATGGCGGGCAACTGGAAGATGAACCTCAACCACCTCGAGGCCATCGCCCACGTCCAGAAGCTCGCCTTCGCCCTCGCCGACAAGGACTACGACGCCGTCGAGGTCGCCGTCCTCGCGCCCTTCACCGACCTGCGTTCGGTGCAGACCCTGGTCGACGGGGACAAGCTGCGCATCGGGTACGGCGCCCAGGACGTCTCGGCGCACGACTCCGGCGCGTACACCGGCGAGGTGTCCGCCCCGATGCTGGCCAAGCTGAAGTGCACCTATGTCGCCGTCGGGCACTCCGAGCGGCGGCAGTACCACGGCGAGGACGAGGCCGTCTGCAACGCCAAGGTCAAGGCCGCCTACAAGCACGGTCTGACGCCGATCCTGTGCGTCGGCGAGGGGCTGGAGGTCCGCAAGGCCGGCAACCAGGTGGCGCACACCCTGGCGCAGCTCGACGGGGCGCTCGACGGCGTCCCCGCCGAGCAGGCCGAGACCCTCGTCGTCGCCTACGAGCCGGTGTGGGCCATCGGCACGGGCGAGGTCGCCACCCCCGAGGACGCGCAGGAGGTCTGCCACGCGCTCCGCGTCCGGCTCGCCGAGCTGTACGACCAGGGCGTCGCCGACAAGGTCCGCATCCAGTACGGCGGCTCCGTGAAGTCCGGCAACGTGGCGGCGATCATGGCGCAGCCCGACGTCGACGGCGCCCTCGTGGGCGGCGCGGCCCTGGACGCGGACGAGTTCGTCCGGATCGTGCGTTTCCGCGACCAGTGACCGAGCGTCCCGCGGGTGGCACCGTGGTGACTCTCCGTGGTGCCGCCCCGGGGTGCCGGGGTACGAGTGACGAACGGTGACCGCTCGTCGTACCCTGTCGGGGGACTGGGAAGGTGACAACCCGGCCCCCGCAACAGTCAGGAATCTTCCGCTCACCGTCCGAGAGAGTTGGTCCAGCCGTGGTCTTGGGGTTCTCTATCGCCCTCATCGTCTTCAGCCTGCTGCTGATGCTGCTGGTGCTGATGCACAAGGGGAAGGGCGGCGGCCTCTCCGACATGTTCGGCGGCGGCATGCAGTCCTCCGTCGGAGGGTCCTCGGTCGCCGAGCGCAACCTGGACCGCATCACCGTCGTCGTGGGCCTCGCCTGGTTCGGCATCGTCGTGGTGCTCGGCCTGCTCATGAAGTTCGGCAACAGCTGACCGTGGCGCACTGCTGACAACGGGCCGCCCCTCCTGCCTATCATGTGGCTCCGCGACCGCGGCCGGTGCGGTCGTCCCGCCCGGCCGTCGGAAGCGCGTTGGTGCTACGTGACAACCAGGGCGCCCGCGGCGGAGCGACACCTCCACGTTCCGCGGCACCGTGAGGCAGGGAGTACGACCGTGGCAAGTGGCAACGCGATCCGGGGCAGCCGGGTCGGGGCGGGGCCGATGGGAGAAGCCGAACGGGGCGAGTCCGCGCCGCGGCTCCGCATCTCCTTCTGGTGCTCGAACGGGCACGAGACGCAGCCGAGCTTCGCCGGGGATGCGGACGTCCCGGAGACCTGGGACTGCCCCCGCTGCGGTTTCCCCGCCGGCAAGGACCGGGAGAGCCCACCGGACCCGCCGCGCACCGAGCCCTACAAGACGCACCTCGCCTACGTGCGGGAACGCCGCAGCGACGCCGACGGCGAGGCGATCCTCGCCGAGGCGCTCGCCAAGCTGCGCGGCGAGGTCTGAGCAGGTCGGGCGGGTCCCTGCGCTCCCGCCCGGAACGGAAGCCGGACACCGCCCGTCCGTCGGATGAACACCGTGTCACCTCCCCGCCACGCGCCCCTGTCGGCTGCGCGGCGGGGACACCGATCCCGTAGGTTGGTCGTGGCGTGGGCAACCGACGAGAACGAATGGGCTGACTGTGCAGACACATGGAGACGGCGCGGCGCCGCGCACCCGGCTCGACCGGATGCCCGAGTGGCAGGCATTGGCCGCACACCGCGAGCAGTTCGGTGACACGCACCTCCGCGACCTGTTCGCCCAGGACCCGGAACGCGCCGAGCGGTACGCGGCCCGCGTGGGAGACCTCCACGTGGACTTCTCGAAGCAGCTGGTCACCGACGAGACGCTGCGGCTGCTGCGCGCACTGGCCGCGGCGGCCGACGTCGCCGGCCTGCGGGACGCGATGTTCCGCGGCGAGCACATCAACATCACGGAGGACCGCGCCGTCCTGCACACCGCACTGCGTGCCCCTCGCGACGCGGTGGTCGAGGCCGACGGCGAGAACGTCGTGCCGAAGGTGCACGCAGTCCTCGACCGCATGAGCTCCTTCGCCGAGGCCGTGCGCGACGGCAAATGGGTCGGCCACACCGGCCTGCCGATCCGCACGATCGTCAACATCGGCATCGGCGGGTCCGACCTCGGCCCCGCCATGGCCTACGAGGCGCTGCGCGCCTACACCCGCCGCGACCTCGACGTGCGCTTCGTCTCCAACGTGGACGGCGCCGACCTGCACGAGGCGCTGCGCGACCTGGACCCGGCGACGACACTGTTCGTCGTCGCCTCCAAGACCTTCACCACGGTCGAGACCCTCACCAACGCGCACGCCGCGAAGCGATGGCTGCTCGACAGCCCCGGCGCCGACCACACCGCCGTCGCCATGCACTTCGTCGCGCTGTCGACGAACTCGGAGAAGGTTGCCGAGTTCGGCATCGACACCACCCACATGTTCGAGTTCTGGAACTGGGTCGGCGGCCGGTACAGCTACGACTCGGCCATCGGCCTGTCACTGATGATCGCGATCGGCCCGGACCGGTTCCGTGAGATGCTCGACGGCTTCCGCCTGGTCGACGAGCACTTCCGCACGGCACCCCCCGAGGAGAACGTGCCGCTGCTGCTCGGCCTGCTCGGGATCTGGTACGGAGGCTTCTTCGACGCCCAGTCGCACGCGGTCCTGCCCTACTCCCACTACCTGTCGAAGTTCACTGCCTACCTGCAGCAGTTGGACATGGAGTCCAATGGCAAGTCCGTCGACCGCTCCGGACGTCCGGTGGACTGGCAGACCGGACCCGTGGTGTGGGGCACGCCCGGCACCAACGGGCAGCACGCCTACTTCCAACTGCTGCACCAGGGAACCCGACTGGTGCCGGCCGATCTGATCGGCTTCGCTCGTCCCGTCCCCGAACTGGGGGAACTCGCCGCCCAGCACGACCTGCTGATGGCCAATCTCTTCGCCCAGGGCCAGGCCCTCGCCCTCGGCAAGACCGAGGAGGAGGTCCGTGCGGAGGGCGTGCCCGAGGCGCAGGTCCCGCACCGCGTGTTCCGCGGGAACCGGCCCACGACGACGATCCTGGCCTCCGAGCTCACCCCGTCCGTGCTGGGCCAGCTCATCGCCCTCTACGAGCACAAGGTCTTCGTCCAGGGCGCGATCTGGGACATCGACAGCTTCGACCAGTGGGGCGTCGAACTGGGCAAGGTCCTCGCCAAGCGCCTCGAACCCGCACTGACCGAAGGCGCCGCCGTGGAGGGCCTCGACGCGTCCACCGCGTCCCTCGTCGCCCGCTACCGGTCGCTCCGAGGACGGTAAAGCGCTGCGTACCCGGAACTGCCGGGTCTGTGCTGAACGTACGGTCCCGACCCGGCAGGCGAACGGACTGCACCCGTGCGAGGGCCATCGTTCACCGCTTCGGAACGCATTCCCTCGTGGGAGCATGCGTCGATGTGCAACTCCCTGAGTGTGCTGGGAACATGTGGCGCTTGGCCGGAGGCGGGCCGGGCAGCCAGCGGTTTCCTGCTGGAGACCCAAGGTTTTCGCCTGGTCATGGACCTCGGCTATGCGACGCTGCCCCGGCTCCTGGCGCGATGTACGGCGAGCGAGCTCGATGCCGTCGTCATCACCCACGAGCACCCGGATCACTGTGCGGATCTCAGCGCCCTGTGCCGAGCGTTGCTCCACGGCGGCGGGCGGCGGGACCGTGTGCCGCTGTACTGCCCTGCGGGAGTGCTCGGAAGAGTGCAGGCGATGGAGCCGACCGAGGACCTGCACGGGGTCTTCGATGCGCGCCCGCTGCCCGGCCGTTACCAGGTCGGACCCTTTCTTCTGGACGGACGGTTCCTTCCGCACCACGTGCCACACGCGGGAGTGCGCTTGACGGGCCCCGATCTGAGCGTGGCGTACACGGGCGACGCCGGCGCCGACCACGTGCTCGGCGAACTGGCGGCTGGGGCGGATCTGCTGATCGCCGGAGCAACACTGCAGGGTGCGGCCGCCGACCCCTACCTCCTCAGCGCCACTCAGGCCGGCCGGTGGGCCGCGTGCGCAGGAGCGGCGCGCCTGATGCTGACGCACTTCTGGCCCGGGGCCGACCGTGGGCAGTCCGTTGCGGAGGCCGGTGTCGTCTGCAGCGGGGAGATCCTGACTGCGGACGAGGGAATGGTGCTCACCCTGTGACGCGCATGCTGTTCAGCGTGCTGCGCACGGTCGTGCACGGTTCGATTCCGCGTGAGCCCCGGCTCTCTCCTCGACGACATCGCCCGAGGGCGAGGCTCCCTTCGCCATACCGAGTATCCCCACGATCAGAGCGATCGGCCCGGCGATGGCGAACACCCTGGCGACGGCCCGTTGAAAGCCGACGCTCATCGGTATCGGCCCGCCTCTGCCGAGCGGTAGGGACTGCCGGAACAGCCGGTGCGAACGGTCCGCGGCTCCACGGAAATTCGTGGCGATCACCCAGCCGAAGCTGCCGGCTCCCAGCCCCCACACCACCGAGAACAGTCCCGCTCCGCCGCCGACCCCTGCCCTCACGCATCCCTTCGTCTGCGTTTCTCCGTGCCGTGCGGCCCGGTACGCTCGGCGGGAGGCGGCCGTCATGCCAGGCCCGGGCAATGCGGAGGCGCGGTGCGGTGCCGGAGACCGACCGGGAAGCCGAGTGCGAAGCCCCGAACCCGCCCTCGCCGTTCCGGATCTGCACGTGGTGATGTGCTGTGCGGTGTGCACGGTCACCTGTGCGCGGTGCTGAGCTGCAGTGTGACGAGGGGAGTCGAACCCCCGCGCTGCTCTCCGCACGCCAGGAGTGAGCCGGAAGACCGCCGACCCTCGGTGTGTGCACGCCTCCGGAACAGCTACCTGCTGCACTCGGCTCGGTGAGTCATTCCAGCAGATCGACCTCCCAATTCGTCCGTTGGATCCGCATGTCCAGTTCCCTGATGTCTCTGGCGAGTTCGTCGGCCCGGGCCCGCAGCTCCGCTACCGGAAGAGCGGCCAGCATCGTCAGTTCCGAACGCATCTGGCGTGCAATGCCGCGCTCGCCCTTCCCGGCGGCCGCGTCCGCCGCTGCGGAGACCAACGAGTGACGGAGCCGCAGCACGTCCCGGCGTGCGAGTGCATCCGTGAGGGTCCCGTCATCGCCCATGTCCACCGTGGCGTTCGTGCGGTTGATCCGCCGAATGAGCATCTCCAACTCGTCGAGCACCTCGTGGGTCCCGTCGAGCAGCCGGGCCGCGTCCTCCGCCGGTTCTTCACCCTCCTGGTACCGGGCTGCGCTCACGATGCGTGCGCGGAGCTGCTCCACGCGCCGTGTCGCGTCGGCTCTCCACGCCAGACCCTCGGCCAGCTTCATCTCCCACCTCCGGTGCGGTTGTCCTCGTTCAGCACGTGCTCGTGCCGGTCCGGCCGTCGTTCGACCTCTCCCGACCGCCGCACCTCACTCCGCCCCGCCGCCGAAGGGGCCGCCGGTGCCGAAGGTCCGTTCGGCGAAGCGTTCTCCGACGCGCCGGTGGGTGGCGGCGTCCGGGTGGAGGCCGTCGGGCAGCGGCAGTTCCGCGAAGTCCGCCTCGCCGTAGAGCGCGCGGCCGTCGAGATGATGCAGGTGGCGATCGTCGGCCGACCGCTGCTGCACGATCCGCGCCAGTTCCTCGCGCACGGTTGCCAGCGTCAGTCTTCCGGAGGCGCGTTCCGCCGGGTCGCCCGCGGCCCGGAACCGGAGCCGTCCGGAACCGAGTGCGCTCAGATCCGGGGCGGTGGGCCCCGGGGTGTCCTCGTGGAGCGGGCACAGCAGCGGCGAGATCACCAGCAGCGGCGTGTCCGGGTGCCCCTCCCGGACAGTGTCGAGGAAGGCATGGACCGCGGAGGTGAAGGCCCGCAACCGCATCGCGTCGGTGTTGACCAGATTGATGCCGATCTTGATGCTGACCAGGTCGGCAGGGGTGTCGCGCAGCGCGCGGGCGGTGAATCCGTCGAGCAGAGCGCTCCCGCCCAGGCCCAGATTCACCAGGTCGACCCCTGCCGAGCAGGCCGCCAGAGCGGGCCAGGTCGTGCTGGGCGAGGCGGCGTCGGACCCCTGGCTGATGGAACTGCCGTGGTGCAGCCACACGCGCCGGCCGTCCTGCGGCGCCGGTTCGACCGGAGCGTCGGAGCGCAGGGCGACGAGCTGTGTCGTCTCGTTGTGCGGCAGCCAGATCTCCAGGTCCTTCTCCCGGTCCGGCAGGTCGGCGAACCGGAGCGTGCCGACGGGGCCGGGGCGCGTCCCGGCCGAACCTGTCGCCATGTCGATCGTCAGGGTGTTGCCTCCGGACACGGAACCCCGGTCCGTCAGGACACCGTCGACACGGAGGTCGTAGACCCCGTCCGGCCGGGGCGGGGCACCCCGGTAGGCCGTCTTCGTCGGCAGCGTGTCCAGCTCGACGACGGTGGCCCGGGTGCGGAGGGCCAGCCGGACCCCGGACGGCTGCGCCTCGGCCAGCGCCAACTGCCCGTCGGTGCATTGTGCCCGGGCCCGCGCCGGGAGCCGGTGCGGCAGCACACCGTGCTCGGTGTGTTCCACTTCGAGTGCACCCCGCAGCAGCGTCTCCGTGACGGGAGTGGTGATGCCGGGTGCCCCCGCGGTGCGGGCCGAGGTGCGGTCGTACCGGGTGGTCATGCGCCGATCCTGTCAGCGGGTCGCCGGATCCGCACGCGCTTTTCCTCCGGTGCCCGGCATCCCGACCGGGGGCGCCGCCTACTCCCTCGGGATGAAGCAGCGTCTCGGTGTCGCGGCCGCTCTGCTGAAGGATCCCCGTCTGCTGATCCTCGACGAGCCCACCAACGGGCTGGACCCGGGCGGCATGGCGGACATGCGGGCGCTCATCCGCACCCTGGGCGCCTCCGACTGCACGGTGCTGCTCTCCAGCCACCTGCTCGGCGAGGTGCAGCAGATCTGCGACCGGGTCGGAGTGCTCTCGCGGGGGACGGTTGGTCGCGGAGAGCACGGTCGCGGAACTCCGCGGCGGGACGGTTCTGCACGTGGCGGCCGAACCGCTCGACCGGGCGGAGGAAACGGTGACCGGACTGCTCGGAGCCGGGCGTGTGGAGGTGGTCGAGGGCGGGCTCGACCTGAGCGTCGGAGCGGAGCGTGCGGCGGAGATCAACGCCTTGCTGGTGCGGGAGGGCGTCGCCGTCGGTGAACTCCGCACCAAGGAACGGGACCTGGAACAGGTGTTCTTCGAACTGACCGGAGAGGTGACGGGCCATGTGGGGTAGCAGCATCGCGGAAATGACGAAGCTGGTCCGCCGGCCGGCCCACTGGGCCCTGCTGGCCGTGGCGGTGGCGCTCGGTCTGACGTTCGGCTACTTCATTCCGCTCGCGGGCGTCACCGGCGCCGCGCAGGGCGTGCCGAACAGCGAGCGCGGTCTGGACGCCATCCTGCCGGGAGAGCTGGTCGGCAACTCCCTGGGCGGACTTCCGGTCTTCCTGGGTGCGATCCTGCTGGTCCTCGGTGCGCTCGCGATCGGCGGGGAGTACGGCTGGGGCACGTGGAAGACGGTGCTGACGCAGAACCCGTCGCGGCTCGCCGTCCTCGGCGGAAAACTGGCCGCGCTCGCCGCCGCCGCGCTCGGGTTCGTGGTGACCCTCTTCGTCACCGGTGCCGTCACCAGTGCCGCCATCGCGGCGGCCGAGGGCGAGCCGATCGCGTGGCCGTCGGCCGCCGACCTCGTCGTCGGTCTGGGTGCGGGGTGGCTGATCGCCCTGATGTGGGCCGCCCTGGGGGCGCTGCTGGCGGTGGCGCTGCGCGGGCTGGCACTGCCGATCGGCCTGGGACTGGTGTGGGTGCTGGTCGTCCAGAACCTCGTGATCTCGCTCGCGGCCCCGCTGCTGGGCTGGGTCGATGCTGCCAGGCTCTGGCTGCCCGGGGACAACGCCGGATCGCTCGCTGCTTCCCTCGGGGCGCAGGCCGACACCCCCGGTGTGGCCGAACTGGCCGGCTCCGGCCGGGCGACGCTGATGGTCGCCGCCTACGCGTGCGTCTTCGCCGGGCTCGCGGCGTGGCTGCTGCGCCGGCGGGACGTTCTCTGACGGCCGGATAAGCGCGTCGGTGGTGCACCGATCCGCCCGGACTGCCCACGGGGCGGTCCGGGCGGATCGGCACTCGCCGCCGTCCCCTCAGATGTGGGGGACGGCGAGCTTCCGCCAACTCGTCGGCCCCGGGATGCCGTCGGCGTCGGAGCCGGAGTAGCCCAGCTTGCGCTGCCAGGCGGCGTAGGAATCCCGGTCCACCTGCGTCCAGTGCGGACCGGGGCCGACCCGGTAGCGTCCGCAGCCCTCGGCGACCAGACGCCGGCCCATGTGGGTGATGACGCGGCTGGTTTGCCCGATGTGGAAGAAGTCCGCCCCGGGGTACGGCTGGTACCGCGGCTGCGTAGGGCCCTCGGGGTCCCGGCCGAGGCGGTCGGCGACGCGCCTGCGCATGTCGATCATGCGGAAGCCGCGGGGATCGACCTTGCCGGGCTGCCACTCGTGGTGCCCGATCACGGACCGCTCGTTCCAGCCGTAGGCACGGCAGATCGCCGCGGACGCCTTCTCGATGGCCTCGAGCTGGGCGGACGGCCACGGGTCCTCCCCGTCGCCCATGTTGATGCACTCGAAACCGTAGAAGCGGGCGTTGCCGTCGGTGTTGGCCTCGTTGTCCCGGGGGAGGGACGGCAATTCGCGGACGACGGCGCGCAGCACGTCGTCGTCGCCGAGCCCCGCGTGGTTGGCGCGGCCGTTCCCGACGAGGTGCACCGCGCCGTCCTTGGCGATGACCCCGTGGCACAGCGGCCCGGGCAGCGTCGAGTGGCCCTCGTAGCACAGCCTCACCGTGGCGTCCGTGCCGCGGGTGACGGTGTGATGGATCATCACCCCGTTGATGGGGCCCCAGGCGCCCTTGTGGTTGCGGTTGTGGGTACGCCAGTCACGGTATTCGTGGACCTCCAGTCCTTCGTTCCGCAGAATCTCGAGGAAGCGCGAGGCACTCAGGGGTGTCGCCATGCGGGTCTCCCTTCCCAGCGACGCGGCAGGCCCGGCTCTCCGGAGGCTCCCCCGGCGGTGCGCGGTGAGCCTGCGGAGAGCTGGGGCGCCGGGACGGCACCACGGCCGGGTGCCGTGGCCGTCCCCGGTGTTGTACCCGCTCCTGCCGGAGAATTCAGGGAACGTCAGCTCCGCAGTCCCGCCTCCCGCTTCCGCCTGTCCAGGACGTAGGGGGACAGCAGGTGCCCGCTCCGGTCGAGCAGCTCACCGACCTCGGCACTTCCCCAGGGCACCTGTTCCGACGGAGACCATTGCTGCACCGCCGCCTCGGCCCGGCGACGCAGCCGTGCATCCGGGTCGTCCAGCAGCGCGGTCGCGGCCCTCAGGCGGACGACGCCGCCGACGCGGTGCAGGAGACGAAAGGCCGCTGCGCGCACGTGCCGTGGCAGTCCGGGACCGAGACGTTCCGTCAGGGCGTCCTGCGGAAGTTCGCCGGCAGCGGGGAGCAGCGTGACGGCCACCTCGCGGACGACGGCGGCCGACGGGTCGTCGAGCAGCGGCCACAGCCGACCGGCTTCGGCCGAATCCAGCAGGCGCAGCCCGGCCACCGTGCGCGCCCGCACCGCGGGAACCGGGTGGACGAGAAGTCTCCGCAGCAGGTCCGCGTCCGACCGGTCGCCGCACTCGGCCAGCCCGACCGCCGCAGCGGGCGGCAGCGACGGGTCGTCCGGTGTCCGCAGGTGGGCGAGGTACAGCGCACGCGGGTCCGTGCCGTGCTGCCGCAGCACGTACCGGGCGCAGGCCCGGACCAGGCCGGAGCGGTCGGTGAGGAAGTGCTCCGCCTCCTCCGGCCGCCCGCTGCGCCGCAGCGCGGTGACACCGGCGGAACGGACGCCGGGGTCGCGGGCGGAGAGGAGTGTGGCGATCACCTCGTCCTCCTCGCCCGGTCCGGCCGTCGTGAACGCGGCCTCGGCGCAGAGGTTCTGCACGACCGTGTCGTCGCCCCGCACGGCCGTACGCGCCAGTGCGAGGGGAGGGAGGAGGCCCTGTGCCACGGCGAGACGGTGGGCGAACCGCCGTGCCGTGCGGTCCGTTCCCTCGAGCAGCGGCGCGAGCTGCTCGGCGGTGGCCGGGGCCAGCGTCTCGTGGAGCAGGGCGAGCCCGGCGGCTCCTCGGCCGCGTCGGCCGAGGAGCAGGAGGAGTGGTGCAAGCCGTACCGCCGTGCCGATGTCGAGTGCTTCCCGCAGCAGCTGCCGCGCACGACTGCGGACGGGTTCCACCCAGTCGGTGCAGCGGATCGCCACCAGTGGCAGCAGGTTCGGGTACGCGGCGGCCCGTTCCAGGGTCCGCTCCCGGACCCGGCCGTCCCGGTGGCAGAGCGCGAGCGCGGCGGACGCCTCTCCGTGGTCCACCGGGTCGCTGCCGCGCAAAATCAGGCTCCGTGTGGAGGGGGATGCCGGCCCGTGGCGGAAGGCGTCCTCTCTCACCTCCTGGTCCAGTGCCAACCAGGCCTGCGGATCGCGGGTGTCGAACGCGTCGGCCGGTGGCGTCCCGTCGTGCAGGCGTGCCGCGGCCGGTCTGTCGTGCTCGCTGTCCATGTGTCGTGCCCCCGGGGTGGTACCGGTTCTCCTCCGGGGAGGGTAGAGCGCCGGCGGGGCTGCGATCACCCGAAATACCGGCGGTGGCGCGCGGCACGGGGCCGCGCGCCACCGGCTGAGCAGAGCCCTCAGGCGGACGCCGACGGGTACAGGTCGCGGGGGAGCCGGGCGGCGGCCGCCGCGTCGAGCATCCACAGGGTGCGGGCCGTGCCGCGGGCGCCCGCGGCAGGAGTCTGCAGCTCCCCGGCACCGGACAGGGCCAGCGCCGCGGCGTCCGCCTTGTCCTCGCCCGCCGCGAGCAGCCACACCTCGCGGGCCGAGCGGATCGCCGGCAGCGTCAGCGAGATCCGGGTGGGTGGCGGCTTCGGGGACCCGTGCACGCCCACGACGGTGCGTTCCGTCTCCCGGACTCCGGGGTGCTCGGGGAACAGGGAGGCCACGTGCGTGTCGGGGCCCACTCCGAGCAGCAGCACGTCGAACGCCGGCACACCGGTGCGGCTCTCCGGGCCCGCCGCCTCGGCGAGTTCCTGCGCGTAGGCGGCTGCCGCGGCGTCGGCGTCGTTGCCGTGCGGACCGTCGGAGGCGGGCATCGCGTGGACCCGGTCCGGGGTCAGCGGCACGGAGGACAGCAGCGCCTCGGTCGCCTGGGTGACATTGCGCTGCGGATCCCCTTCCGGCAGGAACCGCTCGTCGCCCCACCAGACGTCCAGCCGCGACCAGTCCACGGCCTCGCGGGCGGGGGACCGGGCCATCGCGGCCAGCAGGCCGTTGCCGTTCCGGCCGCCCGTGAGCACCACGGAGGCGGTGCCGCGTGCGGCCTGGGTGTCGACGAGACGGGCGAGGAGGCGCGCGGCTGCCGCCTGCGCCATCTCGCGCGGGTCGTGATGGACGACCACCTGCGGGGTGCTGCTCATGACTTCGCCGCCTTCGAACCGCCGCGCCGGGAGCCCGAGCCGGACCCGGAGCCGGACTTCTTCGATGTGCCCTTCGCCGCGGCCCTGCTTCCGCTCCCCGCGCCGTCGGATGCGTCGTCCCGCGGTGCTTCCTGCTGTGTGCCGCCGTCGCCGCTCCCGGCGCCGCCGCCCGGCGCGCCCTCGGCGTCACCGCCCGAGCCGGGCGGCACGACGCGGATGCGGTCGACGCCGAAGCGCACCGCCTCCTCGTACGCCTCGTCCGGGTCGAGGCGCCGCAGCTCCTCGGCGATCAGCTCGGCCGTGGAACGCCGGTGCAGCGCCACGTGCCGGTCCGGCTGGCCCGGCACCGCGAGTTCCGCGAGCGAGCCGTGCTGCCGGTCCAGGCAGATCACACCGTCGGCCGTGTGCATGCGGACGGCGGTGATGCCCGGCCCGTCCGAGACGGCCCGGTCCACCGGCACGCCCAGCCGGGCGGCCAGCCACAACGCCAGCAGTTCGGTCGAGGGGTTGTACGCCTCGCCCTCCACCTCGGCCGAGGTGATCCTCGTGTGCTTCTGGTCGAGCGCCGCGGCCAGCACGCTGCGCCACGGCGTGACCCGCGTCCACGCCAGATCGGTGTCCCCGGGGGCGTAGGTCTCCGACCGGAGGGTGAGCGCCGCCACGGGGTCCTCCGTGGCGGAGGCGTCGGTGATGCGGCGCTGCGCGAGCGTGCCGAGGAGATCCTTCGACGGGTACTCCGGGGCGTCCTCGGGCCACCACACCACCACCGGGGCGTCCGGCAGGAGCAGCGGCAGCACCACGCTGTAGCTGTGGGCGGCCAGTTCGCCGTGCAGCCGCAGCAGTACCGTCTCGCCGGCGCCGCCCTCCGGGCCCATCCGCACCTCGGCGTCGAGCCGCGCCTTCGCACGGTCGCGCGGCGACCGGCCCGGACGGCGCACGACGACCAGGATGCGGGACGGGTGCTCCTTCGACGCCTCGCCGGCGGCTTTCAGCGCGTCGTAGTGGTTGCCCTCGTCGGTGACGATCACCAGGGTCAGCACCATGCCGATGGCCGGCGAGCCACTGGCCCGACGTGCCTGGACCAGCGCCGCGTTGATCCGGCTCGACGTGGTGTCCGTCAGATCGATGTTCATGGCCGTCGCCAGCTCCGTCCGTCTCGCGCGAGCATCTCGTCCGCCGCGGCCGGGCCCCACGTACCGGCCGGATACTGCTCCGGATTGCCGCCGCGCGCCCAGTGGCGCTCTATCGGGTCGAGGATCTCCCAGGACCGCTCGACCTCCTGGTGACGGGGGAAGAGGTTGGAGTCGCCCAGCAGCACGTCCAGGATCAGGCGCTCGTACGCCTCCGGGCTCGACTCCGTGAACGACTCGCCGTAGGCGAAGTCCATCGTCACGTCCCGGATCTCCATCTGGGTGCCCGGCACCTTCGATCCGAAGCGGATCGTCACGCCCTCGTCCGGCTGGACCCGGATGACCAGGGCGTTCTGCCCCAGCTCCTGGGTGTCGGTGGTGCCGAAGGGGGAGTGCGGTGCCCGCTGGAAGACCACCGCGATCTCGGTGACGCGCCGGCCCAGCCGTTTCCCCGTCCGCAGGTAGAACGGGACACCGGCCCAGCGGCGGTTGTCGATGTGGAGCTTCATCGCCGCGTAGGTGTCGGTCACCGACTTCGGGTCGATGCCCTCCTCGTCGAGGTAGCCGGGCACTTTCCTGCCGCCCTGCCATCCTGCGGCGTACTGGCCGCGCACCGTGGAGTGTTCCAGGTCCTTCGGCAGTTCGACCGCGTTGAGGACCTTCAGCTTCTCGGTGACCAGCGCCTTGGCGTCGAAGGAGGAGGGCTCCTCCATCGCGGTGAGCGCCAGCAGTTGCAGCAGGTGGTTCTGGATGACGTCGCGCGCGGCGCCGATTCCGTCGTAGTAGCCCGCGCGGCCGCCGATGCCGATGTCCTCGGCCATGGTGATCTGCACGTGGTCCACGTACGACCGGTTCCACAGCGGTTCGAACATGGTGTTGGCGAACCGCAGCGCCAGGATGTTCTGGACGGTCTCCTTGCCGAGGTAGTGGTCGATGCGGAAGACCTCGCTGGCGCGGAACACGCCGTGCACCGTCCGGTTCAGCTCCTGCGCGCTCGCCAGGTCGTTGCCGAACGGCTTCTCGATGACGGCGCGCCGCCAGCTGTCGCCCTCGCCGCGGTTCAGGCCGTGCTTCTCCAGTTGCGCCACGACGGTGGGGAAGAACTTCGGCGGCACGGACAGGTAGAAGGCGAAGTTGCCGCCGGTGCCACGGGACTTGTCCAGTTCCTCGATCGTCGACTTCAGTGTCGCGAACGCCGTGTCGTCGTCGAACACGCCGGGCACGAAGCGCATTCCGGCCGCGAGCTGCTCCCACACCTCCTCGCGGAACGGCGTGCGTGCGTGCTCCTTGACCGCGTCGTGCACGATCTGTGCGAAGTCCTCGTGCTCCCAGTCCCGGCGGGCGAAGCCCACCAGGGAGAACCCGGGCGGCAGCAGGCCGCGGTTGGCCAGGTCGTACACCGCCGGCATCAGCTTCTTGCGGGAAAGATCCCCCGTGACGCCGAAAATGACCAGGCCCGACGGCCCCGCGATGCGCGGAAGCCGTCGGTCCTGTGCGTCACGCAGCGGGTTGACCGCGCTGCTCACTGGTTCCTACGCCCCCTTCGGAGCGAGGCGCTTCAGCTCCGCCTCGGTGGACTCGAGAAGGTCCGTCCAGGATTTCTCGAACTTCTCCACGCCCTCGTCCTCGAGTAGCTGCACGACCTCGTCGTAGGAGATGCCCAGCTGTTCGACGGCATCCAGGTCGGCCCGGGCCTGCTCGTACGTGCCGCGCACCGTGTCGCCGGTGATCTCGCCGTGGTCGTCGGTGGCCTCCAGCGTGGCCTCCGGCATGGTGTTGACGGTGTGCGGGGCGACGAGTTCGGTGACGTAGAGGGTGTCCGGGTAGGCCGGGTCCTTCACGCCGGTCGAGGCCCACAGCGGCCGCTGGACGTTGGCGCCCTTCCCGGCCAGTGCCTGCCAGCGTTCCCCGGCGACGACCTCCTCGAAGGCCTGGTACGCCAGGCGCGCGTTGGCGACGGCCGCCTTGCCCTTGAGGGCCTTCGCCTCGTCGGTGCCCAGCGCCTCCAGCCGCTTGTCGATCTCGGTGTCCACGCGGGAGACGAAGAAGGACGCGACCGACTGGATGCGGGAGATGTCCAGGCCCTTCGCGTCGGCCTTCTCCAGCCCGGCCTGGTAGGCGTCCATCACCTCGCGGTAGCGCTCCAGCGAGAAGATCAGCGTGACGTTGACGCTGATGCCGCGCGCGATCGTCTCGGTGATGGCGGGCAGGCCCGCCCGGGTCGCCGGGATCTTGATGAACGCGTTGGGCCGGTCCACCAGCCAGGCCAGCTGCTTGGCCTCGGCCACGGTCGCGTCGGTCCGGTGCGCGAGCCGGGGGTCGACCTCGATGGACACCCGGCCGTCCCGGCCGCCGGTCGCCTCGTTCAGCGACAGCAGGATGTCGCAGGCGTCCCGCACATCGGCGGTGGTGATCATGCGTACCGCCTCCTCGACGGTGACGCCGCGGGTCGCCAGGTCCGCGACCTGCTCCTGGTAACCGTCACCCGCCGAGATCGCCTTCTGGAAGATCGTCGGGTTGGTGGTCACGCCCACCACGTGCTGCTCCGAGATCATCTCGGCCAGCTCGCCGGACGTGATGCGCTTCCGCGACAGGTCGTCCAGCCAGATGGCGACGCCTTCGTCGGACAGGCGCTTGAGTGCCTCCGTCATGGGATGCTCTCCTCCTGTTTCTTGCGTGCGGGGTGGGCGTCGTCAGCGGGCGGCTTCGAGGGACTCTCCGGCGGCCTCGACCACGGCTTCCGCGGTGATGCCGTATTCCCTGTAGAGCGTCTTGTAGTCCGCCGACGCGCCGAAGTGCTCCAAAGAGATCACCCGGCCGGCGTCACCGACGTAGCGCCACCAGGTCAGCGCGATCCCGGCTTCCACGGCGACCCGCGCCCGCACCTGCGGCGGCAGCACGGACTCGCGGTACGCACGGTCCTGCTCCTCGAACCACTCCACGCACGGCATGGACACCACGCGCGTCGGCACGCCCCGGGCCTGCAGTTGCTCCCGTGCCTCCACGGCCAGCTGCAGCTCGGAACCGGTGCCGATCAGCAGGACCTCGGGGCTGCCGCCCTCGGCCTCGGCGAAGACGTAGCCGCCCTTGGCGGCCGCCTCGTTCGCCTCGTAGGTCGGGACGTTCTGCCGGGTCAGGGCCAGCCCGTGGGGCGCCGGGTCGGGCTTGTGGCGGCGCAGGATCTCCGCCCAGGCGATCGCGGTCTCGTTGGCGTCCGCCGGCCGGACCACCTTCAGGCCCGGGATGGCGCGCAGTGCCGCCAGGTGCTCGACCGGCTGGTGGGTGGGGCCGTCCTCGCCCAGGCCGATCGAGTCGTGCGTCCACACGTGCGTCACGGGCGCCTTCATGAGCGCCGCCAGGCGCACCGAGTTGCGCATGTAGTCGGAGAACGTGAGGAACGTTCCGCCGTAGATGCGCGTGTTGCCGTGGAGCGCGATGCCGTTCATGGCCGCGGCCATCGCGTGCTCGCGGATACCGAAGTGGACGGTGCGGCCGTACGGGCTGGCGTGCGGGAGCCGGTTCCCCTCCGGCAGGAAAGACGTCTCCGCGAACGTGGTGTTGTTGGAGCCGGCCAGGTCGGCGGAGCCGCCCCACAGCTCCGGGATCACCGGGCCCAGGGCCTTCAGCACGGCGCCGGAGGCCTTGCGGGTCGCCATGTCCTTGCCGGCCTCGAAGGCCGGCAGCTTCTGCTCCCAGCCCTCCGGCAGCTCGTCGGCGCGGATCCGGTCGTACTCCGCGCTCCGTTCCGGGTTGGCGCTGCGCCAGGCGGCGAGCTGCTTGTCCCACTCGGCCCGCAGCTCACGGCCCCGGTCCCCGGCCCTGCGGACGTGGGCCAGCACGTCCTCGTCGACCTGGAAGTGCTGTTCGGGGTCGAAGCCCAGCACACGCTTGGTGGCCGCGACCTCCTCCTCGCCGAGCGCGGCGCCGTGCGCGGCACCGGTGTTCTGCGCGTGCGGCGCCGGCCAGGCGATGATGGACCGGACCGCGATGAACGACGGCCGCTCGGTCTCCGCACGCGCCGCCTCCAGGGCCGCGTGCAGCGCGACCGGGTCGAGGTCGCCGTTCTCCAGCGGCTCGACGCGCTGCACGTGCCAGCCGTAGGCCTCGTAGCGGGCGACGGTGTCCTCGGAGATCGCACCGGAGGTGTCGCCCTCGATGGAGATGTGGTTGTCGTCCCACAGCAGCACGAGGTTCCCGAGCTTCTGGTGCCCGGCCAGTGAGGACGCCTCCGAGGAGATGCCCTCCTGAATGTCGCCGTCGCCGGCGAGACACCAGATCGTGTGGTCGAACGGCGACTCGCCCTTCGGCGTGTCCGGGTCGAACAGTCCGCGCTCGTAGCGGGCGGACATCGCCATGCCCACGGCATTGGCCACGCCCTGCCCGAGCGGGCCGGTGGTGGTCTCCACGCCGCGGGTGTGGCCGTACTCGGGATGCCCGGGTGTGAGGCTGTCCCACGTGCGGAAGGCCTTCAGGTCGTCGAGCTCCAGACCGTAGCCGGCCATGTAGAGCTGGATGTAGAGCGTCAGGC
Organism: Streptomyces callyspongiae; assembly: GCF_047200695.1. Classification (NCBI taxonomy): domain Bacteria; kingdom Bacillati; phylum Actinomycetota; class Actinomycetes; order Kitasatosporales; family Streptomycetaceae; genus Streptomyces; species Streptomyces callyspongiae. Next base: position 182,298 of record NZ_JBJZOM010000010.1, read on the forward strand.
TGGAGTGGCCCACGGAGAGCACGAACCGGTCGCGCCCGGTCCAGTCGGCGTCGGCCGGGTCGTGCCGCATCAGCTTCTGGAAGAGCAGGTAGGCGGCAGGGGCCAGGCTCATCGCCGTGCCGGGGTGGCCGTTGCCGACCTTCTGCACGGAGTCCATGGCCAGGACCCTCACCGTGTCGACGGCTCGCTGGTCCAGGTCGGTCCATTCGAGATCTGTGGTGGTCGGCTTCTCGCTCACCCTGCGTCAGGGCTCCTCTCACATGTCGAAGGGCCGGTGACGGACGGTGTGCACCGGGCGTTGTCGAGCGTACCGCTGCGCCGTGTCCCGCTCGCGACCTGCTCGAAGAGTGGGAAGGCGACTTCTCGTACGGGCGCGCCCTCTCTCATCCGCGCAGACGTGCCCCACGGCGTGCTCCCACCGGAGAACGACCACGCCCCGCTCACGTGTTCCGGGCAGCGGACGGTCGGCGGCGTACCGAACACGTGGGACCCCCGCGACGATCGAGGTATGGCGGGCGTCTAGAGTGGCGTGGTAGGTGCGAGCCCTCCCCAGGATCTTGACGCCCGGGGCGCGTGTGTCCACGCGAAGACCGGTGGCTCGTTCGATCGATGACGTATCAGGGGTGTTCGTGACGGCCGTCGAATCCCGTCCCGCGGGCGTGCTCGAGGGCAGCACCGTCCCCCGTTCGTTCGGTACCCGGGTGAAGGCGTTCGTCGCCCTCACCAAGCCCCGCATCATCGAACTGCTGCTCATCACCACCATCCCGGTGATGTTCCTCGCCGCTCAGGGCGTGCCCGATCTGCTGCTGGTCCTCTTCACGTGCCTCGGCGGCTATCTCTCCGCGGGCGGCGCGAACGCACTGAACATGTACCTGGACCGGGACATCGACGCGCTGATGCACCGCACCGAGCAGCGTCCGCTGGTCACGGGCATCGTGTCGCCGCGCGAGGGGCTCGTCTTCGGCCTGTCCCTCGCAGTGGTCTCGACCCTCTGGTTCGGGTTGCTCGTCAACTGGCTCTCCGCCGCCCTGTCGCTCGGTGCACTGCTGTTCTACGTCGTGGTCTACACGATGCTCCTGAAGCGGCGGACCTCGCAGAACATCGTGTGGGGCGGCATCGCCGGCTGCATGCCGGTGCTCATCGGCTGGTCGTCGGTGACGAACGACCTGAGCTGGGCGGCCGTGGTGCTGTTCCTGGTGATCTTCTTCTGGACGCCGCCGCACTACTGGCCGCTCTCGATGAAGGTCAAGGACGACTACGCGCGCGTCGGCGTCCCGATGCTTCCGGTGATCGCGGCCAACACCGTTGTCGCGCGGCAGATCGTCGTCTACAGCTGGGTCATGGTCGGCGTGTCGCTGCTGCTCTGGCCGCTCGGTCACGTCGGCTGGTTCTACCCGCTGGTCGCCGCGCTGGCGGGCGGCTGGTGGCTGTGGGAGGCGCACGCCCTCCAGGGTCGCGCCAAGGCCGGCCTCACCGGTGCGAAGCTCAAGGAGATGCGGCTCTTCCACTGGTCGATCACCTACGTCTCGGTGCTCTTCCTCGCCGTGGCGATCGACCCCTTCCTGCGCTGACGGACACGCGCCGCACCGGCCGACATGCCGGGTGCCCGGACGCGTCGCGTCCGGGCACCCGGCATGTCGGGACCGGCGTCAGCCGTTGGACGCTCCGCCGATCTGGATGCCGGCCATGCGCGACCACTCGTAGCGCCCTGTCCGCACCTTCTCCGCCATCGCGCCGTCGAACGTCTCGTGGACGGTGATGCCCGCCCGTTCCACGGCCTGTTCCGCGATCTTCTGCGAGGGAGCCACCAGGTCGCCCCAGTCGCCGTTCTCGCCCACCAGGACGATGCGCGCGCCGCGCTGCCCCAGGTAGGCGATCTGGCCCTCCGCGCCGCCTCCGTGGGCGGCTGCGAACGCGTTGATCCGCCTGGCCAATCGGGCCACCCGGCGTGCGTCCCTGCCGGAGCCGGACGGGCGGGAACTCTCGGCGGAAGCGGTCGTCTCGTCCGCGGCGTCCTCCGCGTGTTGTGTCTCTGCCATACCCGCATGCTACCGACGGGTATGCGTGCAGGTCACGGGACCGCACGCGGGGGAGATCCAGGCCACAGCGTTCCGTAGCGGCGACGTTCCGCGTCCTGGCACCCGAACGGTGCCGCTACGCGCTCCGGCCGCCGGACGGTGCGAGGGCTACCGCCTCCTCCTCGGGGACGGTCACCGGCCCGTGAGCCTGCCCGCCGGGCGCGCCGCGCTCCCGCAGCGAGAGGAGCAGCCGCACCACCGCGATCCACATCAGCGTGGACCCCAGCATGTGCAGGCCCACCAGGACCTCCGGCAGCTCCAGCAGGTACTGGGCGTAGCCGATCGCTCCCTGCACCGCCAGCACCACGAGCAGCTCGCGGATCCGGGCGCGGGGACCCCGGGGTGCGTCGAAGACGCGCAGCGACAGCCAGGTGAGCAGCGCCAGGGCCAGTACCAGCCAGGCCAGGGCGGAGTGGATCCGGGCGACGAACTCCCAGTCCACGGGCATCCGCGGCACGTTGCTGCTGTCGCCCGCGTGTGGCCCGGCGCCGGTCACGACGGTTCCCATGACGATCAGCGCGGCCGTGACCCCGGTGAGCAGCCGCACCAGCTGCCGCACCGGCCCGCCCACCAGCGGCCGCGGCGCGCCGTCCCCTTCCCGCGCACGGAGCCAGGTCACCGCGGCGACGGTCACCAGGGCGCTGGCCGCGACGAAGTGGCCGGCGACGGTGTAGGGGTTGAGGCCGCTGAGCACCGCGACGCCGCCGAGCATGGCGTTGGACATCACGATCCAGAACTGCGCCCAGGCCAGGCGGCTCAGCCCGCGTCGCGCCGGTTCGGCGCTGCGCGTGGCGACGATGGCCCAGCCGACCGCTGCGCACAGCACGTAGGTGAGCATCCGGTTGCCGAACTCGATCGCGCCGTGCATGCCCATCTCGGCGGTGGCGACCAGGCTGTCGTCGCTGCACTTGGGCCAGGTGTCGCAGCCCAGACCGGAACCGGTGAGCCGCACCGCGCCTCCGGTGACCACGATGAGCACGCTCATCACCAGGGAGGACGCGGTGGCGCGTTGAAGAGTCCGCTGGTCGGGGGTCCAGCGGGCGGCGATGTACGCGACGGGGTTGCGTACCAGTTCGAGCATGTTCGGCACCCGCACATGGTAGGCAGGCGACTTGTGCGTGCCTTCACAAGGGTCGGGGTTCGACCGGTGCCTCTGCTCCGACGGTCCGCTGTCCGCCGGAGGTGCGCGTTACTCCCAGCGGAAGAAGCGCGCCGCCGCTCCGAGCCCCAGCACCGCCCACACGGCGAGTACCGCCAGGTCGCCCCACGGCGTGCCGGTGCCGGACCCGTCCTGCAGCACCTGCCGCAGGCCGTCGGAGAGGGCGGCGACGGGGGTGAGCTCCAGCACCGCGGTGAGCGGGGTGGGGAACGTGGACAGGGGCACGACGACGCCACCGCCGAACAGCAGGAGTACGAAGACGAGGTTGGCGGCGGCGAGGGTGGCCTCGGCGCGCAGCGTGCCGGCCATGAGCAGGCCCAGACCGGAGAGAGCGGCCGTGCCCAGGAGCACCAGTGCCGCCGCCGCTGCCGCACTGCCGGCCGGTGACCACCCGAGGGCGAGGGCCACCGCGCAGAGCAGCGTGATCTGGAGGGCTTCCGTGACCAGGACCGCGCCGGACTTGGCGGCCATCAGTGCCCAGCGGGGGAGCGGCGACGCGCCGAGCCGTTTGAGTACGCCGTAGCGTCGTTCGAAGCCGGTGGCGATGGCCTGTCCGGTGAAGGCGGTGGACAGCACCGCGAGCGCCAGGACGCCGGGGGCCAGGTAGTCGACCCGTGCGGCGGCGTCGCCGCCGTCCGCCGCGGTTCCGGCCGGCAGGTCCACGATGTGGAGGGTCCCGAAGAGCACCAGCACGAGGGTGGGGATGACGACGGTGAGCAGCAGTTGTTCGCCGTGGCGGAGCAGCAGGCGGGTCTCCAACGCCGCCTGCGCGGCGATCATGCGGGGCAGCGGTGCGGCTCCGGGGCGCGGGGTGAACGTGCCTTCGTCCGGGGCGGTCATCCGCGCAGCTCCTTGCCGGTGAGTTCCAGGAAGACGTCCTCCAGGGTGCGGCGCTCGACCGTGATGCGGTCCGGCATGACGCCGTTCTGTGCACACCAGGAGGTGACCGTCGCGAGCAGGGTCGGGTCGACGGTGCCGGTGAGCCGGTAGCCGCCGGGGCTGAGTTCGGCGACGCCGGTGTCCGGGGGGAGGGCTTTCAGCAACGAGGCGAGGTCCAGACCGGGCTGCCCGGTGAAGCGCAGGGTGTTCTCGGCGCCGCCGCGGCACAGCTCCTCGGGGGTGCCCTCGGCGATCACCGTACCGCCGTCCACGATCGCGACGTGGTCGGAGAGCTCCTCGGCCTCCTCCATGTGGTGGGTGCTGAGCACCACGGTGACGCCGTCGGAGCGGAGTTCCCGCACGAGGTCCCAGGTGGCGCGGCGTGCCTGCGGGTCGAGTCCGGCCGTCGGCTCGTCGAGGAAGACCAGTTCGGGACGTCCGACGACGGCCATGGCGAGTGCCAGGCGGCGCTGCTGGCCGCCGGAGAGCCGCCGGTAGGGGGTCCGGCCGCAGCCGCCCAGCCCGAGGCGTTCGGTGAGCGCCCCGGTGTCGAGGGGGTGGGCGTGCAGGGCGGCTAGGTGCCGCAGCATCTCCTGGGCGCGGGCGGTGGGGTAGACGCCGCCGCTCTGCAGCATCACGCCGAGTCGCGGGCGCAGTTCGGCCGTCCGGGTGACGGGGTCGAGGCCGAGGACCCGAACGTGGCCGTCGTCGGGCCGGCGGAATCCCTCGCAGGTTTCGACGGTGGTGGTCTTGCCGGCTCCGTTCGGGCCGAGTACCGAGGTCACGGAGCCGCGTTCGACGGTGAGGTCGAGTCCGTCCACCGCGGTCGTACTGCCGTACCGCTTGACCAGGCCCGCGATCTCGACAGCCGGTGCGTTGCGCATACGGGGAAGTCTAGGGAGCCCGCGACCGCGCCGGTCAGCGGGGTTCACGGGGCGCGTGAGGTCGGGTGAGGTCGGGTGAGGCAAGGCTTACCTTGCGTGATGCATGCCATTGCTGCACGTCACAGCCGGGCTTGCCTGCGTCCGAAGAATTACGCAACAATGACGTTGTGAAAAAGACGGGCGAGACGCAGGAGCCCCGCACGACGGCCGGACCGGCCGCCGGCGGCTCCCCCGTGCCCGGCTCCCAGGACGAGCAGCACGGCACCCGTAACAAGGTGGCCCGTTCCGTACTGGACCACGGTCCGTCCACCGCCGCCGAACTGGCCGAGCGGCTGGGACTCACCCAGGCGGCCGTCCGCAGGCACCTCGACCACCTCGTTTCCGAGGGGGTCGTCGAGGCCCGCGCGCAGCGGGTGTACGGCAGCCGGGGGCGTGGTCGGCCGGCCAAGGTCTTCGCGCTCACCGACGCCGGTCGGGACGCCTTCGACCAGGCCTACGACCAGCTCGCCGCCGACGCCCTGCGCTGGATCGCCGACAGTGCCGGTGGTGGAGCCGAGGGCGAGGCCGCGGTCGCGGCGTTCGCCCGGGCCCGCGTCCGGGCGCAGACGGAGCGGTACCGGGAGGCCCTGCAGGAGGTGCCGCCCGCGCAACGCACCGCCGTGCTGGCCGAGGCCCTCACCGAGGACGGGTACGCTGCCACCGCGCGCAGTGCTCCTGCCGCGACGGGAGAGCAGCTCTGCCAGCACCACTGCCCGGTGGCGCACACCGCCGAGCAGTTCCCGCAGTTGTGCGAGGCGGAGACCGAGGTCTTCTCCCGCCTGCTCGGAACGCACGTGCAGCGCCTCGCCACCATCGCCCACGGCGACGGGGTGTGCACGACCTACGTGCCCCAGGCGCAGGCGCCGACGACCACCAACCCGAGCGACGGCGGGACCGACCGCGACAGCAGTCCGAACGCCACGACAGCCACCACAGCATCTGCGAAAGAAACGGCCGGGAGGAACCCCGCATGACTCTCCCCACGGAGACTGCCCACCCCGAGCTCGAGGGCCTGGGCCGGTACGAGTACGGCTGGGCCGACTCCGACGCCGCCGGCGCCGCCGCCAAGCGCGGGCTCAACGAGAACGTCGTCCGTGACATCTCGGACAAGAAGAACGAGCCCGACTGGATGCTGAAGCTGCGTCTGAAGGGCCTCAAGCTGTTCGAGAAGAAGCCGATGCCCACCTGGGGCTCGGACCTGAGCGGTATCGACTTCGACAACATCAAGTACTTCGTCCGCTCCACGGAGAAGCAGGCCGCCTCCTGGGAGGACCTGCCCGAGGACATCAAGAACACCTACGACAAGCTGGGTATCCCCGAGGCGGAGAAGCAGCGCCTGGTGGCCGGTGTCGCAGCGCAGTACGAGTCGGAGGTCGTCTACCACCAGATCCGCGAGGACCTGGAGAGCCAGGGCGTCCTCTTCCTGGACACCGACACCGCGCTGCGCGAGCACCCGGAGATCTTCCAGGAGCACTTCGGCACCGTGATCCCGGCGGGCGACAACAAGTTCGCCGCGCTGAACACCGCCGTGTGGTCCGGAGGCTCCTTCATCTACGTGCCGCCGGGCGTCCACGTCGACATCCCGCTGCAGGCCTACTTCCGGATCAACACCGAGAACATGGGCCAGTTCGAGCGGACGCTGATCATCGTCGACGAGAACGCCTACGTGCACTACGTCGAGGGCTGCACGGCGCCGATCTACGACTCGGACTCGCTGCACTCCGCGGTTGTGGAGATCATCGTCAAGAAGGGCGGCCGCTGCCGCTACACGACCATCCAGAACTGGTCGAACAACGTCTACAACCTGGTCACCAAGCGCGCCGTGGCCTACGAGGGCGCGACCATGGAGTGGGTCGACGGCAACCTCGGCTCCAAGGTGACGATGAAGTACCCGGCCGTGTACCTGATGGGCGAGCACGCCAAGGGCGAGACGTTGTCCGTCGCCTTCGCGGGCGAGGGCCAGCACCAGGACGCCGGCGCCAAGATGGTCCACATGGCGCCGCGGACCTCCTCGAACATCGTCTCCAAGTCGGTGGCCCGCTCCGGCGGTCGCACCTCCTACCGCGGCCTGATCGAGATCGGCGAGGGTGCCGAGGGCTCGAAGTCCAACGTGCTCTGCGACGCGCTGCTGGTGGACACCATCTCGCGGTCCGACACCTACCCGTACGTCGACGTCCGCGAGGACGACGTGACGATGGGCCACGAGGCCACCGTCTCCAAGGTCAGCGACGACCAGCTCTTCTACCTGATGAGTCGCGGCCTCTCCGAGGACGAGGCCATGGCGATGATCGTGCGCGGTTTCGTCGAGCCCATCGCCAAGGAACTGCCCATGGAGTACGCGCTGGAGCTCAACCGGCTGATCGAGCTGCAGATGGAGGGCGCGGTCGGCTGACGCCGCCGGCGCGACCCGACGGCCGCCCGGTGCGCGGTCGCGGTCCTCCACCGGAGGGCCGTGGCCCGCACCCGTGCCGCACGTCACCGGAGCCGGGGGTGACCCCGGCCCCCGCAGGCGCCCGGAGGCGGGCGGAGAAGACCGAAGGCAGAAAGAGAGCACGACGACAGCCATGGCTGAGAGTCAGAACATTCCGGCGGGTTCCACCGCCTCCGGCGGCATCGCGGTGGCCGACGAGTCCACCGTCGCCACCAGGATGAGCGCCGAGCCGTCCTACGACGTGGCCGACTTCCCGGTGCCGCACGGCCGCGAGGAGGAGTGGCGCTTCACTCCCCTCGAGCGGCTCAAGGGCCTGCACGACGGCTCCGCCGAGGCCTCGGGCTCCCTCAAGGCGGAGGTCTCCGCCCCCGACGGCGTCACGGTGGAGACCGTGGCCCGTGACGACGCCCGCCTCGGCCGGGCCGGCACCCCCGTGGACCGGGTCGCCGCCCAGGCGTACAGCTCCTTCGAGAAGGCGACCGTCGTCTCGGTGCCGAAGGAGTCGGTGCTCGGCGAGCCGATCCGCGTCACCCTCCACGGCCAGGGCGGCGTGACCTACGGGCACACCGTCTTCGAGCTCGGTGCCTTCGCCGAGGCCGTGATCGTCATCGACCACACCGGCGACGGCGTCCGTTCCGCCAACGTCGAGTACGTCCTCGGCGACGGCGCCAAGCTGACCGTCGTGTCGGTGCAGGACTGGGACGACACCGCCGTGCACTGCTCCCAGCACGACGCGCTGGTCGGCCGCGACGCCACCTTCAAGTCCGTGGTCGTCACCTTCGGCGGCGACGTGGTCCGGCTCAACCCCCGGGTCACCTATGCGGGCCCCGGCGGCGAGGCCGAGCTGTACGGCGTCTACTTCACCGACGACGGCCAGCACCAGGAGCACCGGCTGTTCGTCGACCACGAGAGCCCCCACTGCCGCAGCAACGTCGCCTACAAGGGCGCCCTGCAGGGCAGCGAGGCCCACGCCGTGTGGATCGGCGACGTCCTGATCCGCAAGGCCGCCGAGGGCACCGACACCTACGAGCTCAACCGCAACCTCGTCCTCACCGACGGCGCGCGGGTCGACTCGGTCCCCAACCTGGAGATCGAGACCGGTGAGATCGTCGGGGCCGGTCACGCCTCGGCCACCGGACGCTTCGACGACGAGCAGCTGTTCTACCTGATGGCCCGCGGCATTCCGGAGAAGGAGGCCCGCCGCCTGGTGGTCCGCGGCTTCTTCGCCGAACTGGTCCAGCAGATCGGCCTGCCCGACGTCGAGGAGCGCCTCATCGCCAAGATCGAGGAAGAGCTGGAGGCGTCCGTCGCATGAGTGACGCAGCCGGTTTCGTCCGCGTCGCCACCCTGGGCGAGCTGGAGGAGGACACCCCCAAGCGGGTGGAGATCGACAGCACTCCCGTGTCGGTGGTCCGCACCGAGGGAGAGGTGTTCGCGATCTACGACATCTGCTCCCACGCGAACGTCTCGCTCTCCGAGGGCGAGGTGGAGGACTGCCAGATCGAGTGCTGGCTGCACGGCTCCAGCTTCGACCTGCGCACCGGTAAGCCCTCCGGCCTGCCCGCGACCCGACCCGTCCCCGTATACCCCGTCAAGATCGAAGGAGACGGCCCCGACGCGGGTGTGCTCGTCTCCGTCACCCAGGAGTCCTGAGTTCCCCATGGCAACGCTTGAGATCAACGACCTGCACGTCTCCGTCGACACCGAGAACGGTTCGCGCGAGATCCTCCGTGGCGTCGACCTGACCGTGAAGCAGGGCGAGACCCACGCGATCATGGGTCCGAACGGCTCCGGCAAGTCGACGCTGGCCTACTCGCTGGCCGGCCACCCCAAGTACACGATCACCGGCGGCTCGGTGAAGCTCGACGGCGAGGACGTCCTCGAGATGACTCCCGACGAGCGCGCCCGTGCCGGCCTCTTCCTCGCCATGCAGTACCCGGTCGAGGTGCCCGGCGTCTCCGTCTCGAACTTCCTGCGCACCTCCGCCACCGCGATCCGCGGCGAGGCCCCGAAGCTGCGCACCTGGGTCAAGGAGGTCAAGGAGGCCATGGAGCGCCTCCAGATCGACCCGGCGTTCGCCGAGCGGAACGTCAACGAGGGCTTCTCCGGCGGTGAGAAGAAGCGCCACGAGATCCTCCAGCTCGAACTGCTCAAGCCGAAGATCGCCGTGCTCGACGAGACCGACTCCGGTCTCGACGTCGACGCGCTGCGGGTCGTCTCCGAGGGCGTCAACCGCGTCCGGGAGCACGGTGAGGTCGGCACCATGCTGATCACCCACTACACGCGTATCCTGCGCTATATCAAGCCCGACCACGTCCACGTCTTCGCCAAGGGCCGCATCGCCGAGTCCGGCGGTCCCGAGCTTGCCGACAAGCTCGAGGCCGAGGGCTACGAGGAGTACGTGAAGGGAGAGGTGACCGCGTGACACAGCTGCCGGGCCTCCTCGACACCGAGGCGCTCCGCAAGGACTTCCCCATCCTGGACCGCACGGTCCACGACGGGCAGCGACTCGTGTATCTGGACAACGCGGCGACCTCGCAGAAGCCGCGGCAGGTCCTCGACGCGATGGCCGAGTACAACGAGCGGCACAACGCGAACGTCCACCGCGGCGTGCACGTCCTCGCCGAGGAGGCCACGGCGCTGTACGAGGGGGCGCGCGACAAGGTGGCGTCGTTCGTCAACGCCCCGAGCCGCGACGAGGTGGTGTTCACCAAGAACGCCTCCGAGTCGCTCAACCTGGTCGCCAACATGCTCGGCTGGGCCGACGAGCCGTACCGGGTCTCGCACGAGTCCGAGATCGTCATCACGGAGATGGAGCACCACTCCAACATCGTCCCGTGGCAGCTGCTGGCGCAGCGCACCGGCGCGAAGCTGAAGTGGTTCGGTCTGACCGACGAGGGCCGCCTCGACCTCTCCCGGATCGACGAGATCATCACCGAGAAGACCAAGGTCGTCTCGTTCGTGCTGGTCTCGAACATCCTCGGCACGCACAACCCGGTCGAGGAGATCGTGCGCCGTGCCCAGGAGGTCGGCGCGCTGGTGGTGATCGATGCCTCGCAGGCCACCCCGCACATGCCGGTGGACGTGCAGGCCCTCCAGGCCGACTTCGTGGCCTTCACCGGCCACAAGATGTGCGGCCCGACCGGTATAGGTGTGCTCTGGGGACGGCAGGGGCTGCTCGACGACCTGCCGCCGTTCCTGGGCGGCGGGGAGATGATCGAGACGGTCTCGATGCACTCCTCGACCTACGCGCCCGCGCCGCACAAGTTCGAGGCGGGCACCCCTCCCATCGCGCAGGCGGTCGGGCTCGGTGCGGCCGTCGACTACCTGTCGGCGATCGGCATGGACCGGGTCGCCCGGCACGAGCAGGCGCTGACCGAGTACGCCGTGGACAGGCTCAACGATGTCCCCGACCTGCGCATCATCGGCCCCAACACGGCCGAGGACCGTGTCGCCGCGCTCTCGTTCACCCTGGGCGACATCCACCCGCACGACGTGGGGCAGGTGCTGGACGAACAGGGCATCGCGGTCCGGGTCGGTCACCACTGCGCGCGACCCGTCTGCCTGCGGTACGGAATTCCTGCGACCACGCGAGCGTCGTTCTACCTGTACTCCACGCCGGCCGAGGTCGACGCCCTGGTGGACGGGCTGGAGCACGTACGGAACTTCTTCGGCTGAGGACGACGGGTAAGGACGAGGCGTGAAGCTCGACTCGATGTACCAGGAAGTGATCCTGGATCACTACAAGAACCCGCACGGGCGCGGCCTGCGCGAAGGCGACGCCGAGGTGCACCACGTCAACCCGACGTGCGGTGACGAGATCACCCTGCGGGTGCGGTACGAGGGCGACACCGTGGCCGACGTGAGCTACGAGGGCCAGGGCTGCTCCATCAGTCAGGCCAGCGCGTCGGTGCTCAACGAGCTGCTGGTCGGCAAGGAGCTGAGCAGGGCCCGCGAGATCCAGGAGACTTTTCTGGAGCTCATGCAGTCCCGGGGGCAGCTCGAGCCGGACGACGCCATGGAGGACGTCCTCGACGACGCGGTCGCCTTCGCGGGCGTGTCCAAGTACCCGGCACGGGTGAAGTGCGCGCTGCTCAGCTGGATGGCATGGAAGGACGCCACCGCCCAGGCACTGGGCGAGGATGCGGTGAAGGAGAAGACCTCATGACCGAGACCACCACCAAGCCGGCGGGCGAGGAAGAGGTCCGCGAGGCGCTCTACGACGTCGTCGACCCCGAGCTGGGCATCGACGTCGTCAACCTCGGACTGATCTACGGCGTTCACGTGGACGACGACAACGTGGCGACCCTGGACATGACGCTCACCTCGGCGGCCTGTCCGCTGACCGACGTCATCGAGGACCAGGCGAAGTCCGCGACCGAGGGCATCGTCAAGGAGCTGAAGATCAACTGGGTCTGGATGCCGCCGTGGGGTCCGGACAAGATCACCGACGACGGTCGCGAGCAGCTCCGGGCACTGGGCTTCAACGTCTGAGCGCCGCTCCGGCCGACCGGCGGTCCCGGCCGCCCACGCGTTCCCGAGGGACGCGGTGGGTGCCCGGGACCGCCGTCTTGTGTACGGGCGTACATATCGTTGTGTACGCTCGTACACATGGTCTATCTGACACTGGGCGCGGCGATCCTCGCGGAGGTCCTGGGGACCACGGCGATGAAGTACAGCGACGGGTTCACGCGGCTGTGGCCGTCGCTCGCCACGGTCGCCGGCTATCTCGTCGCGTTCTTCCTCCTCGCCCAGACGCTGCGGACCATGTCCGTGGGCACCGCCTACGCCATCTGGGCGGGGCTGGGGACCGCGGCCGTCGCGGCCATCGGCATGGTCTTCATCGGCGAGGCCGTCACCCTCCCGAAGATCCTCGGCCTGCTGCTCGTCATCGCCGGAGTGGTCCTGCTGAACCTCGGAGGGGCTCACTGATGGCCGCTGTGCGCCGGCACGACCCCGACCGTCGCCGCCGTCTCGTCGACGCCGCGATCCGCGTCGTCGCGGAGCACGGCATCGCGGGGCTCAGCCACCGCCGCGTCGCCGCCTCGGCCGACGTCCCTCTCGGCTCGACCACCTACCACTTCGCCTCCCGCGACGACCTGCTCGTCGCGGCGCTGGAGCGGATGGGCGCGGACTGGCTGGCGGCCGTGGACAGCTGGGAACGCGGTCTGCCCGCAGACGCCGACCTGGCGGCGGAGACCGCGCGGCTCATCGAGAACTCCCTCACCGGCGGCCTGGCCCGTACCCGCGTCGAGTACGAGTTGTATCTCGCGGCACTGCGCCACGACGCGGTGCGGCCGCTGGCCGCCGAGTGCATCGACGGACTGGCCGCGATCCTGCGGCGCCGCACGCCCGACGACGCCACCGCCCGCGCCCTGGCCGCCCTCGTCGACGGGCTGACGCTGCAACTGCTCCTGAGTGGACGCGCTGTCGATCCGGAGGCGCTCCGGGGTTGTCTGGAGCCCCTCGCCTCCCGCGGTGTCGGCACGCACTGACTCCCGGGCCGCGCGTCGAGCCGACCGGCAGCGACGGGGGCCGCGGCGTGACCGCATTGCAATGCCTGAAACCGATGATCCGCCAAGTAGCCTGTGTGATCTATGAGTTCATGACAGCTATGCTGCCGAGGACTCGGAGCGCTGACGCAGTGGATCTCCTCGTCTCTCCCTGTCCTGTCGCCGTGTCGGCCGTGCGCTCGACCGGCCGACTTTCGGTTGCTCGGCGAACGAACACCACTGTCGCGTTCGCCGCTTCGACATTGTGAGGATGCTGATGGTTCGTGCTGGATCGTCCCCCGGAGGCCCGCGGTCCGTTCCTGCGGCGGCGTGGTTCCTGCCCGCCGCAGTGACCGCGGTGGTGACCGTCGTCGCCGCCCTGGTCGTACAGGTCGAGGCCCGCGCGGCGGTCATCTGGTGCGGGGCGGTGGCAACGCTCGCCGTCGCCGTGCTCGCGGCGGAGGTGGCCCGCCGTGGCGCCGCGGCGGCCGCCGAGCGCGCCCGGCACGCCGAGCGGGAAGAGGCGCTGAGCAGTCGCCTGATCCAGCAGGAGGCCGCCACGACGGCGCTGGCGCAGCAGCTTCTGCCCGAAGCTGTCGAGCGCCTGCAGGAGGGCGAGTTCGCCGAGGACGTCCTGCTGTCCATGGAGTCCGCCGACGAGCGGCTCAGCGCCGAATTCCGGTCCGCCCACCGGGAGCTGCTGCGCAGCGTCGTACAGGCCGTGCAGGCCGAGGAGACGCTGCGCGACTCCGCGCAGCGGGGTGTGGTCAACATCGCTCGCCGTGTGCAGGCCGTCATCCACCAGCAGGCCCGCGACCTGCGCGAGATGGAGGAACGGCACGGCAGCAGGCCCGACTTCTTCGCCGACCTGCTCAAACTGGACCACGGCACCGCGCTGATCGGTCGCCTTGCCGACAGCATCGCCGTGCTGGGCGGGGCACGCCCCGGCAGGCAGTGGAGGAAGCCGGTCGCGCTCTACAGCGTGATGCGTGGCGCGATGTCGCGCATCACCGACTACCAGCGCGTCGAGCTGCACTCGGTGGTCGACGTCGCCGTCACCGGACCTGCGGTCGAACCGCTCATCCATGCGCTCGCCGAGCTGCTCGACAACGCGACCCGGTACTCGCCGCCCAAGACGAAGGTGCACCTCACGGCGAGCGAGGTCCACGCGGGTGTCGCGATCGAGATCGAGGACGGCGGTGTCGGGCTGAGCGAGGAGGCCCGGTCCCGCGCCGAGCAGATGCTCAAGGAGGCACACGCCGGGATCGACCTGAACGACCTGGGAGAAGCGCCGCGCCTGGGGCTGGCTGTGGTCGGACGCCTGGCGAGGGCCTACGACTTCCAGGTGTCGCTGCCGCCGTCCGCCTATGGCGGTGTGCGGGCCGTGCTGGTCGTGCCGAGCCGGACGATCACGACGGCGCCGGTCACGGTGCGCGCACACGGTATCGGGGCCGCGCCCGCGGACCCGAGTGCTCCCGTGAGCGCTTCGGAGGGCGTCGGTTCGGGGGCCGATGCCGAGCACGAGCCGCGGCGTGCGGCGCCGGCCGCCGCGGAACCGGCCGCTTCGGGGCCGCCGAGCGACGGCGGGACGTCGGGTGCACTCCCGCGGCGCGCGACCGGTCTCCAGGAGGAGGCCGGGGGGGCGGCTCCCCGGGAGGAGCCGGTGCGCAACGCCAACGGTCTGCCGCAGCGGCGTCGCCGCCGGCAGCGTCCGGCCGGTCGCGGCCGCTTCGATGCGCGGGGCCCGGCCTCACCGCCGGAGGCGGAGGGCGGGGCCGCCCCGCCGGAGCCCGGCATGTGGATGGCGGACCTGGCGAGCGGGTTGTCCGGCGAGGGGCGCACGACATCCGCACCCCGCAACAGCAGCACAGACACGACGTCGGATGAGGGTGAGTGAGCGATGGATCGGCAGGCCGACATGGACTGGATGCTGAAAGACCTGGCGGAGAGCGTCCCGCAGACCCGTCATGTGGTGGTGCTGTCCTCGGACGGCCTGTGCATGGCACGGCACGACACCGACCAGGACACTGCCGATCGCATCGCTGCCATCGGATCGGGGCTGCAGAGCCTGTCCGTCGCGGTCGCTGCGGAGTTCCAGCACAGCAGCGGGCGGATGCGGATGGTCGTCATCGAGATCGACGGCGGCTTCATGTACCTGATGGCGGCCGGTGCGGGAGCGCACCTGGCCGTGCTGGCGGACGAGGGGGTCGATGCGGGCCTGGTCGGCCAGTGCATGCGCGATCTGGTGGCGCGCATCGGAGCCCATCTCACGAGCCCTCCGCGGCATGACGGATCGCCCGTATGAGCGAAAGAGACCAGGAATGGGAGGACGCGGAGACGCCCGAGCGGCTCTACGTCATCACGGGGGGCCGTACCGACTCGCCGGAGACGGCGGGCCTCGGACTGGTCACGCTGATCGTCGCCCGCGAACAGCCGAAGGTCGGCATGCAACCGGAGCACGCGGCCATTCTGCGCATGTGCGGTTCACCGCTGTCCCTGGCGGAGATCTCCGCGTACCTGCGGTTGCCCGCCAGCGTGACCACCGTGCTGCTGACCGACCTGTTGGACGAAGAACTGGTGCAGACGCGCAACCCTGCATCAACACTTCCGGACATCGCACTGATTGAGGCGGTAATCGATGGACTCAAAAAGCTCTGAGGCGGTCACGGGGCCGCGGAGCGAGGACGCGCTGCCGTCGTCGACCAATGTGGCGGTCAAGCTCGTCGTCGTGGGCGGCTTCGGCGTCGGCAAGACGACGCTGGTCCGTTCGGTCAGTGAGATCCGTCCGCTGACCACCGAAGAGACGATGACACAGGCCGGGGCCACGGTCGACGACAACACCGGCGTCGAGCGGAAGACGGCCACGACCGTTGCGATGGATTTCGGCCGTATCAGCCTCAACCAGGAGATGGTCCTCTACCTGTTCGGCACGCCCGGGCAGGAGCGGTTCTGGTTCCTGTGGAACGGCCTGTTCGACGGGGCGCTCGGCGCCGTCGTCCTCGTCGACACGCGGCGCCTCGAGGCCAGCTTCGACGTGATGGGCCGGCTGGAGGAGGCGTCGGTGCCGTTCATCGTGGCCGTCAACTCCTTCCCGGACGCCCCCACCTACTCGGTGGAGGACCTGCGCGGCGCGCTCGACCTGCCGTCGGGTGTCCCGATCGTCGTGTGCGACGCGCGGCAGCGCGACTCCAGCCGCGACGTCCTGATGACGCTGATGCACCACCTGCGTTCCCTTGTCACGAGTTCGGAGGCGATGTGACCCCCTCCAGTGAGCCCACCGTCGAGCCGGGTCCGGCCGCACCACCGCCCGGATGCCCGGCGCACAACCCGGGGCCGGGCGGCCTGCGGCGCCTCTACGGGCCGGAGGCCGACGCCGACCCGATGGGCCTGTACGAGAAGCTGCGCGCCGAACACGGCGCCGTGGCCCCCGTGCTGGTGCACGGGGACCTGCCGGCGTGGCTGGTGCTGGGCCACCGGGAGAACCTGGAGGTGGCCCGGACCTCGACGCTGTTCTCCCGGGACTCGCGCCGCTGGCGCGACATGGCCGAGGGCAACGTACCGCCCGACCACCCCCTGACGCCGCTGACCGCGTGGCAGCCGTTGTGCGTGTTCGCCGACGGCACCGAGCACGAGCGGCTGCGCCGTGCGGTGACCGACAGCCTGTCCCGGTTCGAGGCGCGCGGCATCCGACGCTACGTCACCCGCTTCTCCCACCACCTCATCGACAACTTCGTCGCCACCGGCCGAGCCGACCTGGTCGACCAGTTCGCCGCGCAGCTCCCGCTGCGTGTGGTCACCCAGCTCTTCGGCATGCCGGAGGAGTACGGTCCCCAGCTCGTCGACGCGGCGCGCGACATGCTCGGCGGCACCGAAACGGCGGTGGCCAGCAACGACTACATCACCGAGACGTTGCAGCAGCTCGTGGAACGCAAACGCGTCACGCCCGGGCACGACGTGCCCTCCAAACTCATCGAGCATGCCGCCGGGCTGAGCGACGAGGAGGTGCGCGAGCACCTGCGCGTCGTGCTCGTGTCGGCCAACGAACCGACGGTCAACCTGATGGCGGGCACCCTGCGGCTGGTGCTCACCGACCGTCGTTTCCGGGCGAACCTGGCCGGCGGACACATGACGCTGCCCGACGCGCTGGAGCAGGTGCTGTGGGACGACCCGCCGATGACCACCAACCTCGGCCGCTGGGCGACCGGTGACGTCGAACTGGCGGGCAAGCGGATCAAGGAGGGCGACATGCTGATCCTTGGTCTGGCCGCGGGCAACGTCGATCCTGCCATTCGCCCCGACACCTCCGCCTCCGTGCACGGGAACCGCTCGCATCTGGCCTTCAGCGGCGGTCCGCACGAATGCCCCGGCCAGGATCTGGGCCGGGCCATCGCCGACACCGGGATCGACGTCCTGCTCTCCCGGCTGCCGGATCTGGAACTGGCTGTGGCGGAGGAGGAACTGACTTGGAACGCTTCGCTGATGTCGCGTCCGCTGACCGCTCTGCCGGTCCGGTTCACCCCGGGCCACCCCTGGTCCGCGAAGAGCCGGTCGGCACCGGAGCGAGCCCCCGGGCCCGAACTGCCGCCCCAGCGCGCTGTTCCCGTTCCACCGGCACCCGCTGCCGAACCCACCCGTCCGCCCACCTCCGTCCCCGGCATCCGGTGGCCCTTTCGTTCTCCCGGCCGGAGCCGCCGGTGAAGGAGGACAGCGCACCGGGTGCCGGGGCCGGCTGCCGATCCGGGCAGAGAGTGGCGCAATAGGCCCTCTTGACACCTCAGTTCGACATCCGAGGGGTTGAGCGCTTCGAAACGTTGTGATCAACTTCTGGCCGTCTTCGCACACTGATGCAGCCACTGCGAAACCCCTGCGGTGGCTGCATCGGTGTGCCGTGGATCAGGCCGCGGTGCAGGCGGCTCTCCGAGACCCGCGTGGAGAGCAGCCGTCCGCTGAACGACTGAGGTGATCGCTCGTGCACAACGGGTTGCTCGTTCCGCCCGTCTACTCTCCGATACCCCCGGCCATCCACCCGCGGCACCAGGCCGTCGACGAGCGGAACGCGGCATGGGCGCACGCTTTCGGCATCGGCTCACCCCCATTGCGCGACAAGCTCGTCGCCAGTGAGATCGGCACCTTCGCCGCCCGCATCCTCCCCGAGGGGCGCGAGGAGGTCGTGCAGCTTCTCGCCGACTTCATCCTCTGGCTCTTCGGCGTCGACGACGGACACTGCGAGGAGGGGGAACTCGGCGCCGACCCGGGCCTGCTGTCGGGCGAACTCTCCCGTCTGCTGCGCGTCGCGCAGAACCCCGAAGCACCGATGCTGCCGCAGGACCCGCTCGCCGACGGTCTGCGCGACCTGAGCCGTCGCATGGCGCAGCACGGTACGCCGGCTCAGGTCACCCGCTGGGTGGACGCACTGCGCGAGTACTTCCTCTCCGTGGTGTGGGAGGCCGGGCACCGCAGCCGAGCGACGGTGCCCGACCTGAACGACTACACCCTCATGCGCCTCTACGACGGCGCCACCTCCGTCGTCCTGCCCCTGCTGGAGATGGGGCACGGCTACGAACTCCACCCCGGCGAACGCGACCACCGCTCCGTTCGGGCCGCCGCCGAGATGGCCTACTACGTCATCACCTGGGACAACGACCTCTTCTCCCACCACAAGGAGAGCCGCGCCGGTCAGTACTACCTCAACGTGCTGCGCGTCCTCGAACAGCGGCAGGGACTGGCCCCGGAAGAGGCCCTGCGCACCGCCGTCGCCCAGCGCGACCGCGTCATGGTGCTTTTCCAGAGGCTCTGCGACCACCTGACGTTCACGACCGCCGGCCCGCAGCTGAGTCAGTACCTGCGCAGCCTGGGCCACTTCATCCGGGGCGCGCAGGACTGGGGCATCAGCTCGCACCGCTACACCACTCCCGACGACCCCGCGCAGCTGCCCTCCACCTTCCTCGACACCCCGACCGACGACAGCAACGAACCGCTGGACATCCCCTGCATCGCCTGGTGGTGGGACCTGCTGCCCCACTCGCAGGAGTACGCCGCGCGCGTCCCGGCGCAGAACACCCCTCACACCCGACTGATGGCGAACTGACGGCCCGGTGCCGAGACAAGGAAACGCTGTGATGGCCGCAACCAGTGCTGCCGTGGTGCCGCGAGCACCGGGCCGCATGCCGCTGATCGGACACGTCCTCCCGCTGGTCCGCCGCCCGCTCGACTTCATGCAGTCGCTGCGGCACACGGGCGACTTCGTGCGGGTGGACGTGGGAACCCTGCCCATCTACTTCGTCAACAGTGCGGAGCTGACCCACGAACTGCTCGTCACCAAGGCCCGGCATCTCGACAAGGGGCGCTTCTTCGTCCGGGCCCGCGTCCTGGTGGGCGACTCGCTGCCGACCGCGCCCAGCCACATCCACAAGCGGCACCGGCGTCTGATGCAGCCCAGCTTCCACCAGGCCAAGATCGCCGGATACGCGGAGACGATGGCGTCCCGGGCACGTGCCATGGCCGACGCCTGGACCGACGGGCAGACCGTCCAGGTCGACCAGGAGCTCGCCGAGTTCTCCGTCGGCACTCTGGCCGAGACGATGTTCTCCGCCGACATCAGCCGGCCCGCCGCCGAAGCCGTTCGCGTCGACGTGCCGATCCTGCTGCGCTACGCACTGCTGCGGGCCGTCACCCCGCGCCTGCTCGACCATCTTCCGATTCCGGCGAACCAGCGTTTCAACCAGGCGGCGAAACGGCTGCGCACGGTCATCGACGACGTCATCGCCGCCTCCCACAAGGAGGGCGACGTCGACTACAACGACCTGCTCTCCATGCTGCTCAACGCCCGCGACGCGGATACCGGCGAGAAGCTGACCGACCGGGAGATCCGGGACGAACTCGTCGCCATCATGTTCGCCGGCACCGAGACGACCGCCTCCACGCTCGCCTGGACCTTCCACGAACTGGCCAAGGCCCCCGAGGTGGAGGAGAAGCTCCTCGCGGAGATCGACAGCGTGGCGCCCGACGGGAACGTGGCCTTCGAGGACCTGCCGAAGCTGACCTACACCCGCCAGGTCATCGACGAGATAGGCCGCATGCACTCGGTCCCGCTCCTCATGCGGCGTGTCACCACACCGGTCGAAATCGCCGGCCACCGGTTGGAGGAGGGCACCGAACTCGCCTTCAGCCTCTACTCCCTGCACCGCGACGAGCGCCTCTACGACGACCCGCACACCTTCGACCCCGACCGCTGGCTGCCCGAACGCCGGGAGGGACGCCCCCGCGAGGGATACATTCCGTTCGGCGCCGGTAACCGCAAGTGCATCGGCGACGGTTTCGCGCTGACGGAGATCGCCCTCGCGATGGCCACCGTCCTCGCGCGCTGGCGCTTCGAGCCGCTCCCGGGCCATGAAGTCCGTGAGGTCGCCTCCGCCGTCGCCCACCCGGACAAGCTGCCGATGCGGGTGGTGGCCCGCAGGAAGTAGCTGCTGCCCCTCCGTCGCCCGGCCCGGCCCCGTCTCCCCGCGGGCCCGGGCGGGTGCTGGGCAGCGCCGGCCCCGCGGGGACGCCACACGTCACGCCCACCGGCTGCCGTTCGCAATCCTCGCGCCGGTCGGGCTAGCGTTCGGCGTATGACCGATGCAGCCACCACCACCCGCACCACCGGCGCCGTCGCCGCCGGGCTCGCCACCGTCACCGACGAGGGAACCGTCCTCGACACCTGGTTCCCCGCCCCCGAACTGTCCGCCGAGGCCGGCCCGGCCGGCACCGAACGGCTCAGCGCCGAGCAGACTGCCGCGCTGCTGGGCGAGGCGGCACCGCACGCGCTCGGTCCCGACCCGCGTCGCGGCGTGGAGGTCATCGGCGTGCGCACGGTCGTCGCCGATCTGGGCGACAAGCCGCTGGACGCCCACGACGCCTACCTGCGGCTGCACCTGCTCAGCCACCGCCTGGTCCGCCCGCACGGTCAGAACCTCGACGGCATCTTCGGCCTGATGTCCAACGTGGCCTGGACCAACCTCGGCCCGGTCGCCGTCGACCGCGTCGAGCAGGTCCGGCTCGCCGCCCGCGCCGGCGGCGTGCAGCTCAACGTCACCAGCATCGACAAGTTCCCCCGCATGACCGACTACGTCTCGCCGAAGGGCGTCCGCATCGGCGACGCCGACCGGGTCCGCCTCGGCGCCCACCTCGCCGAGGGCACCACCGTGATGCACGAGGGCTTCTGCAACTTCAACGCCGGCACGCTGGGCACCTCGATGATCGAGGGCCGCATCAGCGCCGGCGTCGTCGTCGGCGACGGCTCGGATGTCGGCGGCAGCGCCTCGATCATGGGCACCCTCTCCGGCGGGGGCAAGCAGACCATCTCGCTCGGCGAGCGCTGCCTCCTCGGAGCCCAGGCAGGCATCGGCATCTCGCTCGGCGACGACTGCGTCGTCGAGGCCGGCCTCTACGTCACCGCCGGCACTCGCGTCACGCTGCCGGACGGCCAGGTCGTCAAGGCGGTCGAGCTGAACGGCGCGCACAACCTGCTGTTCCGCCGCAACTCCACCACCGGCACCGTCGAAGCCCTGCAGCGCAGCGGCTCCTGGGGCGGCCTCAACGAGGCCCTGCACGCCCACAACTGACAGCACGGGCCCGAAGGTCACGGCCTACCGGGGGCAGTGCCCCCGGCACCCCCGGTAGGCTGCCGGGCATGAGCGATCTCAGGGTGGGGTTCGGTTACCTGCGGCGCGGGCAGCGCTGGGCGTTCGGCCACTTCCGCTGGTACGCGTTCGGGCTGGTGCCCGCACTGATCGCGTTCCTGCTGTACGCCGCCGCCCTGACCGCTCTGGCCTTCCGGGCGGACGACATCGCCTCCTGGGCGACCCCGTTCGCCGACGACTGGTCCACCTTCTGGCGCGAGGCGCTCCGCATCGTGTCCGCCGTGCTGCTGTGGGCGGTCGGCCTCGCCCTCGCCGTGCTCACCTTCACCGCCGTGACCCTCCTCATCGGTGATCCGTTCTACGAGAAGCTCTCGGAGGAGGTCGAGAAGGCCGAGGGGCACTGCCCGCCCGGGCCGGACCAGTCCTGGTGGGTCGGACTGTGGCGGTCGCTGTGCGACAGCCTGTACGTGCTCTTCCGCGCCCTGCTGTTCACCGTGCCGCTGTTCCTGCTGGGCTTCGTACCGGTGGCGGGCCAGACCGTCGCTCCGGTGCTCGGCTTCTGCGTATCCGGCTACTTCCTCACCGTCGAGCTGACCTCCGTCGCCATGCAGCGCCGTGGCATCCCGGTGCGGGAGCGGCTGCGGCTGGTGCGCGCCCGACGGTCGCTGGCGCTCGGCTTCGGGGTCCCCCTCGTGCTCGGCTTCCTTCTGCCGTTCCTCGCGGTGCTGCTCACCCCGGGCGCGGTGGCCGGCGCGGCCCTGCTGGTACGCGACGTGGTGGACGGCCCCGGAGCCGCCGCTCCGCGGAGCGCCCAGGCGTCCGACGCCCCGGAGGGGGAGGCGGTTGCGGCCGATGCCGGCGTTCGCGTGCCGGACGCGGGCCCGCGCACGTCCGAACCACCGTCGGGCAGCTGAGCACGACCGCGGCCCTGCCGCAGGGCCGGACATGACACGCAGGGATGAACCTGTGGTGGACCGCAGTTCCCGTGCCGAGCGTCGTGGCAGGTCACGGGCGGACACCGCAGCGTCCGGCTTACGACTTTCCCGCCCATGTCCTCTAGGCTGGCTCCCTGACCGGGCGCCGGTGCCTCCGCGCTCCTCGCGCGCCCGGGTCCTGCCTTCCGCCTCCGCCGACGCCCGCCGAGGAGCCCGCCCATGACCGGAGACGACCGCCCCACCCTGCCTCCCGTACGGCTGCCGGCCGAGGCAGAGCTCGCCCGGGACGCACTGGCGGCACCGCTCTTCGCCCGCGCGGTCAGCCTGGCCCGCTGGGCCGCAGAGAACGGCGTACGCGTCGGGGCGGGCGGTGAACTCCTCGCGGAGCAGCTCAAGGAGGCTGCCGGGCGCCTCGGTCTGGAGGACGACCCCGAGGGGCCCGCAGCGACGTCCGAGGCCTGGAACCTCGCCGTGGACACCGAGTTGCTGCAGGTTGAGGAGGACGAGGGCGCCGAACCCACGCTGGAGACCGACGATCCCGTGGGGACCGCGAAGGGCGGTCCGGAACTGGCGGGCCTCAACGGCTCTCCCGCCCCTTCCGACATCCTGGAGCTGTGGGAGCTGGGGTTCGGGACGGTGCTCGCCGACGCCGCCACGCCCAACATCGAGGACCTCATCGGCGATCTGGACGGGGTGGTCGACGAGAACGGCCGGATCGACCCCGACGCCCTCGACCTCGAAGCCATGGAGTGGAACCCGGAGGAGGAGACCGAGTTCCTGGACAGTGCTCTGGCCAACCTCTACCTCTTCACTCTCCAGGACCCGGCCGTCTCCTCCGGCGCCATGGTGCCGCTGCCCGTCCTCGCGGCGTCGATGATCGTGCCCGACGACATGGGCGAGCCCACCGACGAGGTGCTCGAGGAGGTTTCCTCGGCGATGATGCGTCTCGACGACCAGTTCCGGATCCTCGAGCCGACGGGTGTCATCGCCTATCGCCCGGTGGACGAGGCGCTGACGCGGGAGGCCGACGAGGCGGACGTGTCGCCGGAGGACGAGAACGAGGAGGACGTCTCCCGCTACGGCATGGTGCGGCTCACTCCGCTCGGCCTCTACGCCGTGCGGCAGCGGATGCTGGACGAGGGCGTCGACGCACCGCTGGTCGGCGACCTCCGGGACGCCGAGGCTCGCGAGCTGCTCGACGCACTCGTCACGTACCCGGAGGCGGGCGCGCAGGAGGAGGTCGAGGGCTGGTTCGCCTCCCGCGCGGACCGGGACACTGCCTCACGGGACCTGCTGGCCGCAGCCCGTGGGCGGGACGAGGAGGCGCCCGGGCGCCGTCTGGTGTGCCAGCAGGCGCTTTCCCTCGCGGGCGACGCCGCGGAACCCGCCCTCCGCGAGGTCCTCGACGACCGCGAACTCGGCGGGCTGGCCCGGGTCTGGCTCGTGGAGCACGGCGCGGAGGACGTCCCCGTTCCGGACGAGCAGATGGTCTTCTGGCTGGCGGTCGACACCATCGCCGCGCAACTCGCCACGGGTGGGGAGGCGGACGAACTGCGCGAGCTGATCCAGGGGCTGGTCGAACAGCACGCGGGCTTCTTCGACCAGGCCTGGCAGGCGGACCACCCGGCCGTGGCCGACGTCCTCGACGCCATGGGGCGTCTCCACCCGGACAAGAAGATCGCGAAGGAAGCCCGTAAGGCGGCCTTCAAGGCACGCTCCGCCCGCCGCGACTGAGCGGGTCCCGCCTCCGTTCCCGTCGCGTCGGGAACGCGTCCGCTCGCCGTCGCCGTCGGTTCAACCTGCGTTGGCACCTGCCGGGAAACGTGGCCGGTGCAACGTTCACGACACCACGGGAGGCGGGCACACATGCCGGTCAGCCGAAGGGACTTCACCAAGCACTCAGCCGCCGGGGCGGGCCTCGTGCTCGCCGGCAGCGTGGGCGTGCTGGGCAGTGCACCGGGCGCACTGGGCCGCCCCGTCGGCCCGGGCCCGCAGGGACACAGGCACCACGAGGTCGGTTACGGCCCGCTGGCGCCGGACCCGAACGGGGTGCTGGCCCTGCCCGAAGGGTTCTCGTACCGGATCCTCACCCACTCCGGGGTGACCGCGCTGGAGTCGGGCGAGCGCACCCCCTCCCACCATGACGGCACCGCAGCGTTCGACGGCGAGCGGGGCGCGACCCTGCTGGTGAACAACCACGAGCTCCGCGGTCCGCGGAGCGACTACGACCACCCCGTGCCGCTGCTGGACGGGCTCGTGTACGACCCGGCCGCCTCCGGCGGCTGCACGGTGGTCGAGGTCTCCCGGCACGGCGACCACGTCGAGGAGTGGGTCGGCATCGCCGGTACCTCCACCAACTGCGCGGGCGGCTCGACCCCGTGGGGCACCTGGCTCACCTGCGAGGAGAACACCGACCGCGCCGGCGAGAACGGCATGACCAAGGACCACGGCTACGTGTTCGAGGTCGACCCGCGGGACCGCCGGGCCAACCGGGACCCGAAGCCGATCAAGGCGCTGGGCCGGTACGACCACGAGGCCGTCGTCGTCGACCCCCGGCGCGGTCACCTGTACCTTACCGAGGACGCCTCCGGCCCGAACGGGCTCTTCTACCGCTGGACCCCGCCCCACGGCTTCGAGCACGGCCGGGGCGCGCTGCGCGGCCTCGCCGACGACGCGGGCGTGCTCCAAGCCATGTGCTGCTACGACTCGGGCGGCCGTTTCGTCGAGGACCTGTCGTACGCGACCCGCATCGGCACGGTGTACGGCGTCGACTGGACGGAGGTGCCCGACCGGGACGCGCGGACCACTCCCGTGCGCAAGCAGTTCGGCGCGCACGAGGTCACCCGCGCCCGCAAGCTGGAAGGCATGTGGTGGGGCGACGGCGGGGCGTACTTCGTGTCCTCCTTCGCCCGTGACGAGAGCCCGGGCGAGCCGCACGACGGCCAGGTGTGGTTCTACGACCCCCGCCGCCGCACCGTCACCCTGAAGGTGCGGTTCGGGGTCAACGCCGACCCCTCCGAGCCCGGCGCCCTGGACGGTCCGGACAACATGACCGTCTCGCCCTACGGCGGTCTCGTCATCGCCGAGGACGGCGAGGGCCTGCAGCACCTCTTCGGTGCCACCGACCGCGGCGACACGTACGCCATCGCCCGCAACGAGTACAACATCGGCACCGAAGCGGAGCCCGAGTTCAGCGAGTTCACCGGCGTCTGCTTCTCCCCGGACGGCGAGACGCTGTACGCCAACATCCAGACGCCGGGCATCATGCTGGCGATCACCGGACCCTGGCAGCGGAACCCGCAGCAGCGCCGCTGAACAGCACCGCCCGCCCCGCAGAGCCCGCCCGGGTCCGAGACACGGAGCCTCCCCTGCGGGCACGGCGTGGGCCCGGGGCCGCACGCCTCAGCGGCGGTGTTCGGGCCGCACCGCCGCCTGCGCGCGCATCACCAGATAGCACACGACGCCCGACACACCGGCCACTCCCACCTCGAGGAGCCCCACCGGCTCCGTGCCGAGCAGGGAGCGCAGCGGGGCGGCGAACACGCCCGCGGCCTGCAGGGCGAGCGCGACGGCGACCGCCACCACGAGGAAGGGGTTGGCCAGTGTGCCCGGCCGGGCGCGCGAACCGAGGGCGACACCCAACTGCGCCACGCCCAGGACCAGGAACACCAGGGACTGCCATGCCCTCCCCGCCTCGAACGCCCACACGCCGGCGCCCAGCGTCACCACGCCGATCACCACGCCCATCAGGACGATCCGCGGCCACAGACCCGCGCCGAGCACGCTTTCCGCAGGAGGCCGCGGCGGGCGCCGCATCACGCCCCGGTCCACGGGTTCCGCGCCGAGCGCCACCCCGGGAAGACCATGCGTCAGCAGGTTGATCCACAGGATCTGCGCGGGCAGCAGTGGCAGCGTCAGCCCCAGGAACGGGCCCAGCAGCATCACCAGGATCTCCGCTGAGCCGCCCGCCAGCCCGTAGAGCAGGAACCGGCGGACATTGGCGTACACCCGCCTGCCCTCCTCGACGGCCGCGACCACCGTGCCCAGATCGTCGTCGACGAGTACGAGATCGGCTGCCTGCCGGGCCACCTCCGTGCCGCGCCGCCCCATCGCGACGCCGATGTCGGCCTCGTGCAGCGCCGGGCCGTCGTTCACCCCGTCGCCCGTCATGGCCACCACATGCCCGCTCCGCCGCCACGCCCGGACGATGCCGACCTTCTGCTCGGGCGAGGTCCGCGCGTGGACCCGCCGCAGCGGCGTGCCCCGCGTTCCGTCGGACTCCGCCTCCGTGCCGGTGGCGACGTCCCCCGGCCCGGTCGGCATGCCGAGCCGGTCGGCGACCGCACGCGCCGTGAGCGGATGGTCGCCGGTGACCACCACCGGCACGATGCCCGCGTCGCGGCAGGCCCTCACCGTGTCCGCAGCTTCCGCTCTCGGCGGGTCCATGACGCCGATCAGGCCCGCCAGTTGCAGACCGGACTCCCAGCTCTCCGGCGGCGCGTCCAGCGGCGCGGTGGGTGGACGGCGGGCACTGGCGACGGCCAGAACGCGGTACCCCGCGGCCGCGAGCTGCTCCGCCTCGCGGCGCGCCTCGGCCCGGTGGGTGCCGTCCTCGACCAGGACGCCGGACCGCAGCAGCACCTCGGGCGCGCCCTTGCACACCACGAGCAGCCCGTCGGCGCCACGGTGCACCGTCGTCATGCGTTTCCGGCCGCTGTCGAACGGCACCTCGCGCACCCGTGGCCAGGTGGCGTCGACGGCGGACCTGTCGAGGCCGAACCTGGCCCCCGCCACCAGCAGCGCCGCCTCCATCGGGTCGCCCAGCGCCGTCCAGCTCCCACCGCCGGCGGTGGGAGGCTGCAGGGCGGCGTCGTTGCAGAGCAGCGCACAGCGCAGCAGACGTTCCAGATCGGGTGCGTCCTCGGCCGTGACCGTGCGCCCGCCGCGTGCGACGCGGCCCGCCGGATCGTACCCGTGCCCGGTGGCCACCGCGGCCCCCGACGGCGTCCACAGGTGTTCGGCCGACATGCGCCCCTGGGTGAGGGTGCCCGTCTTGTCGCTGGCGATGACCGTGACGGAGCCGAGCGTCTCCACTGCGGGAAGCCGCCGGACGATGGCGTTCCGGGCGGCCATCCGGCGGGCACCGAGCGCCAGGGCGAGGGTGACCACGGCGGGCAGCGACTCGGGGACGGCCGCCACCGCAAGGCTGATCGCCGTGATCACCATCAGTTCGAGGGGCTGGCCGCGGGCCAGCCCCGCGGCCAGCACGACCGTGCACAGCACCACGGTCACCGCGGCCAGCAGCCGCCCGAAGCGTGCAAGGCGATGCTGGAGCGGGGTGAGCCCGGGCGCCGTCCCCAGCAGGGACGCGATGCGGCCGAGGGCGCTTTCCGCGCCGGTGCCGGTCACCGTCACCAGGCCGCGTCCCCGCACCACCACCGTCCCCGCCGACACTGTGCGGACGGCGTCGCCGCCGGGTTCGTCGCCGGTGGCGGTCTTGTCGACGGGCACCGATTCTCCCGTCACGGACGACTCGTCCACCAGCAGGGCCGCCGCGTCGACCAGCGAGCCATCCGCGGGGACGATGTCGCCCTCGGCCAGCACCACGACGTCCCCGGAGACGACCTCGGCGGACGGCACGGACCGCGCCGTCCCGTCACGCATCACCCTGGCGGTCGGCGCGCTCAGGGACCGCAGCGCGGTGATCGCCCGTTCCGCGCGCACCTCCTGGGCCACGCCGACAGCCGTGTTCACCACCACGACGAAGGCGATGACCAGGGCGTCCGAGTAGTCCCGGGTGGCGAGGGTGAGCGCGGCGGCGACCAGCAGCACCAGAATGAGCGGGTCGCGCAGCTGCTGGAGCAGCCGCCGCCACACGGGCGTGTGCCGGGCCGTTGTGACCACGTTGGGGCCGTGGGCGGAGAGCCGGAGGGAGGCCTCGGCCTCCGACAGCCCGCGTGGTCCGGCCGGCACCTCCCGGCGGGCTGCTCCCTCGGCCATGACGCCTCCCGTGCGGCGCGGGCGTGCCGTTCCCTCTTTCCGACGCTAGGCGCAGCCGGGGCCGGCCGGCAGGGCCGCCCGGCCCTGCGACACGGCGGCCTGTCCCCGGACGGACGGCGCGCATAGTGTCACCGTATGACGCTCACGTACCTCTGGCGGGGACCGGTGGACAACGCCGCGCTCAACGCCCTGCACGCCGAGGGATTCGGTGGTCCGGTCGGACGGATCGACTGGCGGGAGAGGCTGCAGCGCCACAGTCTGGGGTGGGTGTGCGCCACGGAGGGGGAGCAGCTCGTCGGCTTCGTCAATGTCGCCTGGGACGGAGGGGCGCACGCGTTCGTACTCGACACCGTGACGGCGCGCCGCGTGCGCTCGCGGGGCGTCGGCGCTGCCCTCGTCGGCACGGCGGCCGAGGGGGCCAGGGCAGCCGGGTGCGCCTGGTTGCACGTGGACTTCGAGGAGGATCTGCGCCCGTTCTACGTCGACGCCTGCGGATTCCGCGGGACGGCGGCCGGGCTGCTCGCCCTGTGACGGAGCCGGTACCGCACCCGCGCGTCCGGACGGCTGCCGGGGCGCGGAATGCTCGAGTGTTTTGCGCGGGCCGGCCCGTGACCCTTGATGGTCCGACGGCGCGTTCTCTTTGTCCAGTTGTCGGGATGGATTGTCCGGAATGCATCGCCGTAGCAGAGGTGTCCGGGTACTCTACGAGGATGACAACTGGACACCAATTGAATACGTCAAGGGAGTCGAATGCTGGAGATATTGGGAATCAACCCGATTGCGGAGTCGATTTACCGAGACATGCTGGTTCATCCTCATGCTTCCATCGCCGAGCTCGCGGAGCGTCTGGGTCACCCGGAGAGCGTCGTCAGAGCGGCCTTGGACACGTTGAGTGAACTCGCGCTCGTCAGGCCGGCCGCGGACGAGCACGATCGAAGCCATGCGGTGAGTCCCCAGTTGGCCATGGAGATCCTACTCGCCCGGCAGCAGGCTGAACTCGCGGCGCAGCAACAGCGCGTCGAAGCAAGTCGGGCAGTTGCTGCAAAACTCATTTCCGAATTCGCTTCCCAGGTGAACAGTGCTCCGCAAGGGGATCTGACGCAGCTCAGTGGTATCGACAGTATTCGGGACTATCTCTCCACGTTGAACAGGGAAGTCGAGGAAGAGTTCCTCACCTTCGCGCCCGGGGGCCCGCAGACCGCGGCGAACATGAATGCTTCCCGGCCACTCAACAAGCGTTTGCTGCATCGCGGAATCCGGATGCGGACCGTCTATCTGGACAGTATTCGACGCGATCCCGCGACGGTGGCGCACGCCGAGTGGCTCACTTCGCTCGGCGGGAAGGTGCGAACGGCTCCTTCCCTGCCGACCCGGCTGATCATCAGCGACCGCCGTGTCGCCCTCATCGCCGCGGACGCGGACGACACGGGGACGGGTGCTGTCGTCATCAGGGCGCGGGGCGTCGTCGCGGCCCTGTGCGCACTCTTCGAGAGCGTTTGGCAGACCGCTCGCCCCCTCGGCGCTCCCCGCAGGGCAGACCCGGAGGACCTGGCGGACCAGCAGGTCGAGGTGCTGCGGCTGCTCGCCCAGGGGTTCACCGACGAGGCGACGGCCAAGCGGCTGGGCGTCTCGGCCCGTACGGCACGGCGGATCGCCACCGATGTGATGGCCCACCTGGGTGCCCGCAGCCGTTTCCAGGCCGGAGTGCACGCTGTGCAGCGGGGCTACCTTCCTGCGGTCCCCGACTAGCCCGATGTGCCATGCTCCTGATGGAGGGTGAAGCGTGTCACTACGATGGGTGCGTCGACCCGATGATCAGTCAGCTTCTGTGGGAGCAGAACGAGGAAGGCGTGTCATGACCTCATCCAGTGCCGAGGGCCCGGTGGACCTGCAGCTCGACAGGGCGCACTCCGCGCGCATGTACGACTACTACCTGGGTGGGAAGGACCACTACAAGGCGGACCGGGAAGGCGCCGAGGCGGCGTTGAAGGCGTGGCCCGCCGCGCGCAGCGCCGCGCGGGCGAACCGGGCGTTCATGCACCGCGCGGTCCAGGTCCTGGCGGGTTCGGGGTTCCGTCAGTTCCTCGACATCGGCACGGGCCTTCCCACCAGCCCGAACCTGCACGAGGTCGCCCAGGCCGCGGCGCCGGGCGCGCGGGTCGTGTACGCGGACAACGACCCCATCGTGCTCGCGCACGCACGTGCTCTGCTGAACAGCGAACACGGCGCGACGGCCTACGTCGCCGGTGACATCACCCGGCCGGACAGCATCCTCGAGTCCGAGGAGTTCCGGCAGACGCTGGACCTGAGCGAGCCGATCGCGCTGTCCGTCAACGCCGTCCTCCACTTCGTGCCCGACGACCGGGGCCCCTACGACATCGCGAGGCACCTGCTGGCCGCCCTCCCGGCCGGTTCGGCGCTGTGCCTGTCGCACGTGACGCAGGACGTGGACCCCGAGGGCGTGGGGCGGTTGATCGACGTCTACACCGCCAAGGGCGTCCCCACCCAGGCACGCAGCCGCGAGGAGGTCACCGGCTTCTTCGACGGTCTGCGGCTGCTGGACCCGGGCATCGTGATGGCGCACAAGTGGCGGCCGGACATCACCGTTCCCGCTCCCCGCGGCAGCGCCGACAGCGTCTCCGAGGCGCCGACGGACCCAGAGGTGAGCCTGTGGGCCGGGGTCGGCCTCAAGCCGTGAGCGGCACCTACGTGGCCGGTCCGCTTCCGGAGACGGCCCTCTCCTGAACCGTCTCCGGGCAGCCGGGCGGACACGTCCGGCCCGCCCCGCCGTCGCGCTCGACGGCTCTGGCTCAGCCGTGCCGTTCCGGTACGGGCACGAGGTCGGCGGGGTCGCCGAGTGCGCTGCCGGGTTCCGACACTCTTGCCAGCGCCCAGAACAGCAGCGCGACGCCCACCGCTCCCGGGTCGGGAACGCCGAGAGCCCGCGCGCCCACGTAGGACGCCCGTCCCCGCCGGGCCCGCATGTCGGCCGTCGCGGCGGCGGCGGCCAGTGCGGTCCTCGCCACGCCCGTGAACGAGGCGCCGGCGGCGAACGCGTCCCGGGCCGGCACCAGGACGTCGACCATGGTGCGATCCCCCGGTTCCGCCTCGCCCACGCGCTGGACGGCGGCAAGCCCTTCGCGCACGCCCGCCGACCAGCCGGCCAGGTGGTCCTGTTCGGTCTCCAGCGCCCGGCCGACTTCCCGGAGCAGCAGACCGAGCAGCGGGCCGCTGGTGCCGCCGACGTGGTCGAGGAAGGCCGTCGCGGCCGTGGCGGTCGCCGACTCCCGCGGCTCGTGGTCCAGCAGGGTGAGCGTCCGGTCCAGGCCCTCGCGGAGGTTGCGCCCGAAGTCGCCGTCGCCCGAGAGCTGGTCGAGCGCGGTCAGCGCCTCCTCGGTGGCGTGCACGGCCTCGGTGTAGGTGCGGAGGACATCCGTCTGGTGGTTCGTCATCGTGGCTGCTCCCAGGAGGGGAAGGCGGGTGTGCGTGTCGGCGCGTGCCACCACGCGAGCCAGCCGGGGTCGGCTGCGGTCATCGTCACGGAGAAGCCGCTCATGTCGAGCGCGGGCGCGTAGGTGCCGACGAGTTGGCCGGCCACCGCCACACCGCGCTTGTCCAGCACGGTGCGAAGGTGATCGTGCAGGGCGTAGAGCTCCAGCAGCGTGGTCGCGCCCAACCCGCCGACGAGCAGGACAACGCCGGCGCCGGTGTGCGGCAAGGCGTCCAGGACCTGCACCGCCATGCGTTCGGTGAGTTCCTCGAACGGCGGCTGGGTGACGGTTCCGGCCGCCCGCTCGCCGTGGATACCGACCCCGTACTCGATCTGTCCCTCCGCGAGGTCGAATGCTTCCCCGCCGTGGGAGGGGGAGGTCTGGGCCCGTCCGGCGACGGCGATGCTGCGCGAGGCCCGCACCACGTCGCCGCCCAGCGCGGCCAACTCGTCGAGCCCCAGGCCGGCGTCGGCGGCGGCGCCGAGCAGCTTCTCCACGATCACCGTGGCGCCCGTTCCGCGGCGGCCCGTCGCGGTGTCGGCGCTGTCGGTGGCCAGGTCGTCGTCGACGAGGACGCGGCGGACCGCGATGCCCTCGTCGCGCAGACGCTCGGCCGCGATGCCGAAGTTGATCCGGTCACCGGTGTAGTTCTTGACGATGTGCAGGACGCCCTGGTCCCCGGCGACGGCCCGGCTCGCCTCGTAGACCTGCCGGTTGTGCGGAGAGGCGAAGATCCGGCCCGGGACGGCGGCGTCGAGCATGCCGGTCCCGGTGAAGCCGGCGTGCAGCGGCTCGTGCCCGGAGCCGCCTCCGGAGACGAGTCCGACCCGTCGTCCGGGGTGACGGTTGCGGGCGGTGACGAAGAGGGGATCCTCGTGCAGGGCGACGAGCCCGGAGTGCGCACGCACGAAGCCCCGCAGCGAGGCCTCCACCGGATCGGTGTCGGGGAGGAACAGATGGTTCATCGGTACACGTCCTTTCCACGGAGTCGCGAGCCGATCCGGTCACCCGGTCCCGGAGTCCGCTGCTCGGGTTCCGGCT
>NZ_JBJZOM010000011.1:0-193915 GCF_047200695.1 Streptomyces callyspongiae
CCAGGCGACGCGGACCGATCCGCTGATGCAGTGCTCCCCGGCGGGGCTGCGGCGGCGCACCAGCACCAAATGGCGCTTCCACCCGCCGGACGTGCTGCCGCTGTGGGTGGCCGAGATGGACGTGCCGCTCGCCCCGCCCGTCGCCGAGGCGCTGCACACGGCGGTGGCGCTCGGCGACACCGGCTACGCGGAGGGCCCCGGGCCGTACGCGGCGGCACTGGACCACTTCGCCTCGCGGCGGTGGGGGTGGCGCGTCCCCGAGGAACGGACCCGGCTGGTACCGGACGTGATGCAGGGCGCGGCGGAGGTCGTGCGGCTCCTCACCGCGCCCGGCGAGTCCGTGGTGGTGACTCCGCCCGTGTACGCGCCGTTCCTCGCACTGGTCGCCCGGCTCGGACGGCGGCTGGTCGAGGCGCCGCTGGACGGGGCCGGACGGCTGGACTCCGAAGCGCTGGAGACGGCGTTCCGCACCGCCACGGCGGGCGGCGGGCGGGCCGTGCTGCTGCTGTGCAGCCCGCACAACCCCACGGGGACGGTGCACACCGCCGCCGAACTGGCCGCCCTCGCGGACCTTGCCGAGCGGTACGGGGTGCGGGTGGTCGCGGACGAGATCCACGCGCCGCTGGTGCCGCCCGGCGGCCCGGCCTTCACTCCGTACCTTTCGGTGCCGGGAGCGGCACGCGGCATCGCACTGTTCTCCGCCTCCAAGGCGTGGAACCTCGCGGGCCTGAAGGCCGCTGTGGCGGTGGCGGGAGAGGCGGCCGCCGACGATCTCGCGCGGATGCCGGCGGAGGTGGGCAACGGGGCCTCGCACTTCGGCGTGCTGTCGCACACCGCGGCGCTGCGGGACGGCGGGGCCTGGCTGGACGGCCTGCTCGCGGGTTTGGCGGACAACCGGAAGCTGCTCGGGGATCTGCTGGCGGAGCGGCTTCCCGGGGTGCGGTACCGGCCGCCGGAGGGCACGTTCCTGGCGTGGCTGGGCTGCTCGGGGCTCGGCCTGGGGGACGACCCCGCTGCCGCGTTCCTGTCGGAGGGACGGGTGGCACTGGTGCCCGGGGAGGTGTTCGGCACCGGAGGCGCCGGCTTCGTCCGGCTCAATTTCGCCACCCGTCCGGACCTGCTCGCCGAGGCCGTGACCCGCATGGCGGCGGCCCGCCCGCGCTGAGCGGAGTCCCGTGCGCGCACCGGACGGGGCCGCGCGTCCCGACACGCCGGGGGCCCGGGCCGGAACCCGTCGCGCACGCCGCTGATCGTGCCTACCATGTCCCGAGGACCACCGAAACGGGGTGTGCGAAAGCGCACCGTCCACCTCTGCGAGGGGAGTCCCCGTGGCCCGTGCGCATCCAGCCCGGAGCGGCGATCCGCTCACCGAGTCCGAGGCCGCGGCCCGCATCCACGGCATCTGCTTCAAGACCGGTCCACCGCGCCGTGTCGGCGTCGAACTCGAATGGCTGGTGCACGACCTGCCCAGCCCGCACGACCCGCACAGCCCGCACGACCCGCACGACCCGCACGACCCGCCTTCCGGCGGTGGCGACGACGCCCTGCCGACCTTCCCGCTCCTCCGGGGTCCCGATCCCGCGCGCTACGAGAGTGCCCTCCGCGCACTGCGCGCTCTGCCTCTTCTCTCCTCCCTGACCGTCGAGCCCGGCGGACAGCTCGAACTCAGCTCCGCCCCCGCTCCGTCGCTCCCCTCCTGCGTGCGTTCGCTGCAGAGCGACCTCACCGCCGTACGCCGCTGCCTCGCCGCACACGGCCTGGCGCTCGCCGGGCACGGCCTCGACCCGTGCCGCCCGGCCCGCCGGGTACTGGACCTGCCGCGCTACCGCACCATGGAGGCGTACTTCGACCGGTCCGGCCCCGCCGGGCGGGCCATGATGTGCAACTCCGCCTCCGTCCAGGTCTGCGTGGACGCCGGAACGGAGGAGCCGGGCCCGACCGGACACGCCCGTCGCTGGCTGCTCGCGCACCTGCTCGGCCCGGTACTGCTCGCCGCCTTCGCCAACTCACCGCTCCACCACGGGGTGCCGACGGGCTGGCGCTCGACGCGGCAGACGGTGTGGGCCGCCATCGATCCCGGACGCACCGCCGCCCCCTCACTGCGGCACGAGCCCCGCACCGCCTGGACCCGGTACGCCCTCGACGCGCCCGTGCTGTGTGTGCGGGGTGCGGACGACGCCCCTTGGGCGGTGCCGCCCGGCCGGGGCTTCACCTTCCG
The DNA here is from genome assembly GCF_047200695.1 of Streptomyces callyspongiae. Classification (NCBI taxonomy): domain Bacteria; kingdom Bacillati; phylum Actinomycetota; class Actinomycetes; order Kitasatosporales; family Streptomycetaceae; genus Streptomyces; species Streptomyces callyspongiae. The sequence goes on from NZ_JBJZOM010000011.1 coordinate 2,219, forward strand.
CCAGTGGCTGCGGGGCGCCGGCCCGCGGCGGCCGGTGCCGGAGGACCTCGACTACCACCTGACGACACTCTTCCCTCCGGTCCGCCCCCGCGGCCATCTCGAACTGCGCATGATCGACGCGCAGCCCGGTGCCGACGGCTGGATCGTTCCTGCAGCGGTGACCACCGCGCTCTTCGACGATCCGGCCGCCGCCGAGAGCGCCTACCGGGCCGTGAAGCCGCTGGCCGACCTCGAGGGAGAGGAACCGGCACCCCGCAGTCCGCTCTGGCGCCGGGCCGCGCGGGACGCGCTGACCGACCCCGAACTGCACGCTGCGGCCCGCCTCTGCTTCACCGCGGCACGGGAAGCACTGCCGCGCCTGGGCGCGGCGCCGGAGGTCCTGGCAGCGGTCGACCGCTTCACCGCACACCACCTGGAGCGGGGCCGCTGCCCCGCCGACGACGTGCTCGACACGTACACCCGGAGGGGGCCCGCCCGGGACACCGGCGCCAGCGGCGTCACACGTCCCGGCGCCACGGCCGTATCGAAGGAGTTCCGATGACCACCGCCCACCGCACGATGCCGTACGACCCCGAGGCGCTCCGCAGCCGTGCCCTCCACGTCCTGACGGCCGCGCGGGACCGCACCACCCTGCTCACCAGCGCCGTCGACGAGCACGACCTGACCGCCCAGCACTCCCCGCTGATGTCGCCCCTGGTGTGGGACCTCGCGCACATCGGCAACCAGGAGGAGCAGTGGCTGCTCCGCGCCGTCGGCGGGCGGGAGGCGATCCGCCCCGACATCGACCCGCTGTACGACGCGTTCGAGCACCCGCGGGCCGAGCGCCCGTCGCTCCCCCTGTTGCCGCCGGCGGAGGCCCGCGCCTACGTCGCGGAGGTGCGCGGACGCGCCCTGGACGTGCTGGAGAGGAGTCCGCTGCGGGGTAGCGGTCTGCTGGACGGCGGCTTCGCGTTCGGCATGATCGCGCAGCACGAGCAGCAGCACGACGAGACGATGCTCATCACCCACCAGCTCCGGAACGGACCCGCGGTCCTCACCGCCGCCCCGCCTCCGCCCGCACCGGCGGACGCGTCCCTGCTGCCCCGGGAAGTCCTCGTCCCCGGGGGCCCCTTCACCATGGGCACCGACACCGAGCCCTGGGCGCTGGACAACGAACGCCCGGCCCACCGGCGGGATTCGGCGGCGTACTTCATCGACACCCTGCCGGTCACGAACGGCGCCTACGCACACTTCGTGGAGAGCGGCGGCTACGACGACCCGCGGTGGTGGACGACGGAGGGCTGGGCGCACATCCACCGGCACGGCCTGCACGCACCCCGGTTCTGGACACGCGAGGGCGGCCAGTGGCTGCGCGACCGGTTCGGGGTCACCGAACCGGTGCCGCCGGAGGAGCCGGTGCAGCACGTGTGCTGGTACGAGGCCGACGCGTACGCCCGGTGGGCGGGCCGCCGGCTGCCCACCGAAGCGGAGTGGGAGAAAGCGGCGCGGTTCGACCCCGCCACGGGCCGCTCCCGTCGCTACCCGTGGGGCGACGCCGACCCCGAACCCCGGCACGCCAACCTGGGCCAGCGGCACCTCCGACCCGCACCGGCCGGCAGCTATCCCGACGGTGCCTCGCCCCTCGGCGTACGGCAGTTGATGGGCGACGTGTGGGAATGGACGTCGAGCGACTTCCTCCCCTACCCCGGGTTCCGCCCGTTCCCCTACCGGGAGTACTCCGAGGTGTTCTTCGGCGGCGACTACAAGGTGCTGCGCGGCGGCTCGTTCGCGGTCGACGGGGTCGCCTGCCGCGGCACCTTCCGCAACTGGGACCACCCGGTGCGGCGCCAGATCTTCTCCGGGTTCCGCACCGCGCGCGACGCGGAACCCGAGCAGGCCGCGGCGACGCGGCACCACGAACGCGCAGCGGGAGGTCCCGCCTGATGTGCCGCCACCTCGCCTACCTCGGGCCGCCTCTCGCGCTGGGGACGCTGCTGCGCAGCCCTTCGCACTCCCTCCACCGGCAGTCCTGGGCGCCACGCCGCCAGCGCCACGGCACCGTCAACGCCGACGGCTTCGGCGTCGGTTGGTACACGCCCGAGGATCCCGTGCCCGCGCGCTACCGGCGCGCCCGCCCGGTCTGGGCCGACCCGTTCTTCGACGACCTGTGCCGGACCGTACGCTCCCACGCCGTCCTGGCCGCGGTCCGCGACATCACCGAGGGCTGTGTGGCCGACGAGTCCGCCGTCGCCCCGTACACGGCCGGGCGGTGGCTGTTCAGCCATAACGGCTCCCTGACAGGCTGGCCCCGCTCGGTGTCCGGGCCCGCCGCGGCACTGCCCGCCGAGGCGCTGCTGTCGCTGGAGGCACGCTGCGACTCCGCGCTGGCCTGGGCGATGGTCCAGCAACGGCTCGGGGAGGACGGCGGTCCCGGGGAGGCGCTGACCGCCGTCACCCTCGAACTGGGGCGCGCCGCCCCGGGCTCCCGGCTCAACTTCCTCCTCTGCGACGACCGCACCCTCGCGGCCACCGCCTGGGGGGACGAGCTGTGGTACCTGCACCGCGGCGGCGAGGCACTGGTCGTGGCCTCCGAACCGTACGACGACGACCCGCTCTGGACGGCGGTGCCCGACCGGCACCTGCTCACCGGCGACCCCGCGTCCGTGCGGCTCACCCCGCTCGACGCCCGCCCCGCGGCACCGGCCACCCCCTCTTCCGTACCGCTCGACGAGACCGCTCGTCCCCACTCCGAGGAGCACGCACTGTGAGCTCGTTCTCCCTCACCCGAAGCCTGCCGCAGGACGCCACGGCCGCGGCGCTCCGCGCCGACGTGGAACGGGGGCTCGCACGGCGGCCGAAGACGCTCCCTCCGCGCTGGTTCTACGACGCCCGCGGCAGTGCACTGTTCGAGGAGATCACCCGCCTCCCGGCCTACTACCCCACCCGCGCCGAGCGGGAGATCCTGCAGGCCCGCGCGGACGGGATCGCCCGCGCCTCCGGCGCCCGCACCCTGGTCGAACTCGGCTCCGGCTCCTCGGAGAAGACCCGGCTGCTCATCGATGCGCTCGGCCCCGGACTGCACTACGTACCGGTCGACGTCAGCGAGTCCGCACTCACCGGTGCGGCAGAGACACTCCTGGCGGACCACCCGGACCTCACGGTGCGCGCTCTCGTCGCGGACTTCTCCTCCGCTCCCCCGCTCCCCGCGTCGCCTCGCCCCCGGCTGCTGGCGTTCCTCGGCGGCACCATCGGCAACCTGCTGCCCGACGAGCGCGCCCGTTTCCTCACCATGGTCCGCTCGCTGCTCGCCGAGGACGACGCGCTGCTCCTGGGAACCGACCTCGTGAAGGACCCGGGCACCCTGGTCGCGGCCTACGACGACGAGGAGGGCGTCACCGCCGCCTTCAACAAGAACGTGCTGTCGGTCCTCAACCGCGAACTCGGCGCCGACTTCGACGGGGACGACTTCGCACACGTCGCGGTGTGGGACGCGGAGCACGAGCGGATCGAGATGCGGCTGCGGGCGCTCAGGCCGGTGCACGCCAAGATCCCGGCAGTGGACATGAGCGTCCGCTTCGACGCCGGCGAGGAGATGCGCACCGAGGTGTCGGCGAAGTTCCGCGAGGCCGGCGTGCGCACCGAGTTGGCGGCTGCCGGGCTGGCGCTGCGGCACTGGTGGACCGACCCGCGGGGCAGGTTCGCACTCTCTCTGGCCTCCCCGGCCTGACCGGGACGGACGGGGACAGGGCGGCACCGGCCCGTGTGCGCCGGGCCGGACCGCTTAGGATGCCGCCATGAACTACGGTCAGGGGGATCCGTTCGGATCCGGAGGATCCACACCGGACTGGGCCGCGCTCGCCGAGGAGTCGGAACGCAAGGGTGCGGCCCGGCGGCGCCGACTGGTGATCGGTGGCGCCGCAGTGGCCACACTCCTCGTCGGTGGCATCGTCGCCGTGGCCGTGACGACCGGGAGCGGCGGCTCCCCGTCCGACGGGCCGTCGCAGGCCCTGCCCAGCCCGGAAACCCTGCCGCCCGAACCGGAGCCGTCCTTCGAGGACAAGCTGCCGCCGGCACCCCCGCAGGACTACCTGAAGGACCCGGAGAAGGACACCGCCCCCCTCAGCACGGACACGCTGTTCCCGGAGGCGAAGGCACTCGTCAACGGGCGCGACTACACGCGTGCGGCGAAGGACGCCACCACCGACTGCGCCTCCGTCGCCTCGGACGCGCTGGGGAAGCTGCTGGAACAGCACGACTGCCGGAAGCTGTTCCGCGCCACGCTCCACAACGGCGGTCTGGCCGTGACCGTCGGCATCGCCGTCCTCCCGACCGAGCAGGACGCGGCGGCCGTCAAGAGCGACTACGAGCCGAACGTGGACGCCCTGTCCGGCGGCGCCGTGCCCGAGTACTGCACCGACGTCGAATGCCGCACCACGGTCAACTCGCTGGGCCGCTACGCCATCATGACGCTCGCCGGGCACGTCGACGGCGAGCCTGCGGGCGACGACGACGAGCCCGCCAAGCAGGCCGCGATCGACGGCTCGAACTACGGGTACGAGCGCCTCGTCGACCGCGGCAGGCGCCAGGCGGAGGCCGACGCCGAAGCGGGCTGAGCACCGGAGCGGCTCCCCGTCCGGCGCCGGCCCGCCGGCGCCCGCCTGCCGGCCACCGGCGTCAGCCGAGCTTCGCCAACTGCGCCTCGACCAGCGGCGCGGGCGCGTCGGCGGAATCCCCCTCACCGGCGAGTGCGGAGAGGTTGGTGGACTGGAAGGCGGCGACCAGGCCACCCTCCCGGTAGACCGTGTACCGGGCCATCGGCGTGATCTCCCCGCCGATGTCGACGTTCACCGTGAAGGCGACGGCCTCGTCTGCGCCGCGCAGCGGCTCGTCGGCGCTGACCCCGCCGACCTTCTGCTTCTGGCCCGCCACGGTGAACCCGTCGCTGCAGGACCGCGTCCAGGAGCGCAGCTCCTCCATCGCGTCCGCCGCGCCCCCACCCGCATAGGTGGCCACCGAGACCCGGACCACGGCGGCGCTCAGGGCGTCGTCCAGCGCCTTCCCCAGCTCGTCCAGATCCTCCGCGGAGACCTCCCCGTCGCCGTCCGGCGCGCCCTGGCCGCCCTTGCGCTGCTCGGTGGCGGTGCGCACGACCACACCGGCCGGGTCGCCCGGCGCGGAGCGGGCGGCGAGGCCGATGTAGGGGGAGCAGGCCGCCGGTTCGGCCTTCGTGCCCTGCGGAGGCGCCCCCGCGTCGTCCGCAGCCGCCTTCTCGATCGAGAAACCCTCGACATCGCCCTGTTCCAGGGCCAGTTCCGTGAGCTCCGCGGTCGACAGCGCCTTCGCAGCGGAGGTGCCGGCCTTCGCCCCGTTCGCCGGGGACTCCTTGTCCGGTGCGTCCGAACCGCCCGAGCAGCCGGCGACGAGACCGAGCGCCGCGACCGCCGCGGCGACGACGGCCCCCGATCTCCACATTCTGTTGCCCATTTCTCACTCCCTGTAAAGAATAAGGAGGGTTGATCCTCGGTGATCACCGCGCGGACAACAAGCCGGATGCCCTAAATGCGCACCCCGGCGTGGTCACGAACACGTTGCGTTTCCCTGCGTGTTCCTCCCCCGCCACCTCATCTCTCCGTGACGACAAGGGTTTTCCCCGATACCCCTCCGAGCTCCGGGCCCCGATCCTCACCACAGGGCACGGCGGTCCCCGCCCTGCCCACTGCCCGACGGGGGAACCCAGCAGAGGGAGGACGGAATGCCGAGTCTCAGACGCACGGCCGCGTCCCTGGCGGTCCTGGCCCTGTCGTTGTCCGGCACCGCGCTCGCCGGCACGGCCGCGCACGCGGCCGGCGACGGCGACCGGGGGAACGCCGTGGCGGCAGCGGCCGCAGCACCCGACATCCAACTGGCCGCCGTCAAGGACCATCTCGGCGCCCTGCAGGACATCGCGGACGCCAACGGCGGCAACCGCGCCCACGGCGAGCCGGGTTACTCCGCCTCGATCGACTACGTGCAGAACGAACTGGACGCCGCCGGCTACGACACGCAGGTCCAGAGCTTCAGCTACTTCGGTGAGACCGGCTACAACCTGATCGCGGACTGGCCGGGCGGGGACCCGGACCACGTGCTGATGGCAGGCAGCCACCTCGACAGCGTCAGCGCCGGCCCCGGCATCAACGACAACGGCAGCGGCTCCGCCGGCATCCTCGAAGTCGCCCTCGAGGTGGCACGCACCGGCCACCAGCCCGACAAGCACCTGCGGTTCGCCTGGTGGGGCGCGGAGGAACTCGGCCTGATCGGCTCCGAGCACTACGTCGACTCGCTGTCGTCCACCGAACAGCAGCGCATCGACGGCTACTACAACTTCGACATGATCGGCTCGCCGAACGCGGGCTACTTCGTCTACGACGGCGACGACTCCGACAACACCGGCTCCGGCCCGGGCCCCAACGGCTCCGCCTATCTGGAGACCGTGCTCGAGGACTACTTCGCCTCGGTCGGCGTCGAGACCCGCGGCACCGACTTCGACGGCCGCAGCGACTACGGCCCGTTCATCGCCGTGGGCATCCCCGCCGGCGGCACCTTCACCGGCGCCGAGGGCTACAAGACCTCGGAGGAGGCCGCCCTGTGGGGCGGCACGGCCGGACAGCCGTACGACGCCTGCTACCACAGCTCCTGCGACGACATCGGCAACCTCGACGACACCGCCCTGAACCGCAACGCCGACGCCATCGCCCAGGCCGTGTGGACCGTGGGCGGCACGCAGTCCGCGGACGACTTCTCGCTCTCGGTCTCCCCCGCCTCCGGAACGGTCGAGGCCGGGCAGTCGGTGACCGCGACCGTCGACACCACCGTCACCCGGGGGTCCGCCCAGACCGTGCAGTTCTCCGCCCAGGGCCTGCCCACCGGCGTCACCGCGAGCTTCCAACCGGCGACGGTGACCTCCGGCCAGTCCACCACGCTGACGCTGACCGCCGCGGCGGACGCCCCGTCCACCACCGCCACCGTCACGCTCACCGGGGACGGCAGCGCGGCCTCCGACGCCACCGGCTACAACCTCACCGTCAACGGCACCTCCAGCTGCGGCGGTTACGACAACACCGCTTCCGGATCGGTGAGCAGCGGCGCCGTGGACGTGCACCCCGACGGCAGCTACTACCACTCCGACGTCTCCGGCACCCACAGCGCCTGCCTCGACGGTCCCGACGGTGCCGACTTCGACCTCTACCTGCAGAAGTGGAACGGCTCCTCCTGGTCCGACGTCGACGAGTCGATCAGCTCCGGACCCGACGAGCAGATCACCTACAGCGGCACCTCCGGCTACTACCGCTACCAGGTCCACGCCTACAGCGGCTCCGGCAGCTACACCGTCGCGTGGACCACCCCCTGACACCGCCGAGGTCACGGCCCCAGGCCTATAGCACCTTCCGATAGCGCGGTGCGGCCCCGACCCGGGAACCCGAGGTCGGGGCCGCACCGCGTGCGCCCGCACGGCCCGCGACACTTCCGCCGCCCCACGCGCCATTGAGACGCGTTCCAGGGGTGGTTACTGTCACCTCCGCCGTGCCGCCCGCCCGCGCCGGAGGGGGAGGACCATCGCCGAAAACGCCGTGCACCCCGACGGGCCGGGACCCCCACCGCGGCAACCGGTGGGCCGTACCCGGCTGCTCGCGGCACTGGAATCGCTCGTCGGCGCCGGCACCGGCGCCGTCCTCACCGGCCCGCAGGGCATCGGCCGCTCCACGCTGCTCGACAGTCTCGGCACTGCCGCCCTCGAACGCGGCGAACTGGTGCTGAGCACGGCCGGAACGGAGGCGGAGCGCGGCACCCCGTACGCCGGCCTGGTCGGTCTGCTCGGACGGGTCCCCGTCGAACGGCTCGCCGGCCTTCCCGCACCGCAACGCAACGCCCTCTACGCCCTGCTGTCCGGCAGCGGCAGCTCCGCGGGCCCCGCCGCCGACCGGCAGCCGCCGGTGTACCGGCACGCGCTGCACCGCCTGCTCGACCGGTGCGCCGCCGAGCGGCCGGTGCTGCTCCTCGTCGACGACGCGCAGTGGCTGGACGGCGCCACCGTCGACGTCCTGCGCCACGCGCTCCGGCGGACGGCGGGCCCCCGCGTCCGGGCCGTCACCGCCGGCCGCTGGCCCACGCACCCGGCGGCGCCCGCGGACAGCCCCGGGCCGTGGAAGCCGGCGCCGTCCGCCGCCGTGCTCCCCGTACCGCCGCTGGCCGCCGACGAGACGGCCGAACTCCTCGCCCGGCACGGCCTCCCCGCCCGCATCGCCAACACCCTGCACGCGGAGTCCGGCGGCAACCCCTCCCTCGCCCTGGCACTCGCCGAAGCCTTCGCGGATCGCGTGCCCCGGCACGGGCGCCCCGCGCCGCTGCCGCAGCAGGTCCACACCCTGATCGGCGAACGACTCGGCGCCCTGCCCGAGCGGACGCGGCGCACACTCCTCACCGCCGCACTGGCCGCCCGCCCGACGGTCGACCTGCTGGTGCGTGCCGGACACGCCGGGGCCGCCCAGGACGTCCGCATCGCGGCCACCACCGGGCTGGTCTCCCCGGACCGCGGGACCGTCCGCTTCACGCCGCCCGCCGTGGCCGCCGTGCTCGCCGAGTCCACCGAGCCGGGCCGCTGCGCGGCCGTGCACGCCACGCTCGCCGACACCTCCCCCGACGCGGCCGAGCGGGCGCGGCACCGCGCCCTGGCCGCTCCCGGCCCGGACGCCGCTCTGGCCCGGTCGTTGGCGGAGCAGGCAGCGGCGGCTACGAGGCGGGGCGCGCACCGGGCGGCGGCGGAGCTGTACCTGCTGGCAGCCGACACTTCTCCCGGCGAACCGGCACCTGCCGACGCGCCCGCCCACCGTACGTCCTCAAGGCGGGCGGGGAGACGGACCGCACTGCTGGTGGCGGCCGCCGAGTCGGGAGCGGCCGCCGGCATGCCGGCCCTGGTGCACCGGGCCGTGGACGCCGTCCTCGGGTCCGACGCCCCGGACGCGGCACGGGTACGGGCGCGCATCGCCCTGCTGGACCTGTCCGGACAGGGGCTGTCCGAGATGGACGAGGTGTTCGCCGCCGCACGGCTCGAGGCGGGAGACGACCCCGCGCTCACCGCGCCCCTGCTGCTGCGCCGGTCGTGGGCGGCGCTGGTGCGGGGCGAGCCGGAACGCAGCGCCCGGGAGGCGGAGTCGGCCGCGGCCCTGGCACGCAGCGCGGGCGACGGCGCGACCGAGGCCATGGCGTGGACGGGCGGCGCCGTGGCGGCCCTGGTCGCGGGTCGCCACGAGCACCGCGACCTCCTGGAGCGTGCCGGGAAGACGGCCGCGGCGCCACCGGGCCTGCTGCACGCCTCCCCCCGTTTCGTCGCCGCCCGGTTCGCGCTGTTCGAGGACCGGCTCGGCGAGGCGCGCCAGGAACTGCTCGGCATGCTGGCCCTCGTCGATCAGGGGTCCGGGGAGGAAACCGTCCACGTGCTGCGGGCCCTCGCGGAGGTCTCCGCGCGAACCGGCCGCTGCCGGGACGCGCTGGACTACGCGGACCGGGCGGTCCGCCTCACCGAGGAGGCCTCGCTCAGCCCCGGCCCCGCCTGGTGGAGCGCCGCCGTCGCCGAACTCGCGGGCGGCAGCATCGCCCGTGCCGCCGTCTACGCCGAACGGGGGCTGCGTGCCTCGGAGGAGGAACGCGACGTGCTCCACGGCATCCGGAACCTCCACGTGCTCGGGCAGGCCCGGATGCGCGACGGAGACCTGCGCGGCGGTGTCGAGGCGCTGCGGCGGGTGCGCGCCGGGGAGCGCGAACGGGGCCTCCGTGCACCGCAGGTCGTGCGGTGGGACGGCGATCTGGTCGCCGGCCTGACGGCGCTGGGAGAGACGGAGCACGCGGCGGTCGTGCTGCGGGAGGCGCGTGGCACGGAGGGGTCCTGTGCGGCGGGTCCGGGTGTGGCCGCCCAACTCGACCGCGCCGAGGCGCTGCTCAGGGCGGCATGCGGCGATCCGGCCGGTGCGCTGGAGCTGCTGCGGGATGCGGAACTGCGGTTCGGAGAACTGGGGCAGCCCCTGGAGGTCGGACACTGCCTGCTGGAGAGGGCGCGCGTGGAGCGCCGAAGACGCCGGCACGCCGCCGCACGCGGCGCCGTGAACCGCGCCCGCACCCTGTTCGAACGCTGCGGGGCGCGCCCCTGGGTCGAGCAGAGCGGGCGCAGCCTCTCCGTGACCGGGCCCGGTGGTGCTCTCCCCTCCCGGCGTTCCGGTGGGGGCGGCGGGGCGGAGAGCCTCACCGGCAACGAGGCGCGCATCGCCTCCCTGGTCGGCGAGGGTGCCACCAACCGGGAGGTGGCGACGCGGATGTTCCTGAGCGTCAAGACGATCGAGGCCTCACTGACCCGGATCTACCGCAAGCTGGGCGTCCGCTCCCGCACGCAGCTCGGCACGCGGCTGCGGTCGGGAGCGGATGCCCGGGAGGCCGGCGGCGACGCCGTCAGTCGTGGCGTGTGAGCGCCTCGGCGTGGTAGCGGGCTCCCGCGTTCCACAGGATGAACGAGTCGAGACCGTCGTCCCGGGCCCCCTGGATCTGTGCGGACACCTCGTTCGGCCCGTAGGAGACGCCGAGGGAGAAGTCCTGGAGCCAGGGCACGACCTGCGCACCGGTGCCTTTCACCTGCCGCTTGAAGTCCGCCAGCGACCGCTTGACGATCCGGTAGGGACTGCTGTTCGGGTCGGAGACGCCGTACTCGCCGGCGGCCCAGTGCGACGGGTAGACCATCGGTGCGATGTAGTCCGCCTGTTCGGCCATGGTGGGGATGTCCTGGGCGATCTCGTCGGGACGCGTCGCCGCCACACCGAACACACAGGCGCCGAGGAACGCACCCTCGGGACGGACGCGTTCACGGGTCTCGGCCATGAAGGACGCGATGGACACGGTCGGCTTCGTGTCGCCCAGCCCCGGGAAGCGGAAGCCGGACATCGGCCCGTCGGGACGGCGCACGTAGTCGTAGAGGACGTCGTCGAAGCCCAGCTTCGCGGCCTCGACCGCGATGTCCATGTTGTACTTGCGGACCGCCGGGTTGGCGAAGTTGGTGAACGCGAGGCTTCCGTAGTGGCCGCCGCTGTACGGGGCGCCGGACGGAGTCAGCACGAGGCGGTCGTCCTTGCCCGCGCGGTGCGAGGCGGCTGCCAGCATCGGGTCGCGGAAGGCGACGATGCGCCCCACCACGCGCACCCCGCGGTCGTGCAGCTGACGGATCGCCTTCTCGGCGTCGTAGTAGCCCTTGGCCGCCCCGATCCGCTTCGCCAGCGGCACCTGGGAGTCGTAACCTATCTCGCCGTCCTCGTCCTTGATGTCGAGCTGGACGGCGTTGATCCGCCCCTCCTCCGCCATGCGCAGGATCGGCTTCCGCAGGGCGTCGGAGGTCCACCCGATGGCCGTGATGTGCACGGCGCGGGTCTCGGGGTAGCTGACGAGCACCGTGGCCTGCTCGGTCGTCTCGTTGCCTCCCGCGTCGGCCGCCCGGACCTCGACCTCCGTCAGGGGCTTGCGCAGCCGGTGCGAGAACGAGCCGTCCTCGCCCACCTCGACCTCGGCCCCGGCCACGGTGACGGTGTCCGCGCCCTCCGCACGTCCGCGTACCGTCGCCGGCTCACGCAGCGACTCCGCCTTCGCCTTCTCGACGGTCAGCCGGGGCGCCACGGTGTCGACCGTGAACTTCCGGCTGGTGCTCCTGTCCATGCCGATGCCGCTCTCCGAGGAGAGCGACACCTCGTGCGGCCCCTCGCTCAGATCGGCGGCGTCGACGAGCAGGCGGCGGTTCCCCACTGCCCTGGCCTCGACCTCCTCGCCGTCCAGACGCACCGTCAGGGATTCCGGCGCGCCCCCGCTCCGGACCACCAGGGTCAGATGTCCCTCGCGCATCTCGGCCCGGTTGAGCACCGATCCACCCTCCAGGCCCACGACCTGCATCCGGGGCGGAACGGCGCGGAACGCGAACGCCGCCGTCACGGCGCTCCCGACCACCACCAGCACCACCGCGAGCACGACGACCAGTCTGCGATATCGGGGATCGAGGACGCTGTTGCGGCTGCGCGCTGCGGCGGGACTCATGTGTACGACCACCTGCCGTTCCGATGAAGATCATTCTGGATATCCGGCTTATCAGGTGCACGACGCCCTGGGAAGATTCGGAGGGGCCTGACTCGGCAACGATTCCTGTACCCCCACTTCCCCCATACTTCCCAGGCACCCAGGGAGGCCAACCATGGCTCGGCCCCTCCGATACGGCACGGCACTTGCCGTGGCCTCGCTGCTCCCCCTCGCCGGTTGCGCGGATCCCGGCCCCTCCGACTCCGGTCCCGCCGGCAGCAGGGCCGGCACACACGCCGCCGACGCAGAAGCCGGGGCGAAGAGTTCGCGGTCGACCTCCCCCTCGCCCTCCCCGGAGCCCGTCGACCCGGCATCCGTCGGGGCCGACGAACTGGGCGCTGTTCCGGTGCTGATGTACCACCAGATCGTGCAGGATCCGGCGAGCGTCTACGACCGCACCCCGAAGGCGTTCCGCGCCGAACTGGAACGGCTCGCCCGGGAGGACTACGTACCGGTCACGGCACGCGAGTTCACGGGAAGCCGCATCGACATACCTGCCGGGAAGCACCCGGTCGTCCTCACCTTCGACGACTCGACCGTCAGCCAACTGGCTTTCGACGGGAAGGGCCGGGTCGGCAGCGGCACCGCGGTCGCCATCCTCCGCGACGTCGCGGCGGAGCACGAGGGCTTCCGTCCCGTCGCCACGTTCTTCGTCAACGGCGACCCGTTCGCCGAGCCGGGCGGCGAGCGGACGCTGGGCTGGCTGCACGACCACGACTTCGAGATCGGCAACCACACCCTGCGGCACACCACCCTGGGCACGGTCTCCGACGCCGAGGTGCAACGCGCCATCGCCCTCAACCAGGACGCCATCACCGACGCCCTGCCGGACGTCCCGGTCGACTCGCTCGCGCTGCCGAACGGTTCCATGCCGGCACGGGACCGGCTCGCCGTCGAGGGATCCTCGGGCGGCACCGCGTACCGCCATGCCGGGGTGTACCTCGTGGGCGCCAACCCCGCGCCCTCGCCGTTCGACAAGGACTTCGACCCCGGCGCGATCCCCCGCATCCGCTCCCAGGGCCCCACGGGGCCGGACGCCGATTTCGCCTCGACCGCCTGGCTGAACAAGCTCCGGGACGGCACTGTCGACCGCTACACCTCCGACGGCGACCCGGAGCGGATCAGCTTCCCCGCCGCCAAGAAGGCCGAGCTGGACGGCGCCCTGGCCGATCGCGCCCAGCCGTACTGACCGACCGGGCGTACCGGTGGCCTGCCGCCGCGCCGTCCGGCCGCGCCGTGACAGGGCCCGGGCCCGGCGTCCCCCATGATGGGCCGCAAGGAGGTCGGGCATGGGCGGCGGGAACGGTGGAAGGACTCCGGCAGGTGCGTTGCGCCGCGTGATGCGCGGGCGCGACCCGGAAGAGGTGCACCGGGCCGCCACTCCGCTCGAGCTGCTGTTCGACCTGACGTTCGTGGTGGCGGTGGCGCAGGCCGCCGCCGAACTCCACCACGGGCTCGCGGAGGGGCATCCCGGCTCTTCCCTGGCGGGGTACGCCGCGGTGTTCTTCGCCATCTGGTGGGCGTGGATGAACTTCTCCTGGTTCGCCTCGGCGTACGACACCGACGACGTGGCGTACCGGGTGCTGACACTGGTGCAGATGGCGGGCGTGCTGGTGCTGGCCGCGGGTGTGCAGCCCGCGTTCGAGGACCGCGACTTCACGGTGATCGTCATCGGCTACGTCGTCATGCGGATCGCGCTGGTCGCGCAGTGGCTCCGTGCGGCGGCGGAGCACCCCCGGGGCCGGGACGCCACCCTGCGCTACGCCGTCGGGATCGCCCTCGCGCAGGCCGGCTGGGTCGCATGGCTCTGGGCGCCGGAGGCGTGGGCCTGGCCGTTGTTCCTACTCCTGGCCGCGATCGAGCTGGTGGTTCCGGCGTGGGCGGAGGTCGGAGGTTTGCGCACACCGTGGCATGCGGGCCATATCGCCGAACGCTACGGCCTGTTCACCATCATCGTGCTCGGCGAGGTCGTCCTGGCCACGCTCAGCGCGGTGCGGAGAGGCGTGAGCGAGGGCGGACTGTCCGCGGACCTGATGCTCGTCGCGCTCGGCGCCCTGCTGCTGGTCTTCTCGCTGTGGTGGATCTTCTTCAGCGGCGCCGAGGTACGGCTTCCCACTCTTCGTGTCGCGCTCACCTGGGGGTACGCCCACTACGTCGTGTTCGGGGCCATCGCCGCCATCGGCTCGGGACTGGCCGTGGCGTTGGACCACGTCCTGCACCACGCGCACCTGTCCGCCAGGGCGGCGGCGCTCACGGTGGCGGTGCCCGTCGCCGTCGTGCTGGCCGTGCTCACCTTCCTGCACCGGCTGACCGCGGTCGGGGCCGTGGAACACGTCCTGGTAGTGGCAGCCGGTGCGCTGGTGGTGGTGGCTCTCGGGGTCGCCGCGTCGGCGATCGGCGTGGGAGGCGCCGTGCTGGGGATGGGCCTGGCCGTGACGGCCACCCTGGTCGCGAACCTGGTCGTGGTGCGGCACCGGGGACGCGGCGAGGGCACGCCCTGATCCCGTCGCCACGGCCACAAGGCCGGGCTCGGGGCCAACGCGTACGTCACGTCCCCGGCCTACGTATGCGCGGGAGCCTGCCGTGCTTCAGCAGCAGCCCGAACCGCCTGGCAGGCTCCGCCTGTTGCGGGAGGCCGCGTTCCGCGCGGCGAGGTCGGCGTCGGCGGGGTAGCCGACCTCCTCGAGCGTGAGGCCGTGCGGCCGCACGACATGGACCGCGGAGTCGCGCACGCCCGCCGCCAGCACCTTCCCCGGCCAGTCGGCAGGCCGATGGCCGTCCCCCACGAACAGCATCGCCCCCACCAGCGCCCGCACCATGTTGTGGCAGAACGCGTCGGCCTTCACGGCGGCCTCCAGGACGCCGTCGTCGTGGCGCACCCAGTGGAGCCGCTGCAGCGTGCGGATGGTGGTGGCACCCTCCCGCTTCTTGCAGTACGCGGCGAAGTCGTGCTCGCCGAGGAGGGCCGCCGCCGCCTCGTTCATGACGTCGACGTCCAGCGGGCGGTTGTGCCAGAGGATGTGGCCGCGGCGCAACGGGTCGACGCCGCCGGGGGCGTCGCACACGCGGTAGGCGTAGCGGCGCCAGATCGCGGAGAACCGGGCGTTGAAGTGCGGCGGGGCCTCGGCGATCCGGTGGACGCGCACATCCGTCGGGAGCCGCCCGGCCAGGCGGCGCAGCAGGTGTGGGCCGTGCTCGGCCCAGACCTCGTCGGGCAGGTCGACGTGGGCGACCTGCCCGCGGGCGTGGACGCCCGCGTCGGTGCGGCCCGCCACGGTGAGCTGCACGGCGTGGTCGAGGCGCAGGACGACGCGGAGGGCGTCCTCGATCTCCGCCTGGACCGTGCGCTGTCCGGCCTTCTGCCGTGCCCAGCCGGAGAAGTCCTTGCCGTCGTAGCCCAGGTCCAGCCGCGCCCGCACGTACCCGGGTTCCACCTCGTCGCTCACCCGTCGATCCTCTCACCGCGCGGTGGACGGGCGGCCGGGGGCCACCGCACGGGTACGGGAGGTTCTCGGTCGCGGGGGTGGGCACCGGGAACCTCTTGCTATACAGTCCGTCAACAAGAATCGGTGTATCCGCCGGTAACACCTGAACGACCCCGCGAGGAACACACCCGGACGCGACTTGAGGAGTCCCCCATGGCCGACAGCAGCGTGCGACCGGAGACGACCGACCGCTCCGCGCGGGACGACGTACCGCGCCGCCTCCTCGACTCCTCGGCCCGGCTGTCCTACGACCCGCTGACCGAGGTCGACTGGGACACCCCGCTCGACAAGGACTTCCACGGCGCGAGCCCCGAGTGGAGCTCCCTCTACGGCACCGCCTACTGGGACGACATGACCGAGGCGCAGCGCAGGGAGCTGACACGTCAGGAGGCCGCCTCGGTGGCCTGCACGGGCATCTGGTTCGAGATGATCCTGCAGCAGATGGTGCTGCGCGACATCTACACCAAGGACCCCACCGACCCGCGCGTCCAGTGGGCACTGACCGAGATCGCCGACGAGTGCCGCCACTCGATCATGTTCGCCCGCGGTGCGGGGAAACTGGAGGCTCCCGCCTACCGGCCGCACCGCCTCGCGGTCGAACTCGGCCGGGCGTTCAAGACCGTGGCCTTCGGCGAGGCCGCCTACGCGGCCATCCTGGTCGCCGAGGAGGTCCTCGACGTCATGCAGCGCGACTGGATGCGCGACCCGCGGGTGGCGCCGTTCGTCCGCACCATCAACAACATCCACGTGGTCGAGGAGTCCCGGCACATGAAGTTCGCCCGGGACGAGACCCGCAGGCACCTCGCCCGCGCCGGGCGGGTACGGCGGCAGCTCCACGCCGTCGTGATCGCCGTCGCCGCCTGCGTCATCGTCACCAGCATGGTGAACCCGAAGGTCTACGCGAACGCGGGACTCGACGGGAAGCGCGCCCTGCGCGAGGCCCGGGCGAACGAGCACCACAAGGCGATGATGCGCTCCAGCTGCTCCGGGCTGATGGACTTCCTCGCCTCGGCCGGCCTGCTCACCAAGCCTGCCCTGGTCTTCTACCGGCGCGCCCACCTGATCTGACCCGACCCCGAGACACGGACCCCGGTGCTGCCGACCGGAACCGGAGCGGACGACATGGCCTACGCGATCACCCAGACCTGTTGCACCGACGCGGCCTGTGTCGCCGTGTGCCCGGTGAACTGCATCCATCCCACGCCCGAGGAGAAGGAGTTCGGCAGCACGGAGATGCTGCACATCGACCCGCGGGCGTGCATCGACTGCGGCGCCTGCGCGGACGCCTGCCCGGTGGACGCCGTCCTCCCCGTCGACAGCCTGAGGGGCGGGCAGCGCGCGTACGCGGCACTCAACGCGGACCACTTCGCGGACCCCCCTCCCGAACCGGAGGACGGCAGCCCGAACTTCCACGCCTGGGGCGGGCCGAGCTTCGCACGGGTGCTGCCGGCCGACTTCCCGCCGCTCCGGGTGGCAGTCGTGGGGACCGGACCCGCGGGGATGTACGCGGTGGAGGATCTGGTGCTGCACACCGGCGCCGAGGTCACCCTCGTCGACCGCCTGCCGGAACCGGGAGGCCTCGCGCGCTACGGCGTGGCCCCGGACCACCCCGCCACCCGCAGGGTCGGCGCGCGCTTCGCCCGCTTCCACGAGCACCCCCGGGTGCGCCTGCACCTGGGGCTGGACATCGGCGGCGGTACCGGCGTCGGCCACGACGAACTCGCGGCGCACCACGACGCCGTCGTCTACGCCGTCGGCGCCTCCGGCGACCGGCGGATCGGCATCCCGGGCGAGGACCTCCCGGGGAGCCTCTCCGCCACCGCCTTCGTCGGCTGGTACAACGGCCGGCCGGACGCCCCTCAGGAGACGGTGGACCTCTCCAGCGCTCGCGTGGTCGTCGTCGGCAACGGGAACGTCGCCCTGGACATGGCCCGCATCCTCCTCTCCGACCCGGAATCGCTGGCGGGCACCGACATCGCCCCCCGGGCGCTGGAGGAACTGCGCCGCAGCGCGGTGCGGGAGGTCGTCGTGCTCGGACGGCGCGGCCCCGAGGACGCCGCCTGCACCCGGCCCGAGATGCTCGCCCTGAAGCACCTTCCCGGCGTGGACCTCGTGGTGGACGACCACGACGCCCGCATCGGCAGGAGCATCGACGCGTCGGACCCCCCGGGCAGGGCCGGCATGTTCCGGGGCGTCGCGCGCGAGACGATCGACTGGACGGTGCCGCCCGCCGCAGGCCGCCGCATCGTGCTGCGGTTCCGTTCCGCGCCCACCGCGCTCCTCGGCGAGGGCCGCGTCGCCGCGGTCCGGACCACGGACGGCACGGGCGGGCGGGACATCCCGGCCGGCACCGTGCTGCGGGCCGTCGGCCACCGGGGCCGGCCGGTCCCCGGGCTGCCCTTCGACGAACGCACCGGAACGGTCCCCCACGACGCGGGCCGCGTCACCGGCCGGCCCGGCACGTACGTGGTGGGCTGGATCAAGCGCGGGCCCTCCGGGGGCATCGGCGCGAACCGGGGCTGCGCCGCCGAGACGGTCGGCAGCCTGCTCGCCGACGCCGTGGCGGGCAACCTCCCCGCCCCCACCGGAACCCCGAGGTCCTTCGCGCGCCTGGCGCGGCGCCGCCGGCGCGGCCGGAACTGACGGGAAGGGACGCGGGGACGCGGGGACGCGGGGACGCGGGGACGCGGGGACGCTGCGGTGGCGGGGAACACCTCTTTCGTAAGTGACATGCATCTGTCAATCTGGAGCAGGCGTCTACTCGCATAGACGCCTGCTCCGCACTCCCGCACGTGTCCGCCCGACCACTCACCCCGGGAGGAGTTCTCCCCATGCCCACCACATCCCGCGCCTTCCTCAGACGCCGCGGCGCGGCCGTGGCCCTCGCCGCGACCGTGCTCCTGGCGCCGTTCGCCCAGAGCGCCGCCGCGGCCGAGTCCGCGGCGGCGCCTTCTTCTTCGGCGGCCGCCCCGTCCACCGACCCCGCCACCACGGTCGCCACCATCGAGGCCCGCACGGCCCGGGCAGTCGCCCGCTCACTGGCGGACCCGGCCTGGCAGGACCGGGTGGAGAAGGCCGCACTCGCCTCCGAGACCGTCCGCCTCGCACCGCTCGCCGACCGCGCCGACGACGAGGCGGCCGCCCGCACTCTCGCGCCCCGCCTGCACCGTGCGGAGCGCAGACTGGCCGAGGCGAAGGGCCTGGACGCCGACACTCCACCGCTGCTGAACCTCCGGCTCGCGGCGGACTCCATGCGGGCGGCACTGGCCGACGGACGGGCACCGCTCGTCGCCGCGGCACCCGCCGACGAGACCGCCCGTACCGTCCCCGCGTACGACAGCCGCGGCAGGACGCACACCCTGAACGTGCGCAGCGTGCCGGAACGACCGGTCTACATCGTCGACGTCGACGCCACCCGGGCGCTCGCGGCAGGCATGGACGTGCTGCGCGAGGAGCTGACCGCGCAGGGTCTCGGCGGCGCCGCGGCACGGGTCGCCGACAACGCACCCACCGCGCAGGGCGGTTTCTGGACGACCCGCATCACCTCGGTCCGGCTCTCCGACAACAAGGAGCCCTGGGTCAAGGGCTCCAGCGAGATCTACACGCTGGTCACCGGCTTCGGGCACGACGGCAAGGTCCGGGTGGACCCCGTCGAGATGCCCTACCTCGACGACGAGGACCACACGTACTACCCGAACCAGGTCCTGGTGAACTGGTCGTACTACAAGTACAACCTGGCCGACGCCGTGATGATGGAGGAGGACGGCGGCACCAACTACCACGACCTCGCACAGGCGCTGGCCACCGCCCTGCTCACCATCACCGACCAGGGCATGTACATCCCGCTGGTCAACGCGCTGCTGGACGCCATCCCCACCGACTGGTGGACCGACGACCCGGACTACGTCGACTCCTGGTACACCCTCGCGCAGGGCGACCGGGGGACGCTGAACGGCGCCGCCGGCAACGGAACGATGGGTGTGGAGCCGTACTTCGTCGACGCCCTCTGACCACCCCGCACGCCGGTTGCCGGCGACCACAGCAACGGGCCCGCCCCCCTTCCCCGGGGAGCGGGCCCGTTGTCGGGACGCACGCGGCGATCAGTCCTCCTTGGAGGACTCCTCGGCCGGGGCCTCGGCGGCCTCGTCCTTCGCCTGAGTGTCGGCGGCCTTCTCGTCGGCCTCCTTCACGGAACGCTTCGTCGCCGCCTCGGCCTCGCCGACAGCCTCCTGCTGCACGGTGAGGGCCTCCACCAGCTCGATGACCGCCATGGGGGCGTTGTCGCCGCGACGGTTGCCGATCTTGGTGATGCGGGTGTAACCACCCGGGCGGTTCTCGTACCGCGGACCGATCTCGGTGAAGAGCGTGTGGACGACGCCCTTGTCGAGGATCGTGCGCATGACCTGACGGCGGTTGTGAAGGTCGCCCTTCTTCGCCTTGGTGATCAGACGCTCCGCGACCGGGCGCAGGCGACGGGCCTTCGCCTCGGTCGTGGTGATCCGGCCGTGCTCGAAGAGGTCCGTGGCGAGGTTCGCCAGCATGGCCTTCTGGTGCGTGGCGCTGCCGCCCAGACGAGCACCCTTGGTGGGCTTCGGCATGGTGATTCTCCTTGGTTACTGCACCGGCCGTATCAGGTACCGGTGTCAGGGGTCCGTACGGACGGGCCGTCCGCACGGGCCCGGGACGGTCGGCGTACCGCCGTCCCGGAACCGCGGGCCGTGCGGCCCGCGGCGTACCCGGCCCGAAGGCCGGAGGTCGTCACTGCGCGTGACGGCGGAGCGGGGACCGGCCGCGGACGACCGGCCCCGTACGTCTCCGCCCTCGGGCGCGGATCAGTACTGCTCCGTCTCGACGAAGCCCTGGTCGCCGCCGTCGTCCTCGGCACCGAACGCGTCGGCGGCGGCGGTCGGGTCGAATCCGGGCGGGCTGTCCTTGAGGGCCAGGCCCATGCCGGCCAGCTTCGCCTTGACCTCGTCGATCGACTTCGCACCGAAGTTGCGGATGTCGAGCAGGTCCGCCTCGGAGCGTGCGACGAGCTCGCCCACGGAGTGGATGCCCTCGCGCTTGAGGCAGTTGTAGGAACGCACGGTGAGCTCGAGCTCCTCGATCGGGAGCGCGAGGTCCGCCGCCAGCGCCGCGTCCGTCGGAGACGGGCCCATGTCGATGCCCTCGGCGTCGACGTTGAGCTCGCGGGCCAGACCGAACAGCTCGACCAGGGTCTTGCCGGCCGACGCCATGGCATCGCGCGGGCGCATGGCCTGCTTGGTCTCGACATCGACGATCAGCTTGTCGAAGTCGGTGCGCTGCTCGACACGGGTCGCCTCGACCTTGTAGGTGACCTTCATGACGGGCGAGTAGATGGAGTCGACCGGGATGCGGCCGATCTCCTGGCCCACCTGCTTGTTCTGGACGGCGGAGACGTAGCCGCGACCGCGCTCGACGGTCAGCTCCATCTCGAGCTTCCCCTTGCCGTTCAGCGTGGCGAGCACCAGGTCGGGGTTGTGCACCTCGACACCGGCCGGCGGCGCGATGTCCGCGGCGGTCACGACGCCCGGCCCCTGCTTGCGCAGGTACATGACGACCGGCTCGTCGTGCTCCGAGGAGACGACCAGGCTCTTGATGTTGAGGATGAGGTCGGTGACGTCCTCCTTGACGCCCGGCACGGTGGTGAACTCGTGCAGGACACCGTCGATCCGGATGCTGGTCACGGCAGCACCGGGAATCGAGGAGAGGAGCGTGCGACGGAGAGAGTTGCCGAGGGTGTAGCCGAAGCCGGGCTCCAGCGGCTCGATCACGAACCGCGAGCGGAACTCGTCGACGACCTCTTCGGTCAATGAGGGACGCTGAGCGATCAGCATGGGAAGGTGCCTCCAGTCTGCGGCAACCGCTATTTGATGCCGTACTGACAGGGTACGGGCGGTACGGACCGAAAGGGCCCGTACCGCCCGCTCCCGTTACCGAGCGTGACCCGAATTACTTCGAGTAGAGCTCGACGATGAGCTGCTCCTGCACCTGGGTGTCGATCACCTGGCGCTCGGGCAGGGAGTGGACCAGGATCCGCAGCTTGGAGGGAACGGCCTCCAGCCACGCCGGGACGGTCTTCTCGCCGGCCTCGGCCTGAGCCACCTGGAACGGGGTGAGGTTCCGGGAGGACTCGCGGACCTGGACGATGTCGCTGGGGACGACACGGGCCGAGGGGATGTCGGTCTTGCGACCGTTCACCTGGATGTGGCCGTGACGGACCAGCTGACGGGCGTGGTCGCGGGACTTGGCGAAGCCCGCCCGGTAGACCACGTTGTCGAGACGGGTCTCGAGGATGCGCAGCAGGTTCTCACCCGTCTTGCCCTGCTGGCGGTTGGCCTCGTTGAAGTACCCGCGGAACTGCTTCTCCAGGACGCCGTAGATGCGAGCAGCCTTCTGCTTCTCGCGCTTCTGCAGCAGGTACTCGGAGTCCTTCGTGCGCCCGCGCCCGTGCTCACCCGGGGGGTAAGGACGGATCTCGATCGGGCACTTCGCGCTCTCGCACTTAGCTCCCTTGAGGAAGAGCTTCTGCTTCTCCCGACGGCAACGCTTGCAGTCGGCCCCGGTATAACGCGCCATTGCTCAGATCTCCTACTTCCTGCTGTTCAGACTCGGCGGCGCTTCGGCGGGCGGCAGCCGTTGTGCGGGGTCGGGGTGACGTCCTGGATGGAGCCGACCTCGAGGCCGGTGGCCTGGAGGGAACGGATCGCGGTCTCACGGCCGGAGCCGGGACCCTTCACGAAGACGTCGACCTTGCGCATGCCGTGCTCCTGCGCGCGGCGCGCGGCGTTCTCCGCGGCCATCTGCGCGGCGAACGGAGTCGACTTGCGCGAGCCCTTGAAGCCGACGTGGCCGGCCGAGGCCCAGGAGATCACGTTGCCGGTGGGGTCGGTGATCGAAACGATGGTGTTGTTGAACGTGCTCTTGATGTGGGCGTGCCCATGAGCGACGTTCTTCTTCTCCTTGCGGCGCACCTTCTTCGCGCCGGCCGTACGGCCCTTCGGAGGCATAGAGTTCTACTCCCGTGGAGGTGGTCGGTCCGACTGCGGGACCGCTGGTCAGCGTGTCCGCAGTGGACTACTTCTTGCCCGGCTTCTTCTTGCCGGCGATCGCGCGACGCGGGCCCTTGCGGGTCCGGGCGTTGGTCTTGGTGCGCTGGCCGTGGACCGGAAGGCCGCGGCGGTGGCGCAGACCCTCGTAGCAGCCGATCTCGACCTTGCGGCGGATGTCGGCCTGGATCTCACGGCGGAGGTCGCCCTCGACCTGGAGGTTGCCGTCCACGTACTCGCGGATCTTGATGAGGTCTTCCTCGGCCAGGTCACGGACCCGGGTGTCCGGGTCGACGCCGGTCGCGGCGAGGGCCTCCTGGGACCGCGTACGACCGATGCCGAAGACGTAGGTGAGAGCGACCTCGACGCGCTTGTCGCGCGGGAGGTCGACGCCTGCGAGGCGTGCCATGGATGTGGCTCCTGATTTCTTGCGGAGGTCTGGCGCAGCACCGTTCCCGTAAGACTCCGAACGAGTTACGAGCCGGGTCCTCGGCCTCCGACCGAGGGTGTCGTCCCCACCGGCAGTGACGTGTCACGGCGGGGGGTCGGGTGACTGCGTATGTACTTTTCGCTGCGTCGCGCGAAGAGTGCGAGCGAGGTGCGAAGGAAACGGCCGTGCTTCAGCCCTGGCGCTGCTTGTGGCGCAGGTTGTCGCAGATGACCATGACCCGGCCGTGACGGCGGATCACCTTGCACTTGTCGCAGATCTTCTTGACGCTCGGCTTGACCTTCATGAAAGTGAGGTTCTCCGGGTCAGGCGGACGCCCCGTCGGACGGATCCGTACCGGGACGCCTGCGAGAGATCTACTTGTAGCGGTAGACGATCCGCCCGCGCGTCAGATCGTAGGGAGACAGCTCCACCACGACCCGGTCGTCGGGAAGGATACGGATGTAGTGCATCCGCATCTTGCCGCTGATGTGCGCAAGGACCTGGTGGCCGTTCTGCAGCTCCACCTTGAACATCGCGTTCGGGAGAGACTCGACGACCGTGCCCTCGATCTCGATGGCCCCTTGTTTTTTGGCCATGCTTGAGCGCTTCACCTTCCGGGATCGGCTACCTGGGGTGGACCGGGGCATACCGATACACCCGGACCGACGAGCCAGTCTACGGCACGCCGCCCGGAATGACGAATCGGGGAAGTCTCCCCGCCCTGCAAGATCGTTAAGCGTGCGAGGGCTCAACCGAGCGGATCGGGAGCGGCCGTGACGCCGAGCTCGGCCAGTTTGGCCCTGCCGCCGTCCGGCGCCGTGAGCACCAGGGGCCCCTGCTCGGTCAGCGCGACCGAGTGCTCCCAGTGGCTGGACCAGGAACCGTCGTCGGTGAGGACGGTCCAGTCGTCCGACAGCACATGGGTCCGCGGCGTACCCAGGCTGATCATCGGCTCGATCGCCAGACACATGCCCGGCACGAGCTTCGGGTTGTTCCGGCCGAGGAGACGCCGACGGTCCACATAGTTCAGCAGGTGCGGGTCCATGTGCATCTCGGAGCCGATGCCGTGGCCGCCGTAGTCCTCGATGATCCCGTACTTGCCGGAGGCCGGGCGCGGCTGCCGCCGCACGTACCCCTCGACGGCCCGGGAGATGTCCGCGAGGCGCTTGCCCTTCCGCATCGCGGCAATCCCGGCCCACAACGACTCCTCCGTGACCCGGCTCAGCTCGTGCAGCTCGGCCGGGTGCCCGTCCCCCACGAACACGGTGATCGCCGCGTCGCCGTGCCAGCCGTCGACGATGGCACCGGCGTCGACGGACAGCAGGTCGCCGTCCCTGAGGACGGTGTCCCGGTCGGGGATGCCGTGCACGACCACCTCGTTCACCGAGGTGCAGATGTTGCCGGGGAAGCCGCCGTAGCCCAGGAAGTTCGGCTTGGCGTCGTGGTCGGCCAGGACCTTCGCCGCCACCTCGTCGAGGTCCTTGGTGGTGGCCCCCGGCACCGCGGCCTCGCGGCACGCGGCGTGCATGGCGGCGACGACCAGGCCGGCCTCGCGCATCTTCGCGATCTGCTCGGGAGTCTTGAGCTCGATCATGGCGGCGGCCGCCTTCCTGAGCGGGTTGCGTGCGTCGTACGTGTCGATTGTGCCCACAGTCCCGCCCCCGCGGCGCGGTGGTCCGGACGCACCGGCCCCCGGACGCGGGTGGTCCTGCGGGGACGGACGCGCCGGAGACCGGCGCCACGGGAGTGCGGGAGGGCGGCCGGAGCGACGCACGGAGCGGGCGCCGCCCGGGCGTCAGTCCCGGCCCAGCGCCGTCATCGCGCGGCCGGTGACCTCACCGGCCGCGCCGATGCCCGAGATGGTGGTCACCAGGCCCTGCGACTTGTAGTAGTCGATGATCGGCTCGGTCTCGCTGTGGTACACGGCCAGCCGCTTCCGGACCGTCGCCTCGCTGTCGTCCTCGCGCTGGTACAGCTCGCCGCCGCACTTGTCGCACACGCCCTCGTTCTCCGGCGGCGCGTACTCGGCGTGGAAGACGTGGCTGGAGTCGCTTCGGCAGATGCGCCGACCCGCGATCCGCTTGACGACCTCCTCCTCCGGAACCTCGAGGTCCAGCACGGCGTCGAGCCGCAGCGCATGGCCGTCGAGGAAGCGGTCCAGGGCCTCCGCCTGGCCGATGTTCCGGGGGAAACCGTCCAGCAGGA
Source organism: Streptomyces callyspongiae (assembly GCF_047200695.1). Classification (NCBI taxonomy): domain Bacteria; kingdom Bacillati; phylum Actinomycetota; class Actinomycetes; order Kitasatosporales; family Streptomycetaceae; genus Streptomyces; species Streptomyces callyspongiae. The sequence continues at coordinate 27,523 of NZ_JBJZOM010000011.1, forward strand.
ACCCGCCGCGGGCGTCCTCGGCGAGCATCCGGTCCTCGGCCATCCCGATGGTGACCTCGTCCGGCACCAGTCGGCCGGCGTCCATGAACTCCTTGGCCTGCCGCCCGAGCGGGGTCCCCTGGGAGATGTTGGCGCGGAAGAGGTCACCCGTGGAGATGTGCGGGATCGACAGGTTCTCGGCAAGGTACGCGGCCTGCGTGCCCTTGCCCGCGCCCGGCGGTCCGACGAGGACGATTCGCATCAGCGGAGGAACCCTTCGTAATGGCGCTGCTGCAGCTGGCTCTCGATCTGCTTCACAGTCTCGAGTCCGACACCCACGATGATGAGAATGCTCGTCCCACCGAACGGGAAGTTCTGGTTCGCGTTGAAAGCCACCAGCGCGACGGTGGGCACCAGGGCGATGAGTCCCAGGTAGAGCGAGCCGGGCCACGTGATGCGGTTCAGCACGTAGCTCAGGTACTCGGCCGTGGGACGTCCCGCCCGGATGCCCGGGATGAAGCCACCATACTTCTTCATATTGTCAGCAACTTCTTCGGGGTTGAACGTGATGGCCACGTAGAAGAAGGCGAAGAAGACGATGAGCAGGAAGTACGTCGTGATGTAGACCGGGCTGTCACCCTTGACCATGTTGCTCTGGACCCAGTCCGCCCAACCGGCCTGCGAGTTGGTGAACTGGACCACCAGGGCCGGGATGTAGAGCAGCGACGAGGCGAAGATCACGGGAATCACACCCGCCTGGTTGACCTTCAGCGGGATGTAGGTGGAAGTCCCCCCGTAGGAACGGCGGCCGATCATGCGCTTCGCGTACTGCACCGGAATACGGCGCTGCGCCTGTTCCACGAACACGACGAGCACGACCATCGCGAGGCCGGCGAGAATCACGACGCCGAACTCGATCCAGCCGTTCGCGAGCTTGCCCTGCTGCTTGATGGCCCACAGCGCGCCGGGGAAACCGGCGGCGATGGAGACGAACATCAAAATGGACATGCCGTTGCCGATGCCGCGGTCGGTGACCAGTTCGCCGAGCCACATGATGAGGCAGGTGCCCGCGGTCATGGCGATCACCATCACGATGGTGGTGAAGATGCCGTCGTTGGGAACGATCTGGTCGCGCACCGGGCACTGCGGGAACAGCGCACCGCTGCGCGCGGTGGCCACCAGGCCGGTGGCCTGGAGGACGGCCAGCGCCACGGTCAGGTAACGCGTGTACTGCGTGATCTTGGCCTGACCGGTCTGCCCCTCCTTCTTCAACTGCTCCAGTCGCGGGATCACCACGACCAGCAGCTGGAGGATGATGCTCGCGGTGATGTACGGCATGATGCCGAGCGCGAAGATGGTGAGCTGCAGCAGCGCGCCGCCGCTGAACATGTTGACCAGCCCGAACAGCCCGCTGTTGGCCTGGGCCATGTCCATGCACTGGCTGACATTCTCAAAGCTGACGCCCGGGACCGGGATGTGGGCACCGACCCGGAAGAGCACCACGATGCCTAGCGTGAACAGCAGCTTCTTGCGCAGGTCAGGCGTCTGGAACGCCCGGGCGAACGCGGTGAGCACGGTGCCTCCTGCGACCCCCCGCGCTGTGGACGCACGAGAGGTGACGGTCTCGAGGATCTACGGATATCAACAGTGCACGCCACCTTACCGGCGGCGACGGGCGCGGGGAACGACCCGTCGTGACGGATGGATCACGGATGGGCCGGCCCCGGGGACACGACTGGCCGGGGATGCCCACGGGACATCCCCGGCCGGTCGGTCAGACGAACTCAGACAAGCTCGGTGACGGTTCCGCCCGCGGCGGTGATCTTCTCCTTGGCGGAGCCGGAGACCTTGTCGACGGTCACCTGCAGCGCCACGGAGATGTCGCCGGAGCCGAGCACCTTCACGAGCTCGTTCTTGCGCACCGCGCCCTTCTCGACCAGGCCGGCCACGGTCACCTCGCCGCCCTCGGGGTAGAGGACAGCGAGCTTCTCGAGGTTGACGACCTGGAAGTCCTTGTGCGCGGGGTTCTTGAAGCCCCGAAGCTTGGGCAGCCGCATGTGCAGCGGCATCTGCCCGCCCTCGAAGCCCTCGGGAACCTGGTAACGGGCCTTGGTGCCCTTGGTGCCACGACCGGCGGTCTTGCCCTTGGACGCCTCACCACGACCCACGCGGGTCTTGGCGGTCTTGGCGCCCGGAGCGGGCCGCAGGTTGTGGACCTTCAGCGGGTTGTCGCCCTGTGGCTCAGCCATCTCAGTCGACCTCCTCGACCGTCACGAGGTGACGCACGGAGTGCACCATGCCGACGACCTCGGGACGGGCCTCCTTGACGGAGACGTCGTTCACACGCTTCAGACCGAGCGTCCGGAGCGTGTCCCGGTGGTTCTGCTTGGTCCCGATGACGGAACGCGTCTGCGTGATCTTGAGGCGAGTCATTACGCGCTCACCCCGGCACGCGCCCGCAGCAGAGCCGCGGGAGCAACGTCCTCGAGCGGCAGACCACGGCGGGCGGCGATCTCCTCGGGGCGCTGCAGGCCCCGCAGAGCGGCCACCGTGGCGTGCACGATGTTGATCGGGTTGGCAGAGCCGAGCGACTTGCTCAGCACGTCGTGGATGCCCGCGCACTCCAGCACGGCACGCACCGGGCCACCGGCGATCACACCGGTACCGGGCGACGCCGGCTTGAGCAGCACGACACCCGCGGCCTCCTCACCCTGGATCGGGTGCGGGATGGTGCCCTGGATCCGGGGGACCTTGAAGAAGTGCTTCTTCGCCTCCTCGACGCCCTTGGCGATGGCAGACGGCACCTCCTTGGCCTTGCCGTATCCGACACCCACGGTGCCGTCACCGTCGCCCACCACGACCAGCGCGGTGAAGCTGAAGCGACGACCACCCTTCACAACCTTGGCGACTCGGTTGATCGCGACGACGCGCTCGACGTACGCGGTCTTCTCGGCGGCGGCGCCGCCGTCCCGGCCCTTGCGGTCCCGGCGGTCGCCACCGGCGCCGCCACCGCGACGCTGGGGTCCAGCCATTGGAATTACCTCTCTCGTTTACGTCCGCCTGTGCGGAACCGGCTCAGAACTTCAGACCGGCTTCGCGGGCGGCGTCAGCCAGAGCGGCAATCCGCCCTGCGTACTTGTTTCCACCGCGGTCGAACACGACGGCCTCGACACCCGCGGCCTTCGCACGCTCGGCGACCAACGCGCCGACCTGCTGGGCCTGGGAGCTCTTGTCGCCCTCGCCACCACGGATCGAGGTGTCGAGCGACGACGCGGAGGCGAGCGTGTGGCCCGCGATGTCGTCGACGATCTGCGCCACCATGTGACGGTTGGAGCGCGTCACCACCAGACGAGGACGCTCGGGCGTGCCCGAGATCTTCTTCCGGATGCGGATGTGCCGGCGCTTGGCGGCGGCGCGCTTGTAGGCGTCGCCCTTAGCGATCTTCACGCCGTATGCCATGGCTTACTTACCAGCCTTTCCGACCTTGCGGCGGATGACCTCGCCCGCGTACTTCACGCCCTTGCCCTTGTACGGGTCGGGGCGGCGCAGCTTGCGGATGTTCGCGGCGACCTCGCCGACCCGCTGCTTGTCGATGCCCTCGACGGAGAACTTCGTCGGGGACTCGACCTTGAAGGAGATGCCCTCGGGGGCCTCGATCAGGATCGGGTGGCTGTAGCCCAGGGAGAACTCCAGGTCGGAGCCCTTCGCCTGGACGCGGTAGCCGACACCGCTGATTTCGAGAGCCTTCGTGAACCCATCGGTCACGCCAGTGATCATGTTCGCCACCAGCGTGCGGGACAGGCCGTGCAGGGCCTTGTTCCGGCTCTCGTCGTTCGGGCGGGTGACGACGAGAGCGCCGTCCTCGCCCTTGGCGATCTCGATGGGCGCCGAGATCGTCGTGGAGAGGGACCCCTTGGGGCCCTTCACGTCGACGGTCCGGCCATCGAGGGTGACGTCCACACCGGCGGGAACCTGGATGGGGAGCTTGCCGATTCGCGACATGGCTTTACCTCCGTTCCCTTCCGTTACCAGACGTAGGCGAGGACTTCCCCGCCCACACCCTTCTTCTGAGCCTGCTGACCGGTCAGGAGACCGTGGGACGTGGAGATGATCGCCACGCCCAGGCCGCCGAGCACCTTCGGCAGGTTGGTGGACTTTGCGTAGACCCGAAGACCCGGCTTCGAAATCCGCTTGATGCCGGCGATCGAGCGCTCGCGGTTCGGGCCGAACTTCAGCTCGAGGACCAGGTTCTTGCCCACCTGGGCGTCCTCGGTCTTCCAGCCGGTGATGTAGCCCTCCTGCTGGAGGATCTCCGCGATGTGCGACTTGATCTTGCTGTGCGGCATCTCGACGGTGTCGTGGTACGCCGAGTTCGCGTTCCGCAGACGCGTCAGCATGTCTGCGATCGGATCGGTCATGGTCATGTGCTGGCCTTCGGCCTCTCTCGCCGGGGTTTCCTGTCTGCTCCGTCCTTCTCCCCGCACACGCGCGGCGCGGCGGGACAGGTGTGGAGCGGGGACCTACGGCGTAGTAAGTCGTATCCGGGCACCGGGCGCCCGACCCTCCACCCTAAGGGATGCGGGTCGGGCTCCCGACGTCCAGGTTCCTTACCGAGAGCCCTGGCTGGTCCTCGAACGGGTCGAGGATTACCAGGAACTCTTGGTCACGCCCGGCAGCTCACCGCGGTGCGCCATCTGGCGGAGGCACACACGGCAGAGGCCGAACTTGCGGTAGACGGAGTGCGGACGGCCGCAGCGCTGGCAACGCGTGTAGGCACGCACCGCGAACTTCGGCTTGCGGCTGGCCTTGGAGATCAGGGCCTTCTTCGCCATGTCAGTTCTCCTTGAACGGGAAGCCGAGGTGACGAAGCAGAGCGCGCCCCTCCTCGTCGGTGTTCGCCGTGGTGACCACGGTGATGTCCATGCCCCGGACCCGGTCGATCTTGTCCTGGTCGATCTCGTGGAACATGACCTGCTCCGTGAGACCGAAGGTGTAGTTGCCCCGGCCGTCGAACTGCTTGGGCGACAGTCCGCGGAAGTCGCGGATGCGCGGCAGCGCGAGCGACAGCAGGCGGTCCAGGAACTCCCACATCCGGTCGCCGCGCAGCGTGGAGTGGGCACCGATCGGCTGACCCTCACGCAGCTTGAACTGCGCGATGGACTTCCGAGCCTTGGTCACCGCCGGCTTCTGACCGGTGATCGTCGCGAGGTCCTTGACGGCCCCCTCGATCAGCTTGGAGTCGCGGGCGGCGTCGCCCACGCCCATGTTGACCACGATCTTGGTCAGACCCGGGATCTGCATGACGTTGTCGTAGCCGAACTCGTCACGCATCTTGCCCGCGATCTCTTCGCGGTAGCGCGTCTTCAGACGCGGCGCGTTGGTGGTGGTGGCAGTCATCAGATGTCCTCACCGGTCCGCTTGGCAACGCGGATCTTGTTGCCCTCGTCGTCGAAGCGGTACCCGACGCGGGTGACGACCTTCTTGCCGCCGGACTCCACGACGAGCTGCACATTGCTGACGTGGATCGGCGCCTCGGTCGTCACGATGCCGCCGGTCTTCGAGCCACGAGCGGTCTGGCCGGCCCTGGTGTGCTTCTTGACCCGGTTGACACCCTCGACCAGGACGCGGTCCTCGCGCGGGTAGGCCACGATGACCTTGCCCTGCTTGCCCTTGTCCTTGCCGGTGATGACCTGAACCAGGTCGCCCTTCTTGATCTTCATGCTCACAGCACCTCCGGCGCGAGCGAGATGATCCTCATGAACTTCTTCTCGCGCAGCTCGCGGCCCACGGGGCCGAAGATTCGGGTGCCGCGGGGGTCGCCATCGCCCTTGAGGATGACGGCGGCGTTCTCGTCGAAACGGATGTACGAACCGTCGGGGCGGCGGCGCTCCTTCACGGTGCGCACGATGACCGCCTTGACGATGTCGCCCTTCTTCACATTCGCGCCCGGGATCGCGTCCTTGACGGTAGCGACGACGACGTCACCGATGCCCGCGTAGCGACGGCCCGAACCACCGAGCACACGGATGGTGAGGATCTCCTTCGCACCCGTGTTGTCGGCGACGCGAAGCCGAGACTCCTGCTGGATCACGTCTATCTCCTGATCGTCTGCCGGTTCCCGGCAGGGCGTCCATGGCACATGCACGCCCTGCCGAGCCTGGCGGAACTGTCCTCGGGGCTGCTGCCCCGGGGAATTACTTGGCCTTCTCGAGGATCTCGACGATGCGCCAGCGCTTGGTGGCGGACAGCGGCCGGGTCTCCATCAGGAGGACGCGGTCACCGACACCGGCAGCGTTCTGCTCGTCGTGCGCCTTGAGCCTTTCGGTACGGCGGATGATCTTGCCGTACAGCGCGTGCTTGACGCGGTCCTCAACGGCGACGACGACGGTCTTGTCCATCTTGTCGCTCACGACAAGGCCCTGCCGGGTCTTGCGGAAGCCGCGCTGCTTGCTGTTGTCAGTCACGTTGGTCTCGCTCATCAGGCACTCTCCACCGTCTCGATGCCCAGCTCGCGCTCACGCATCAGGGTGTAGATCCGCGCGATGTCCTTGCGGACGGCCTTCAGCCGGCCGTGGTTCTCGAGCTGTCCCGTCGCCGCCTGGAAGCGGAGCTTGAACAGCTCGTCCTTGGCCTCGCGGAGCTTGCCGAGAAGCTCCTCGTTGCCCAGCTCACGCAGCTCGGACGCCTTGGTACCGGCCGCCATCACGACTCACCTGCCTCGCGCCGCACGATCCGGCACTTCATCGGAAGCTTGTGGGCGGCGCGTGTCAGCGCCTCCTTGGCAATCCGCTCGTTCGGGTAGGACAGCTCGAACATGACCCGACCGGGCTTCACGTTCGCGACCCACCACTCCGGCGAGCCCTTGCCGGAACCCATGCGGGTCTCGGCGGGCTTCTTGGTCAGCGGGCGGTCCGGGTAGATGTTGATCCACACCTTGCCGCCACGCTTGATGTGACGCGTCATGGAGATACGAGCTGCCTCGATCTGCCGGTTCGTCACATAGGCCTGGCCGACGGCCTGGATGCCCCACTCGCCGAAAGCGACCTCGGTACCGCCCTTGGCCATGCCCTTGCGCTTCGGGTGGTGCTGCTTGCGGTGCTTGACCCTGCGCGGGATCAGCATGGGTCAGCTCTCCTTTCCGGAAGCCGTGGGCTCGGCCGCCGCAGCGGCGGGCGCAACGGCCTCGGCCGACTTCGCGGAGCTGCCCGCGTCGGCCTGCTGCTGCGACTGCTGCGGCTTGCGGCCGCGACGCTCGCCGCCGCCCCGGCGGGGACGGTCGCTGCCACGCGACGGGCGGTTGCCCGCGCGGGCGGCCGCGTTCTCGGCGCGCACCTCGGCGATGTTCTTGACGTCGCCCTTGTAGATCCACACCTTCACACCGATGCGGCCGAAGGTCGTCCGGGCCTCGAAGAAGCCGTAGTCGACGTTGGCGCGCAGGGTGTGCAGGGGCACACGGCCCTCGCGGTAGAACTCCGAGCGGGACATCTCGGCGCCGCCGAGACGACCGCCGCACTGGATCTTGATGCCCTTGGCGCCGGCCTTCATCGCGGTCTGCATGCTCTTGCGCATCGCGCGACGGAAGGAGACGCGGGAGGACAGCTGCTCGGCGACGGCCTGGGCCACCAGCTGAGCGTCCGTCTCCGGGTTCTTCACCTCGAGGATGTTGAACTGGATCTGCTTGCCGGTGAGCTTCTCCAGGTTGCCGCGCAGGCGGTCCGCCTCGGCGCCGCGGCGACCGATGACGATGCCCGGGCGGGCGGTGTGGACGTCGACGCGCACGCGGTCACGGGTGCGCTCGATCTCGACCTTGGAGATGCCGGCCCGCTCCATGCCCTGCGTGAGCATCTTGCGGATCGCGACGTCTTCCTTGATGTAGTCCTTGTAGAGCTTGTCGGCGTACCACCGCGACTTGAAGTCGGTCGTGACGCCGAGCCGGAACCCGTGCGGGTTTACCTTCTGGCCCATTACCGGGTCCCTTCCTTGCTGCTGACGACCACGGTGATGTGGCTGGTCCGCTTGCGGATCCGGTAGGCACGCCCCTGGGCGCGCGGCCGGAACCGCTTCAGGGTCGGGCCCTCGTCGACGTAGGCCTCGGAGATGTAGAGGCTGTCGACGTCCGTGTGGTCGTAGTTGTGCGCGGCATTGGCAATGGCGCTGTCCAGCACCTTGCCCACGGGCACGCTGGCGGCCTGCGGGGCGAAACGCAGGACCGCCTGAGCCTCCGTGGCGTCCATGCCACGGACAAGGTCCACCACCCGGCGGGCCTTCATGGGCGTGACGCGCACATAGCGCGCGGAGGCCCTGGCTTCCATGGTTGTCCCTTCGGTGTCAGTCATGGTCGATCACCCCTGTCAGCGACGCCGCGACTTGCGGTCGTCCTTGACGTGGCCGCGGAAGCTGCGTGTCGGGGCGAACTCGCCGAGCTTGTGGCCGACCATCGACTCGGTGACGAACACCGGGACGTGCTTGCGGCCGTCGTGCACCGCGATCGTGTGGCCCAGCATCGCCGGGACGATCATCGAGCGGCGGGACCAGGTCTTGATGACGTTCTTGGTGCCTGCGTCGTTCTGGGTGTCCACCTTCTTGCTCAGGTGGTCGTCGACGAAAGGCCCCTTCTTGAGACTGCGCGGCATCGAAAACCCCGCCTCCTAGCGCTTCTTGTTCGTCTTGCGGCGGCGGACGATGTACTTGTTGCTGGCCTTCTTCGGCGAGCGCGTACGCCCCTCCTTCTGGCCCCACGGCGACACCGGGTGGCGACCACCGGAGGTACGACCCTCACCACCACCGTGCGGGTGGTCGATCGGGTTCATGACCACACCGCGGACGGTCGGGCGGACGCCCTTCCAGCGCATACGGCCGGCCTTGCCCCAGTTGATGTTCGACTGCTCGGCGTTGCCGACCTCGCCGACGGTGGCGCGGCAGCGGACGTCGACCAGGCGGATCTCGCCGGACGGCATGCGCAGGTGGGCCATGCGGCCCTCCTTCGCCAGCAGCTGCACGGACGCACCGGCGGACCGGGCGAACTTGGCGCCGCCGCCGGGGCGCAGCTCGATGGCGTGGATGACCGTACCGACCGGGATGTTGCGCAGCGCCAGGTTGTTGCCCGGCTTGATGTCCGCGCCCGGACCGTTCTCGATCCGGTCGCCCTGGTTCAGGCCGGCCGGTGCGAGGATGTAGCGCTTCTCGCCGTCCGCGTAGTGGAGCAGCGCGATGCGCGCGGTGCGGTTGGGGTCGTACTCGATGTGCGCGACCTTGGCCGGCACGCCGTCCTTGTCGTGACGACGGAAGTCGATCACGCGGTAGGCGCGCTTGTGGCCACCGCCCTGGTGACGGGCGGTCACACGACCGGCGTTGTTACGGCCGCCCTTGCTGTGCAGCGGGCGGACCAGCGACTTCTCCGGCGTGGACCGCGTGATCTCGACGAAGTCGGCGACGGACGAGCCACGACGGCCCGGGGTCGTCGGCTTGTGCTTGCGGATACCCATTTCTCAGTCCTCGGAAGATTCCGGACTTCCAGGCGAACCGATCTCCGTCAGGAGACCGGACCGCCGAAGATGTCGATACGGTCGCCCTCAGCGAGGGTCACGATCGCGCGCTTGGTGTCAGCACGCTTGCCGAAACCGGTGCGGGTGCGCTTGCGCTTGCCCTGCCGGTTGATCGTGTTGACTCCGGTGACCTTGACCGAGAAGACCGCCTCGACGGCCTGCTTGATCTGGGTCTTGTTCGCGCGCGGGTCGACGATGAACGTGTACTTGTTCTCGTCGAGCAGCGCGTAGCTCTTCTCGGAGACCACGGGCTTCAGCAGGACGTCACGGGGGTCCGTGAAGTTCTTGCTGGTCACGGTGGTCTGCGTCGCGGTCGCCTCGCTCATCAGGCTTCGCTCCCTTCGAGCTCAGCCCCGGCGGCCTTCTGCGGGCCGGCCACGAAGGACTCGAAGGCGGCCTTCGTGAAGACCACGTCGTCGGAGACGAGCACGTCGTACGTGTTCAGCTGGCCCGGCTCCAGGAGGTGCACCTGGGGCAGGTTGCGGGCGGACAGCCACGCGGACTCGTCGGAGCGCTCGGCGACCAGCAGCACGTTCTTGCGGTCGCTGACCTTGCCGAGGAGCTTCTTCGCAGCCTTGGTGGAGGCCTCGCCCTCGACCACGCCGGTGACGACGTGGACGCGGCCGTGGCGCGCCCGGTCGGAGAGGGCACCGCGGAGCGCGGCGGCCTTCATCTTCTTCGGGGTCCGCTGCGAGTAGTCGCGCGGCACGGGGCCGTGCACGACGCCACCGCCGGCGAACTGCGGCGCACGGGTCGAACCCTGACGGGCGCGGCCGGTGCCCTTCTGGCGGTACGGCTTCTTGCCACCGCCGCGGACCTCACCACGGGTCTTGGTCTTGTGCGTGCCCTGGCGGGCCGCGGCCAGCTGCGCGACGACGACCTGGTGGATCAGCGGAACGCTGACCTGCGCGTCGAAGAGCTCGGCGGGGAGCTCGACGGTGCCGGTCTTGTCGCCTGCCGGCGAAAGAATGTCAACGGTGCTCATTTACCTCAGGCCCCCTTGGCCGCAGTACGGACCAGGACGAGGCCGCCGTTCGGACCGGGAACCGCGCCCTTGATGAGCAGCAGGCCCTTCTCCGCGTCAACGGCGTGGACGGTCAGGTTCTGGGTGGTGACCCGCTCGTTGCCCATGCGGCCCGCCATGCGCGTGCCCTTGAAGACACGGCCGGGGGTCGCGCAGCCGCCGATGGCACCCGGCTTGCGGTGGATGCGGTGGGCACCGTGCGATGCCTTGCCGCCCTTGAAGTTGTGACGCTTCATGCCACCGGCGAAGCCCTTGCCCTTGCTCGTGCCGGTCACGTCGACCTTGATGCCGGAGTCGAAGGCCTCGGCGGTGACTTCCTGGCCGAGCGCGTACTCGGACGCGTCGTTGGTACGGAGCTCCACCAGGTGGCGGCGCGGGGTCACGTCGGCCTTGGCGAAGTGGCCCTTGAGGGGCTTGTTCACCTTGCGCGGGTCGATCTCGCCGAAGGCGATCTGAACGGCGTCGTAGCCGTCCTTGTCGTTCGTGCGCACCTGGGTCACGATGCAGGGGCCGGCCTTGACGACGGTCACCGGGACGACACGGTTGTTCTCGTCCCAGACCTGGGTCATGCCGAGCTTCTCGCCCAGGACGCCCTTGATCTGCTTGGTCATCTCTACCGGGCCTCTCAGAGCTTGATCTCGATGTCGACGCCGGCCGGGAGGTCCAGGCGCATCAGCGAGTCAACGGTCTTGGGCGTCGGGTCGAGGATGTCGATCAGGCGCTTGTGGGTGCGCATCTCGAAGTGCTCGCGCGCGTCCTTGTACTTGTGCGGCGACTTGATGACGCAGTACACGTTCTTCTCTGTGGGCAGCGGCACCGGGCCCGCGACCGACGCACCTGTGCGGGTCACCGTCTCGACGATCTTCTTCGCCGAGTTGTCGATGACCTCGTGGTCGTAGGCCTTGAGCCGGATGCGGATCTTCTGTCCCGCCATGGCTACTTCGTAGTCCTTCTTCTCGTCTCGCTCTGGTACCCCGGGGAGCGCCTGCTCCCCGCTCCCCTCCACCGCGGCGCCTCCGACCCACGCGGTCGGGCGTGTCGTGGTCCTCCTCGTACGTCTCCGGGGGAGATGTCCTCGAAGAGGGAGGGAGTCGGGGGAAGATACCCACCGGGATGCCTGGTCGGAGCCCCTCCTGCACTTCCCGGAAGATTCCCGTACTTCCACCCCTGATGAGGGGTGACGAGTACCTGGGACTCGCTTCCGGTCCTCCCGGCGGGAGGCGCACAGCATCGGCACTCAACCGAGCAACCGGAACAGTGTGCCATACCAGGCATCCCCCATGCGAATCGAGCCCGCGGGCCCTGCGAACCTCCGGACACGCCGGGCCGGAGTTCTCCGTCGAGCGGACAATGGCACCCGTACCACCGCAAGGAGTGCGGCGGTGGACCGACACCGGGCGCGAGCCCGGGGCCGGCGGCAGGCGACCGGACACATGGGAGGTGCCGCGCTATGGGCGACTGGTGGTACCGGAACATCGTGGAGCCCGGGAAGCTGCCGCTGCTGCTGGCCCTGGTGACCTTCGTCCTGACCTTCGCGATCACACGACTGGTGACGCGGATGATCCGGGCCGGCCGCGGGCCGTTCCGCAACGTCACCCCCGGCGGCATGCACATCCACCACGTGGTGCCGGGCATCCTGCTGATGACCGTCGGCGGGTTCACCGCGTTCGCCGGCGGGCGCCACGGCTGGGGCGCGGGGGTGGCCGCCGTCCTCTTCGGCATGGGCGCCGGACTGGTGCTCGACGAGTTCGCACTGGTGCTGCACCTGGACGACGTGTACTGGACCAGGGCCGGCACGCAGAGCGTCGAGGTCGTACTGATCACCTTCGCCCTCACGCTGCTGCTGCTGGGCGGCTTCTCCCCGCTGGGCGTCAACGGGGTGAGCGACGACGAGCAGCAGAGCAGGCTGGGCGCCGCGCTGAGCGCCCTCCTCAACTTCGCGTTCGTCCTGGCCGCCCTGCTCAAGGGCAAGGCCTGGATGGCGCTGGTGGGCGTGCTGATTCCACCGGTGGCGCTCTTCGGCGCCCTGCGGCTGGCGAAGCCGACGTCGCCGTGGGCGAAACACGCGTACGCGCGCCGCCCGCGGGCGCAGCGGCGCGCGGCGACGCGTGCGGAGGCCCACATGCGACGCTGGGGTCCGCTGCGACGCAGAGTGGACTACCTCGTCGGCGGTGCCCCCTCGGCCTGAGAACCCGTCCGGTGCGCGGGTGGGGTGGCGCAACGACCCGTCGCGGAACGATGATCAGTGCGGCCGGACGATCGACCCGGGCGACCGACCCAGGAGGAACACGGTGGGCATCCCCACACCGCAGCCGCACCCGACCGGCACCGGCAGCCCTGCGGGCGCAGCGGCCCGGGAGAGGGCGGAGCAGCCGGACCACCCGGCGCACCGCCACCCGCTGGACAACCCCGTCCGGCACTCCCTGGCCGGCGCCCACGCCGCGCTCGGGAGTCACCGCGGAGCCGCAGCACGGTACGCGCCCGAGGTGTCGCCGTTCGTCGGCGTTCCCGACACACCCGGGCCGGGCGACTGGGCGGACCTGGCGGAACTCCTCGGCCGGGCCCCCGGATCCGGGCCGTCGCTGTTCATCGGCATGACGGCGTCCCCTCCGCCGGACTGGGAGGTCGTCCGCACGCTCGACGGCGTCCAGCTGGTCGGCGAGCAGGTCCGGCACACGCCCGACCCGGAGGCGGTGCGCCTGGGCCCGGCCGACGTGCCCGAGATGCTGGACCTCGCGGAGCGCACCCGGCCCGGCCCGTTCCGGACGCGGACCGTCGAGATGGGGCTCTATCTCGGGCTCCGGCATCGGGGCCGGCTCGTGGCCATGGCGGGCGAGCGCCTGCGTCCCCCCGGCTGGACGGAGGTCAGCGCGGTCTGCACCGACCCGGACTTCCGGGGCCGGGGCCTCGGCGGCCGGCTGGTCCTCGCCGTCGCCGCCGGGATCCTCGAGCGGGGCGAAACCCCGTTCCTGCACGCCGCCCGGGACAACACCGGCGCCCTCCGGCTGTACGAGGCGCTGGGATTCCGGCTCCGCCGCGCCACTCCGTTCGTCGTGACACGTCCGGGCCCGGGCGCGGCGGCGACCTGAAGGGCTCAGCGGACGGGCCGCCGCCGCGTCCACCGCTCAGGCGTGTCCGCGGGCCAGCGCGATGAGCCGGTCAAGGATCCGGGCTCCGTCCGTGCGGAGCCCGTCGTGCTCGTACTCGCTCGTCAGCCAGGTGCGCAGGGTGGGGACGAGCGCAGCGGTCTCCTCGGAGAAGGCACGGTCGACGTACGCGTCGTGCGCGTAGACGGCTGCCGCGCACGGCACCCGGCAGGCCCGCAGCCGGTCGGCGTCGTACAGCGTCGGCCAGGTGCGCTCGGCGAGCAGGTCGGCGGCCTCGCGGAACGGCGCCAGCTCCCGGTAGTCCTCGAACATCCAGGGGTAGACGTGTTCGCCGGTGAGCAGGGTGGGGTCCTCGACGAAGTCGTCGGGCAGGGTGCGCTGGGCCGACCAGCGGGTGGCGTGGCCGTCGGCATAGCCCGACTCGTGGATGACGGCGTAGAGCGGGTTGCGGCCGGAGAAGGGCAGCATCGCGCCGAGGTCGTGGCGGAAGGCGGGCGAGGCGGGGTCGCGTTCCAGCAGGTGGTGGAGGCGCTCGGCACCGTCGGTGCCGCCGAGGAGGTGCCCGAGCTGCCGGAAGCGGCGGGCGGTGAGCAGGTCGCCGTCCGGGAGCCGCACCTCACCGGCGTCCATGCGTTCCAGGAGGGCGCGCACCCGGGGACGGTCCTCGGGGTAGCGCCGGTAGTAGCGGCGGTTGCGTTCCCGCAGAACCCGGTAGGTGGCGCGGTACACCTCGTCCGGATGGCGGCCGACCGGCGGCAGACCGCCGGTGAAGTACACCTCCTGCAGTGCCTCCGGTGCCGCCCCGAGGTAGTGGAGGGCGCAGAAGCCGCCGAAGGACTGCCCCAGCAGCGACCAGCGGTCGACGTCGAGTTCGGCCCTGATCCACTCGGCGTCCTGCACGATCGCGTCGGCGCGGAAGTGTGCCAGGTGGTCGGCCTGCGCCTGGGGGGACATGCCGGTGAGCGGGCCGATCGGGGTGGAGCGGCCGGTGCCGCGCTGGTCCAGCAGCAGCACCCGGTAGTCCTGCAGGGCGCGCTCCAGCCAGCCGGGCGCGGTCGGTGAGGCGGTCGGCCGCGGCGCCTCCTGGCCGGGGCCGCCCTGCAGGTACAGCACGTAGGGCCGGTCGTGGCCGTCCGGGGCTGCCACCTCGCGCGCGAAGACGGTGAGGCGTGCGCCGTCGGGGTCCGCGTGGTCGAGCGGCACGCGGAACTCGAGTTCGGTGAGCACCATTCCGGGGACGTGACGGGTCAGAGCCATGTGCCGATGCTGTCAGCACGGCGCCGCCCGCACCACGTCCCCGGGCCGGCGGCGGTGCCGTCAGCTCTGCTTCACGGCGGAGACCTCGAACTCCAGCCGGACCGTGTCGCTCACCAGGAAGCCGCCGGTCTCCAGGGCGGCGTTCCAGGTGACACCGTAGTCCCGGCGGTCGATGGTGAGCGCGCCCTCGAGTCCGATGCGTTCGTTGCCGAACGGGTCCTTCGCCTGTCCCTCGTAGGTGAAGGGGACGGTGACCGACCGGGTGACGCCCTTGATGGTGAGGTCGCCGGTGACGTCGAAAGCGTCGTCGCCGGACTGCTTCACGCCGGTGGAGCGGAAGGTGATCTCCGGGTGGTTCGCCATGTCGAGGAAGTCGTTGCTGCGGAGGTGCCCGTCGCGGTCGGCGTTGCGGGTGTCGATGCTCTCGGCCTTGATCACGAGTTCCACCGAGGACTGCTCGGGGTTCTCGCCGTCGATGCGGGCGGTGCCGGTGAAGTCGTTGAACGCGCCGCGCACCTTCGTCACCATCGCGTGCCGGGCGACGAAGCCGATCCGCGTGTGGGCCGGGTCGAGCGTGTACGTGCCGGTCAGCCGGGGGTCGGGGGTGGTGGCCATGGGATGCCTCCGGAAGTTCGTCGGGGAAAACCTTCTGCCCCGCCCAACATAGTTGAAGCGTGAACTATTCCGTTCGTGGCACGCAACAGGGCCCGCACGACCGAAGTCGTACGGGCCCTGCGCACCGGACGAATCCGGTGCAGGTGCTCACCAGGAGCGGCAGGTCACTTGAGGATCTTGGTGACCTGGCCGGCGCCCACGGTCCGGCCACCCTCACGGATGGCGAACTTGAGGCCCTCCTCCATGGCGACCGGCTGGATGAGCTGCACGCTCATCTCGGTGTTGTCGCCCGGCATGACCATCTCGGTGCCCTCGGGGAGGGTCACGACGCCGGTCACGTCCGTGGTACGGAAGTAGAACTGCGGGCGGTAGTTGTTGAAGAACGGGGTGTGGCGGCCACCCTCGTCCTTCGACAGGATGTACGCCTGCGCCTCGAACTCCGTGTGCGGGGTGACCGAGCCCGGCTTGATGATGACCTGGCCGCGCTCGACGTCCTCGCGCTTGATGCCGCGGAGCAGCAGACCGACGTTCTCACCGGCCTGGCCCTCGTCGAGCAGCTTACGGAACATCTCGATACCGGTGACCGTGGTGGAGGTCTTGGTGTCCTTGATGCCGATGATGTCGACGTTCTCGTTGACCTTGAGGACACCACGCTCGATGCGGCCGGTGACGACCGTGCCGCGGCCGGTGATGGTGAAGACGTCCTCGATGGGCATCAGGAACGGCTTGTCGGTGTCACGCTGCGGCGCCGGGATGGCGTCGTCGACGGCGTGCATGAGCTTGACGACGGACTCGCCCCACTCCTTGTCGCCCTCGAGCGCCTTGAGCGCCGAGACCTTGACGACCGGAACCTCGTCGCCCGGGAACTCGTACTCGGTGAGCAGCTCACGGACCTCGAGCTCGACGAGCTCCATGATCTCCTCGTCGTCCACCATGTCGGCCTTGTTCAGGGCGACGACGATGTACGGAACGCCGACCTGGCGGGCCAGGAGCACGTGCTCCTTGGTCTGCGGCATCGGGCCGTCGGTGGCGGCGACCACGAGGATGGCGCCGTCCATCTGCGCGGCACCGGTGATCATGTTCTTGATGTAGTCCGCGTGACCCGGGCAGTCGACGTGGGCGTAGTGACGGTTCTCCGTCTGGTACTCGACGTGCGCGATGGAGATGGTGATACCGCGCTGGCGCTCTTCGGGCGCCTTGTCGATGTTCTCGAACGCCGAGGCCTCGTTGAGCTCCGGGTAAGCGTCGTGCAGCACCTTGGTGATCGCCGCGGTAAGGGTGGTCTTACCGTGGTCGATGTGACCGATGGTGCCGATGTTGACGTGCGGCTTAGTCCGCTCGAACTTCGCCTTCGCCACTGGGGTCCTCCTGTGGACTGGTGCTGTACGCCCGCCGCGCTCTGCGGTGGGGTTCAGGTGGTCGTACCGAACCGGTCAGGACCCCGAGGGGGACGCCCTTGACCGTTTCGTCTTCTGGGCGGGCCGCCGGGGGCCGTCCCGGACCACGTGGGTGATCCGGGACGGTTTGCCCCGAATGCCTTTGCTCCAGCCTAATGGGTGAGCGGAACCGGTGAACCGGTCCTACTCTCCCTTGGCCTTCGCGACGATCTCCTCGGCGATGTTCTTGGGAACCTCGCCGTAGGAGTCGAACTGCATCGAGTAGCTTGCGCGACCGGAGGTCTTGCTGCGCAGGTCGCCGACGTAGCCGAACATCTCCGAGAGCGGCACCAGGCCCTTGACGAGCTTGTTGACGCCCCGGTCCTCCATGGCCTGAACCTGGCCACGGCGGGAGTTGATGTCGCCGATCACGTCGCCCATGTACTCCTCGGGCGTCGTGACGTCGACGGCCATCAGCGGTTCGAGGATGGCCGGGGAGGCCTTCCGTGCGGCCTCCTTGAAGGCCATCGAACCGGCGATCTTGAACGCCATCTCGGACGAGTCGACCTCGTGGAACTGGCCGTCGAGCAGCGTCACACGCACGCCGGTCAGCGGGTAGCCCGCCATCACGCCGAACTCCATGGCCTCCTGGCACCCCGCGTCCACGGACGGGATGTACTCCCGCGGGATGCGGCCACCGGTGACCTTGTTGACGAACTCGTAGCCGTCGCCCTCGAGAGGCTCGAGCTGGATCTGCACCTTCGCGAACTGACCGGAACCACCGGTCTGCTTCTTGTGCGTGAAGTCGTGCTTCTCGACCGTCTTGCGCAGCGTCTCGCGGTAGGCCACCTGCGGCTTACCGACGTTGGCCTCGACCTTGAACTCACGCTTCATGCGGTCGACCAGCACGTCCAGGTGCAGCTCGCCCATGCCCGCGATGATGGTCTGGCCGGTCTCCTCGTTCGTCTTGACCTGGAAGGACGGGTCCTCCTCGGCCAGACGCTGGATCGCGACGCTCAGCTTCTCCTGGTCGCCCTTGGACTTGGGCTCGATGGCGACCTCGATCACCGGGGCCGGGAAGTCCATGGACTCGAGGATGACCGGGTTCGACGCGTCGCAGAGCGTCTCGCCGGTGGTGGTCTGCTTCAGACCCATGACGGCGACGATGTCGCCGGCACCCACCGACTCGATCTCCTCGCGCTTGTTGGAGTGCATCCGGTAGATCTTGCCGATGCGCTCCTTGCGCCCCTTCACCGCGTTCATGACCTGGGTACCGGTCTGCAGCCGGCCCGAGTACACACGGATGAAGGTCAGCTTGCCCAGGTGCGGGTCGGCTGCGATCTTGAACGCCAGCGCGGAGAAGGGCTCCTCCTCCGAGGGACGCCGCTTCAGGACCTCGTCCGGGTCCTTCACGGAGTGGCCCTCGACGGCCTCGACGTCCAGCGGCCCCGGAAGGTAGCTGCAGACCGCGTCGAGCAGGGGCTGCACGCCCTTGTTCTTGAACGCGGTGCCGCAGAACACCGGGGTCACGGTGATGGTGCCCTCGGCACCGGTGGACGCGAGGGTGACGCGGCGGACCGCCGCGATGAGCTGCTCCTCGGTGGGCTCCTGGCCCTCGAGGTACAGCTCCATCATCTCCTCGTCGTTCTCCGCCACGGCCTCGAGCAGCTTGCCGCGGTACTCCTCGGCAGCCTCGATGTGCGTGTCGGGGATGTCGACGGTGTCGTAGGCCTCGCCGAGCTTGGTCTCGGCGGACCAGACGAGCGCCTTCATCTTGACGAGGTCGACGACGCCCTTGAAGTCCGACTCGGCACCGATCGGCAGCTGCATGACCAGCGGCACCGCGCCCAGGCGGTCCTCGATCATGTCGACGCAGCGGTGGAACTCGGCGCCCGTGCGGTCCAGCTTGTTGACGAAGCAGATCCGCGGCACGCCGTACCGGTCGGCCTGCTGCCACACGGTCTCGGACTGCGGCTCGACACCGGCCACCCCGTCGAACACCGTCACCGCACCGTCGAGCACGCGCAGGGAACGCTCCACCTCGACGGTGAAGTCGACGTGCCCCGGGGTGTCGATGATGTTGATCGTGTGGTCGATGTTGTTGAGCGGCCAGTGGCAGGTCGTCGCGGCAGACGTGATGGTGATGCCGCGCTCCTGCTCCTGCGCCATCCAGTCCATCGTGGCAGCGCCGTCGTGGACCTCACCGATCTTGTAGCTCACACCGGTGTAGAACAGGATCCGCTCGGTGGTGGTCGTCTTGCCCGCGTCGATGTGGGCCATGATCCCGATGTTCCGGACCTTGGCCAGGTCAAGTGAAGTGGTAGCCATAAGGCTTCAGTCTTCTCTCGGTCTCGATGGGGTGAGCGACTACCAGCGGTAGTGCGCGAAGGCCTTGTTGGACTCGGCCATCTTGTGGGTGTCCTCGCGCTTCTTCACGGCGGCGCCGAGCCCGTTGGAGGCGTCGAGCAGCTCGTTCAGCAGACGCTCGGTCATGGTCTTCTCGCGGCGGGCGCGGGAGTACCCCACGATCCAGCGCAGTGCGAGAGTGGAGGAACGGCCGGGGCGGACCTCGACCGGGACCTGGTAGGTGGCGCCACCGACGCGGCGGGACCGGACCTCGAGGGTCGGCTTCACGTTCTCGAGCGCGCGCTTGAGCGTGATGACCGGGTCGTTGCCGGTCTTCTCACGCAGGCCCTCCATGGCGCCGTAGACGATGCGCTCGGCGGTGGAGCGCTTGCCGTTGAGCAGCACCTTGTTGATGAGGGAGGTCACCAGAGGAGAACCGTAGACCGGGTCGATGATGACCGGGCGCTTCGGGGCGGGGCCCTTACGAGGCATGCTTACTTCTCCTTCTTGGCGCCGTAGCGGCTGCGAGCCTGCTTGCGGTTCTTGACGCCCTGCGTGTCGAGGGAGCCGCGGATGATCTTGTAACGAACACCCGGCAGGTCCTTCACACGGCCACCGCGCACGAGCACGATGGAGTGCTCCTGCAGGTTGTGGCCCTCGCCCGGAATGTAGGCCGTAACCTCGATCCCGCTGGTCAGTCGCACACGGGCGACCTTACGCAGGGCCGAGTTCGGCTTCTTCGGGGTGGTGGTGAAGACACGCGTGCAGACGCCGCGGCGCTGGGGCGAACCCTCCAGTGCGGGCGTCTTGTTCTTCTCGACCTTGTCCTGCCGGCCCTTGCGGACCAGTTGCTGGATCGTAGGCACAGATTCTCCGTTTTCTGTGTGCCAGTCTCGGTAAAGCTAACCTGGAACACTTTCGCCGACCCACGCGGTCGGGTGTGTCGAGGTCTGCACGTCCCGGTGACCGCAGCATCGCCGCGACCGGGGAAACTCCTCTGGCGGGAGAAGTGTGCAGACTTCGGCGATCCCCGAGACGCCCTCCTGGCGTCAGAGCACACAGGCAGAGCAGGGGATACCCCAGGCACAAGGTCAGAGCCTACCTACCGCCTCCCCGGCGGTCAAAACAAGCCCCCGTCCGCTCCGCGCCCCCGCGTCGTCCCGTGTCCTCCCGCACCGTGGACACCGGGGACATCAGGAGGACACGATGCCGATCACGATCAGCGCCACGAAGCACACGCCGATCCACCCCAGCGCCAGCCCCGCGACAGCCAGTCCGTCCCCGCGGTCGCCGCTCCGGCGGATCTCGGCGCGGGCCTTGTGCCCCAGAATCACCGCAGGTACACCGGTCAGACCCATCGTCATGGGCGCCATGATGCCGCAGACCAGTGCCCCGATGGCGGTGCCGTTCTGCGGCGGAGGCGGCCGCAGCGGCACCGGCTGCCCGTACACGGGCGGCCCGAAGCCGACGGCCGGCCGGTACGCCGGATGCGGCGTCACCGGAGCCGCGGGCTGCGGGGCCACGCTGCTCGCGCCCCCCGGGCCGTGGGGAACGTCACAGGTGAGCTGCTGCAGCTCCGCCACCGTCCGCGACGCCAGCGCGCGCCCCACCCGCTCCTCGTACTCCTGCAGGGTCAGGCGGCCCTCCGCATAGGCGGCCCGCAGCACGTCGACGGTGCGCTCCCGGTCCGCGTTCCCAGCGAGCATGTCCTCGACCTCCCCGTGACGTCCCGCAGGACTGTGCTCATCATCCAGGACGAGAACACTCTCCGAACAGTTCCCGCTCCGCACGAGCATCTTCCCCCACCACACGCGCCGGAGGGCGGTCGCCCCGCTCGGGGTGACCGCCCTCCGTGACCGCATGCCGCGCCCTCACGGCGCAGACCGTCAGCCGGTGTAGGGACCGTAGTCGTAGTCCTCCAGCGGAACGGCCTGGCCGGAGCCCGCGCCGAACGGCGAGTAGTCGAGGTCGTCGTAGCCGACGGCCGAGTACATCGCGGCCTTCGCCTCCTCCGTCGGCTCGACCCGGATGTTGCGGTAGCGGGACAGGCCCGTACCGGCCGGGATGAGCTTACCGATGATGACGTTCTCCTTGAGGCCGATCAGGGAGTCCGACTTGGCGTTGATCGCCGCGTCGGTCAGGACCCTGGTGGTCTCCTGGAAGGAGGCCGCCGACAGCCACGACTCGGTGGCGAGCGAGGCCTTGGTGATACCCATCAGCTGCGGACGGCCGGAGGCCGGGTGGCCGCCCTCCGTCACCACACGACGGTTCTCGCCCTCGAACTTGGTCCGCTCGACCAGCTCGCCCGGCAGCAGCTCGGCGTCGCCGGACTCGATGATCGTCACCCGGCGCAGCATCTGCCGGATGATGATCTCGATGTGCTTGTCGTGGATCGACACGCCCTGCGAGTTGTAGACCTTCTGCACCTCGTTGACCAGGTGCACCTGGACGGCGCGCTGGCCGAGGATGCGCAGCACGTCGTGCGGGTTGGTCGCACCGACGGTCAGCGGCTGGCCGACGGTCACGTGGTCGCCCTCGGACACCCTCATGCGCGCACGCTTGGAGACCGGGTAGGAGGTCTCGTCGGAGCCGTCGTCCGGCGTGACGATGACCTTCTTGGTCTTCTCGGTCTCCTCGATGCGCACCCGGCCGGCCGACTCGGTGATCGGCGCGACGCCCTTCGGCGTACGGGCCTCGAAGAGCTCGACGACACGCGGCAGACCCTGGGTGATGTCGTCACCCGCCACACCACCGGTGTGGAAGGTACGCATCGTCAGCTGGGTGCCGGGCTCACCGATGGACTGGGCCGCGATGATGCCGACGGCCTCGCCGATGTCCACCAGCTTGCCGGTCGCCAGCGAACGGCCGTAGCACATGGCGCAGGTGCCGACGTGCGACTCGCAGGTGAGGACCGAGCGGGTCTTCACCGTCTGCACGCCGTGCCGCACCAGTTCGTCGATGAGCACGTCGCCCAGGTCGGTGCCGGCCGCGGCCAGCACCTTGCCGTCGACGGTGATGTCCTCGGCGAGGCAGCGCGCGTACACGCTGGTCTCGACGTCCTCCGCCTTGTGGAGCACGCCGTCCTCGCTGCGGGAGGCGATCTCCAGCTTGAGACCGCGGTCGGTGCCGCAGTTCTCCTCACGGATGATCACATCCTGCGAGACGTCCACCAGACGACGGGTCAGGTAACCCGAGTCCGCGGTACGCAGCGCGGTGTCCGCCAGACCCTTCCGGGCACCGTGCGTGGAGATGAAGTACTCCAGCACGGACAGGCCCTCGCGGAAGGACGCCTTGATCGGACGCGGAATGGTCTCGTTCTTGGCGTTGGACACCAGGCCGCGCATACCCGCGATCTGGCGCATCTGCATCATGTTCCCTCGCGCACCCGAGTCGACCATCATGAAGATCGGGTTCGTCTTCGGGAAGTTCTCGTTCATCGCCTCGGAGACCTCGTTGGTCGCCCGGGTCCAGATCGAGACCAGCTCGTTGGAACGCTCGTCCTTGGTGATCAGACCGCGCTCGTACTGCTTCTGGACCTTCTCGTCCTGAGCCTCGTACGACGCGATGATCTCCTTCTTCGCCGCGGGGACCACGACGTCGGAGATCGCGACCGTCACACCGGACCGCGTCGCCCAGTGGAAACCGGCGGACTTCAGGTTGTCCAGCGCCGCGGCGACGATCACCTTCGGGTAGCGCTCGGCCAGGTCGTTGACGATCCCGGAGAGCTGCTTCTTGCCCACGGTGTAGTCGACGAAGGGGTAGTCCTCCGGCAGCAGCTCGTTGAAGAGCGCCCGGCCCAGCGTCGTCCGCAGGGTGAAGGGGTCGCCAGGCTGGTACTCGGCCTCGCCCTCCTCGGGCGTCGGCGGAGTCCAGCCGCGCGGCGGCACGGTGCCCACCGGGAAGCGGATGTCGATCTTCGCCTGGAGCGAGAGCTCGCGGGCGTCGAACGCCATGATCGCCTCGGCGACGGAGTTGAACGCCCGCCCGTCGCCCACCGTCTTGCGCTGCTCCTCGTCGGTGGTGAGGAAGAACAGGCCGAGCACCATGTCCTGGGTGGGCATGGTGACGGGACGGCCGTCGGCCGGCTTGAGGATGTTGTTCGAGGACAGCATCAGGATGCGTGCCTCGGCCTGGGCCTCCGCGGACAGCGGCAGGTGCACGGCCATCTGGTCACCGTCGAAGTCCGCGTTGAACGCGGTGCACACGAGCGGGTGGATCTGAATGGCCTTGCCCTCGACCAGCTGCGGCTCGAAAGCCTGGATGCCCAGACGGTGCAGCGTCGGCGCACGGTTCAGCAGCACCGGGTGCTCGGCGATGACCTCTTCCAGCACGTCGTACACGACCGTGCGGCCGCGCTCGACCATGCGCTTCGCCGACTTGATGTTCTGCGCGTGGTTCAGGTCGACCAGGCGCTTCATCACGAACGGCTTGAAGAGCTCCAGCGCCATGGCCTTCGGCAGACCGCACTGGTGCAGCTTCAGCTGCGGGCCGACGACGATGACGGAACGGGCCGAGTAGTCGACGCGCTTGCCGAGCAGGTTCTGACGGAAGCGGCCCTGCTTGCCCTTGAGCATGTCGGACAGCGACTTCAGCGGACGGTTGCCCGGGCCCGTCACGGGCCGGCCGCGGCGGCCGTTGTCGAACAACGCGTCGACGGCCTCCTGCAGCATCCGCTTCTCGTTGTTCACGATGATCTCGGGCGCGCCGAGGTCGAGAAGCCGCTTCAGCCGGTTGTTCCGGTTGATGACACGGCGGTACAGGTCGTTGAGGTCGGAGGTCGCGAAGCGGCCACCGTCCAGCTGCACCATCGGACGCAGGTCCGGCGGGATCACCGGGACGCAGTCCAGCACCATGCCCTTGGGGCTGTTGGAGGTCTGCAGGAACGCCGAGACGACCTTGAGGCGCTTCAGGGCACGGGTCTTCTTCTGGCCCTTGCCGGTCCGGATGATCTCCCGGAGCTTCTCGGCCTCCTCGTCCAGGTCGAAGGTGTCCAGGCGCTTCTGCAGCGCGTTGGCACCCATCGAACCGTCGAAGTAGGTCCCGAAGCGGTCGCGCAGCTCGCGGTAGAGCAGCTCGTCGCCCTCGAGGTCCTGCACCTTGAGGTTCTTGAAGCGGTTCCACACCTCGTCGAGGCGGTCGATCTCACGCTGCGCGCGGTCGCGGAGCTGCTTCATCTCGCGCTCCGCGCCCTCGCGCACCTTGCGGCGCACGTCCGCCTTGGCGCCCTCGGCCTCCAGCTCGGCGAGGTCGGCCTCCTGCTTCTTCGCACGGGCCTCGAGGTCGGCGTCGCGGCGCTGCTCGATCTGCTGGCGCTCCACACCGACGTGTGCCTCGAGCGAGGGCAGGTCGCGGGTGCGGCGCTCCTCGTCCACGTACGTGATCATGTACGCGGCGAAGTAGATGACCTTCTCCAGGTCCTTGGGCGCCAGGTCCAGCAGGTAGCCCAGACGGGAGGGAACGCCCTTGAAGTACCAGATGTGGGTGACGGGTGCGGCCAGTTCGATGTGGCCCATCCGCTCACGGCGCACCTTGGCGCGGGTGACCTCGACACCGCAGCGCTCACAGATGATGCCCTTGAAGCGGACGCGCTTGTACTTGCCGCAGTAGCACTCCCAGTCCCGGGTGGGGCCGAAGATCTTCTCGCAGAAGAGCCCGTCCTTTTCCGGCTTGAGGGTGCGGTAGTTGATGGTCTCCGGCTTCTTGACCTCACCGTGCGACCACTGACGGATCTCGTCAGCGGTGGCGAGGCCAATCCGCAGCTCGTCGA
This sequence comes from Streptomyces callyspongiae, assembly GCF_047200695.1. Taxonomy (NCBI): domain Bacteria; kingdom Bacillati; phylum Actinomycetota; class Actinomycetes; order Kitasatosporales; family Streptomycetaceae; genus Streptomyces; species Streptomyces callyspongiae. The sequence goes on from NZ_JBJZOM010000011.1 coordinate 52,539, forward strand.
AGAAGTTGACGTCGAGCACTCTCGTCAATCCCTCTCAGGGTCGTCTCTAGATCAATGGTCTGAACGGGGTCCGGGTGGGACGAGCCGGGCCGGACGCGAAGTCCGGCCGGCTCACCCGTCAGACCTCTTCGACGCTGCTCGGCTCTCGCCGGGACAGGTCGATACCGAGCTCTTCCGCCGCGCGGAAGACGTCCTCGTCGGTGTCACGCATCTCGATGGACATGCCGTCGGAGGACAGCACCTCCACGTTCAGGCAGAGCGACTGCATCTCCTTGATGAGCACCTTGAAGGACTCGGGGATGCCCGGCTCGGGGATGTTCTCGCCCTTGACGATGGCCTCGTAGACCTTCACGCGGCCGGTGACGTCGTCGGACTTGATGGTCAGCAGTTCCTGGAGCGCGTAGGCGGCGCCGTACGCCTCCAGCGCCCACACCTCCATCTCGCCGAAGCGCTGACCACCGAACTGGGCCTTACCACCCAGCGGCTGCTGGGTGATCATGCTGTACGGGCCGGTGGACCGGGCGTGCAGCTTGTCGTCGACCAGGTGGTGCAGCTTGAGGATGTACATGTACCCGACCGAGATCGGGTCCGGGAACGGCTCGCCGGAGCGGCCGTCGAAGAGATGAGCCTTGCCGGAGGGCTGGACCAGGCGGTCGCCGTCGCGGTTCGGGATCGTCGAGGAGAAGAGACCGGCGATCTCGTCCTCGCGGGCGCCGTCGAACACGGGGGTGGCCACGTTGGTGCCGGGCTCCACCTCGTCCGCACTGATGCTCGCGAGGCGCTTCTTCCACTCCTCGTCGACGCCGTCGACCTTCCAGCCCTGCGAGGCGAGCCAGCCCAGGTGGATCTCCAGGACCTGGCCCGGGTTCATCCGGGAGGGGACGCCCAGCGGGTTGAGGATGATGTCGACGGGGGTGCCGTCCTCGAGGAACGGCATGTCCTCGACGGGAAGGATCTTGGAGATGACGCCCTTGTTGCCGTGGCGGCCGGCGAGCTTGTCACCGTCGGTGATCTTGCGCTTCTGTGCGACGTAGACGCGGACCAGCTGGTTCACGCCCGGGGGCAGCTCGTCGCCCTCCTCGCGGTCGAAGACGCGGACGCCGATGACCTTGCCGGTCTCGCCGTGCGGCACCTTCAGCGAGGTATCGCGCACCTCGCGCGCCTTCTCACCGAAGATCGCGCGGAGCAGACGCTCCTCCGGGGTCAGTTCGGTCTCGCCCTTCGGGGTGACCTTGCCGACGAGGATGTCGCCGGCCTCGACCTCGGCACCGATGCGGATGATGCCGCGCTCGTCGAGGTCGGCCAGGACCTCCTCGGAGACGTTCGGGATGTCCCGGGTGATCTCCTCCGGGCCCAGCTTGGTGTCGCGGGCGTCGACCTCGTGCTCCTCGATGTGGATCGAGGAGAGGACGTCGTCCTGCACCAGGCGCTGGGAGAGGATGATCGCGTCCTCGTAGTTGTGGCCCTCCCAGGGCATGAAGGCGACCAGCAGGTTCTTGCCGAGCGCCATCTCGCCGTCCTCGGTGGACGGGCCGTCGGCCAGCACCTGGTCGAGGACGACGCGCTCGCCCTCGTTCACCAGCACCTTCTGGTTGAAGGAGGTGCCCTGGTTGGAGCGGGAGAACTTGGCGACGCGGTAGGTGGTGTAGGTGCCGTCGTCGTTGGCCACCGTGACGTAGTCGGCGGAGACCTCCTGGACGACGCCTTCCTTCTCGGCCTTGATGACGTCACCGGCGTCGACGGCGCAGCGGTACTCCATGCCGGTGCCGACGAGCGGCGACTCGGCCTTGATGAGCGGAACCGCCTGGCGCATCATGTTCGATCCCATGAGCGCACGGTTGGCGTCGTCGTGCTCGAGGAACGGGATCATGGCGGTGGCGACCGACACCATCTGGCGCGGCGAGACGTCCATGTAGTCCACGTCGTCGCCCGGGATGAGGTCGACCTCGCCGCCACGGCGGCGGATCAGGACACGGTCCTCGGCGAACCGCATCTCCTCGTTGAGCGGCGCGTTCGCCTGGGCGATGACGAAGCGGTCCTCCTCGTCGGCGGTCAGGTAGTGCACCTCGTCGGTGACCACACCGTCGACGACCTTGCGGTACGGGGTCTCCACGAAACCGAAGGCGTTGACCCGGCCGTAGGAGGCCAGCGACCCGATGAGACCGATGTTCGGGCCTTCGGGCGTCTCGATCGGGCACATGCGGCCGTAGTGCGAGGGGTGCACGTCACGGACCTCGAAGCCGGCCCGCTCACGCGACAGACCGCCCGGACCCAGCGCCGAGAGGCGGCGCTTGTGGGTCAGCCCCGACAGGGGGTTGGTCTGGTCCATGAACTGGGACAGCTGGCTGGTGCCGAAGAACTCCTTGATGGAGGCGACGACCGGCCGGATGTTGATCAGGGTCTGCGGCGTGATCGCCTCGACGTCCTGCGTGGTCATCCGCTCGCGGACGACGCGCTCCATGCGGGCCAGACCGGTACGGACCTGGTTCTGGATGAGCTCGCCGACGTTGCGCAGACGGCGGTTGCCGAAGTGGTCGATGTCGTCGGTCTCGACGACGATCTCGTCGCCCTCGGCGGAGACCGTCTCCTCCTCGCCGGCGTGCAGCTTGACCAGGTACTTGATCGTGGCGATCACGTCGGCGGTGGTGAGCACGCCGGAGTCGAGCGGCTCGTCGCCGCCCAGCTTCTTGTTGATCTTGTACCGGCCGACCTTGGCGAGGTCGTAGCGCTTCGGGTTGAAGTAGAGGTTCTCCAGCAGCGTCTGCGCCGCCTCGCGCGTCGGCGGCTCACCGGGACGCAGCTTGCGGTAGATGTCGAGCAGCGCGTCGTCCTGGCCCTGGGTGTGGTCCTTCTCCAGGGTGGCGCGCATGGACTCGTACTGGCCGAACTCCTCGAGGATCTGCTCGTTGGTCCAGCCGAGCGCCTTGAGCAGGACGGTCACGGACTGCTTGCGCTTGCGGTCGATGCGCACGCCGACCATGTCGCGCTTGTCGACCTCCATCTCCAGCCAGGCACCCCGGGACGGAATGATCTTGGCGGAGAAGATGTCCTTGTCGGACGTCTTGTCGATGGAGCTGTCGAAGTAGACACCGGGCGAGCGCACCAGCTGCGAGACCACGACGCGCTCGGTGCCGTTGATCACGAAGGTGCCCTTGTTGGTCATGAGCGGGAAGTCGCCCATGAAGACCGTCTGGGACTTGATCTCGCCGGTCTCGTTGTTGGTGAACTCGGCGGTCACGAAGAGCGGAGCGGCGTAGGTGAAGTCACGCTCCTTGCACTCGTCGATCGAGTTCTTCGGAGGCTCGAAGCGGTGATCGCGGAAGGTCAGGGACATCGAACCGGAGAAGTCCTCGATCGGGGAGATCTCCTCGAAGATCTCCTCCAGACCGGACTTGGTCGGGACGTCCTGTCCGCTGTCCAGCGCAGTCTCGACGCGGTGCTTCCATGCCTCGTTGCCGAGGAGCCAGTCGAAGCTCTCGGTCTGGAGCGCAAGGAGGTTCGGAACCCCGAGGGGCTCCTGGATCTTCGCAAAGGAGATACGCAGCGGGGAGGTGCTGGCGCCGGTGTTCGAATGGGCGGTCGAGGCGTTGCGCGAGGCGGCCAAGAGGGGGTCCTTCCGAGGGCTCGGACTCACTACGCGCATACCGCTGCCCCTGGTGACGGGCAGAGGGCAGCTAACAGGCAGCGCAAAGGGTCAGTGTAGCCAAACGGCCCACTGATGTCCAGAGCGGTTCTCCGGAGACTGGCGCAGTGCCACTCTCCCCCTCTCGTTCTGCTGTGTCGACGCGAGGGGCACCGTGATCCGCGGCGCCTCTCGCGCACCCCCATGCTTCCCGCTTCGTCTCCGATCCATGCCTCGGATTCACGGATCGGTGTGACGACGCGTCCCGAGAATTACGCGCTGCGTGCCATTCGTCAAGGCCCCCGGGGCAGCGGTGATCACCTTACCCGCCCGATTTGTCAGGGCAAGTACCCCTTCCCGCGAACGCCGCAGGGCGGCCACCCGTTCGGGTGACCGCCCTGCGGAGCGGAGCGCACGCGACGCTCCACGAAAGAGTCAGAGGACTCCTGAGATCACTTGACCTCGACGGAGGCGCCGGCGCCCTCGAGGGACTCCTTGGCCTTGTCGGCGGCGTCCTTGGCGACCTTCTCGAGGACCGGCTTCGGGGTGCCGTCCACGAGCTCCTTGGCCTCCTTCAGGCCGAGCGAGGTGAGCTCGCGCACGACCTTGATGACCTGGATCTTCTTGTCGCCCGCGCCGGTGAGGATGACGTCGAACTCGTCCTGCTCCGGCTCGGCGTCGGCCTCGCCGCCGCCCTGGCCCGGAGCGGCAACGACGGCGGCGGCCGGAGCGGCAGCCTCGACGTCGAACTTCTCCTCGAACTTCTTCACGAACTCGGAGAGCTCGATGAGGGTCATCTCCTCGAACTGCGCGAGCAGCTCGTCCTGGCTGAGCTTCGCCATGATGGCGGTCCTTCCACTAGGTCGGCGGGTGCCGGATGTCGTGCTGTGTCGGCGGGCGTACTCGGGCCCGCTGCGACCGCGCGGGTGTTACTCCGCGTCGGCCTCGGCGGGAGCCGGCGTACCGGCACCGCCCTGCTCTCCCTGCTTCTCGCGAAGCGCGTCCGCGGTACGGACCATCTTCGTGAGCGGGGCCTGGAAGGTCGCCGCGGCCTTGGCCATGGACGCCTTCATGCCGCCTGCCAGCTTGGAGAGCAGCACCTCGCGGGACTCGACGTCCGCGAGCTTGTTGAGCTCGGCAGCGGTGTACGCACTGCCGTCGACGATGCCGCCCTTGATGACAAGAGCGGGGTGGTCCTTGGCGAAGTCGCGCAGACCCTTCGCCGCCTGCACCGGGTCACCGGTGACGAAGGCGACGGCCGACGAGCCCGTGAAGAACTCGTCGAGCTCGTTGATCCCGGCCTCGTTCGCCGCGATCTTGGTCAGCGTGTTCTTCACCACACGGTACTGGGCGTTCTCACCGAGAGAACGGCGCAGATCCCTGAGCTGCGCCACGGTGAGACCGGTGTACGCGGTCACGACGGCCGCGTTGGAGTCACGGAACTTGCCCGTCATCTCCTCGACAGCTGCGACCTTGTCAGGTGCGACTCGGTCCCTCGCCATGAGCCTCGGCCTCCTTCCGGGTGATGAGGACCGCTCGGAAGGGGCTTGAAATGCGAAACGCCCCGTGCGCAGGCGCACAGGGCGATGCTCGACCGGTTCGCACGCGTGTGGGCATGCCGTCCGGGAGCTCTTCCAGTTCACCTACGCGGGTCGCCCGCAGCTAGCGGATCCTTCGGCCGTGCGTCCTCGGGTGGACACACTGCGAACCAGCGGTCTTTGGCTTCGCCGACAGATTACGCGGACGGGACCTGCGCAGGCAAATCAGTCCGGCGGCGGACAGCGCGGCGTCCCCACCGCGGCGGGCGCGGGAGGGGACGCCGTGCGGCAGCCGGATCACATACCCGTGCCGGTGCCCGCGTTCACGTCCTGCAGATCCTCCAGCATCTTCATCAGGTCCACCGTCTGCGAGGCCGGGGGAGCCGTCACCGAGAGATCGGTGCCGTAGTCGCTCATCCGCTGGGTCGTCTCGACGGTGCCCTCGGGCGTCTCCATCTCGGCGTCGATGCGGACCGGCAGGTCGTCCTCGTCCACCCAGGCCTCGATCCGGTACTCCTTCATACCGGAGGCCTCCAGCTGCTCGACGAGCTTCTCGCGCTCCTTCTTGTCGAGCACCTCGAGGGACTTGTTGGCGTCCAGCGCCTCCTGCAGGGTCAGCGAGCCGGTGTAGTGCCGGGCGTCGACGCCGTCGATCCGCTGCTCGCCGGCGAACTCGATGTTGGGCGAGTCCAGGAGCATGCCCAGCTGCTGCGCCGGGCTCTGCCCCATGTTGTCCATGCCGGAGGTCATCGCCTCGGCCATCGCGGGGTCTTCCGCGGACTCCGCAATCGCCCCCATGTCGATCTTCATCCAGCGCTTGCCGTCCATCTCGGCGGTGGCTGCTTCTCCCATGTCCATGTACATCACGTCGTCGACCCACACCATGCGGGTCTGCTCCGGGCCGCCACCGGTCGACATCGCGCTGCCGGACATGGTCACGTCCATTGCGTACGGGTCCCAGCCCATGACGCCGCTCATCCGGACGGTGCCACCGGCGTTGCCCGGCACGGTCATCTCCAGCGAGACCTTGGCGGACTTCGCCTCACTGGTGCGGCGCGTGGCCGCGGTCATCACCGCGAGCGCCGAGTGCGACTCCGTCTGCCGGGAGACCTGCTTCTCCCCCGTCGCACCGGCATCGTCGGACTTCTCTCCCCCGGTGCAGGCCGTCAGCGTGACCGCCATAGCCATGCTCACGGTTGCCAGGACACCCTTGCGGAATGCGCGCATCCCCCACCCCCACAAATTCTTCATATGTTCGGTCGCCCAGATATACCACAGCGCCGGGCCCGCCCTCCGCATCGGAGAGCGGGCCCGGCGCCGTGTGCGTCCGCGTCACCGGCAGGCTCAGGCGGCCGCCGGGTCCTCCTCGACGAGGAGGTTCTTCGTGCGGTTGGCGTCCACCGGAATGCCGGGGCCCATCGTGGTGGTGATGGTCGCCCGCTTCACGTAACGGCCCTTGGCGGCCGACGGCTTCAGCCGGTGGATCTCCTCGATCGCGGCGCCGTAGTTCTCCACGAGCTGGGCGTCGTCGAACGAGGTCTTGCCGATGATGAAGTGGAGATTGGCGTGCTTGTCCACCCGGAACTCGATCTTGCCGCCCTTGATGTCGGAGACGGCCTTGGTCACGTCCGGGGTGACGGTGCCGGTCTTCGGGTTCGGCATCAGCCCCCGCGGACCGAGGACGCGGCCGAGACGACCGACCTTGCCCATCAGGTCCGGGGTGGCGACGACGGCGTCGAAGTCCAGACGTCCCTTGGAGACCTCGTCGATCAGCTCGTCGGAGCCGACGATGTCGGCTCCCGCGGCTTCCGCGGCCGCTGCACGGTCACCGGTCGCGAAGACCAGGACCCGGGCGGTCTTACCGGTGCCGTGCGGGAGGTTCACGGTGCCGCGGACCATCTGGTCGGCCTTGCGCGGGTCGACACCCAGACGCAGGGCGACCTCGACGGTCGCGTCGAACTTCACCGAGGAGGTCTCCTTGGCGAGCCGGACGGCCTCGAGCGGGGCGTAGAACTTCGCCCGGTCGATCTTCGCGTCCGCGCTGCGGAGAGTCTTGCTGCGCTTCACTGCTGCTCCTGCTGTTGCTGTTCCGGAGTCGTGGTGCGGGCCGCGCCCGGCCCTTCCACGGGATGGTCGGCGGCTGCTGTCAGCCCTCGACGGTGACGCCCATCGAACGCGCGGTACCGGCGATGATCTTCTCCGCCTGGTCCATGTTGTTCGCGTTGAGGTCGGGCATCTTGGTCGTGGCGATCTCGCGCACCTGGTCGCGCGTGACCTTGCCGACCTTGTTGATGTGCGGGGTGCCGGAGCCCTTCTCGATACCGGCGGCCTTCAGGATCATCTTCGCGGCCGGCGGCGTCTTGGTGATGAACTCGAAGGAGCGGTCCTCGTAGACCGTGATCTCCACCGGGATGACCCACCCGCGCTGCGACTCGGTCGCGGCGTTGTAGGCCTTGCAGAACTCCATGATGTTGACGCCGTGCTGACCCAGCGCCGGACCGACCGGCGGGGCCGGGTTGGCGGCACCGGCCTGGATCTGGAGCTTGATCAGCCCCGCGACCTTCTTCTTCTTCTTGGGAGGCATGCTCTCTCCGGGTCCTAGTGAGAGGTGATTCGCGCCACCGTCCACGGAGTCGGAGTCCGACGACTCGATCAACCGGACGGAGGCATACCGCACCACGATAGCGCCTACCACGGCGAGCCCCGAAATCGGATACGGCCGGAACTCCGGGGAGGGGCGGCCCCGGGGCATGAAAGAGCCCCCGCTCAACGCCGAGGCGCCGGTCAGGGGCTCTTTCGTGGCGACGATCGCCTAGTTCTTCTGGATCTGGTCGAAGCTCAGCTCGACCGGAGTCTCGCGGCCGAAGATCTCCACGAGGCCCTTGACCTTCTTGGAGTCGGCGTTGATCTCGTTGATGGTCGCCTGCAGCGTGGCGAACGGACCGTCCGTGACGGTGACGGCGTCGCCGACCTCGAAGTCGAGCACCTGCACCTCGACCTTGCGGGAGGCGCCGGCCACCGGCTTGCCCTCGTCGTCCGTGGCCGCCGCCTTGGTGGCCTTCTCCTCGGCCTCCGGGGCGAGCATCTTCACGATCTCGTCGAGCGTCAGCGGGTACGGGTCGTAGGCGTTGCCGACGAAACCGGTGACACCGGGGGTGTTCCGCACGACGCCCCACGACTCGTTCGTGAGGTCCATGCGGACCAGGACGTAACCGGGCAGCTTGTTCTGCCGCACGGTGCGCCGGTCGCCGTTCTTGATCTGGACGACCTCTTCCTGCGGCACCTCGGCCTGGAAGATGAAGTCCTCGACGTTCAGCGAGACCGCCCGCTGCTCGAGGTTGGTCTTCACACGGTTCTCGTAGCCCGCGTAGGTGTGGATCACGTACCACTCGCCGGGGAGGAAGCGCAGTTCGTCACGGAGGGCGGCCACCGGGTCGACCGGCTCGCTCTCCTCCGCCGCCTCTTCCGACGCGTCCTCGGCTGCCCCGGCGTCCGCTTCCTCGGTGGCCTCCGCGGCCGCCTCGGCCGTCTCGGAGGTTTCCTCGGCGGCGTCGGCAACTGCCGCCTGGTCGACGCCTGCGTCCGTCGCCTCGGCGAGATCGCGCGCGGAGTCGTCGCCCTCGGCGGGCTCGACGGCGTCGTTCAGGTTCGGGTCAGACACGGTGGCTGCTTCTTCCTGGCTACGGGGGGTCGAACATGCGGTGACCGCGCTCCGGCGGCCGGGCCCGGCACGCGGCTGCGCGCCTCCTACGCCTCAACGTACCCCGAAGCCGGCTTCCACGTGCCGCAGCGGCGGGTCAGCCGAAGACGAACTTGACGCCCTCGGTGAACCCGTAGTCCAGAACGGTCACCAGACCGATCATGATGATCACGAAGACGATCACCACGGTCGCGTACGTGGAAAGCTGGTTCCGCGTCGGCCAGACGACCTTGCGCAGTTCGGCGATGATCTGCCGGTAGAAGAGAGCGAGACGAGCGAGAGGGCCCTTCTTGCCGCGCTTCCCACCACGCCGCGGCTTGTCGTCCGAGGACCGTCCGGGCTCGGGGACCTCGGTGGTGTCCGTGATCTCCGTCACTCGTCCTCACCTTGATCCGGATCATTGCCCTGCGGCATACGAGCCGACCGCACGGCGCGTGCATTCGAAGTACGTACCTGCACACACACCATGGGGTGATGTGTGGAGCAGGGCCGGAGGGACTCGAACCCCCAACCGCTGGTTTTGGAGACCAGTGCTCTTCCAATTGAGCTACGACCCTTTGCGGTGTCCACAACCTACCGCATCCGCGCCGCTGCATGCAGTGTGCAGCGCGAAGCGATCGATGTGGGCCGACGACGTAGGAGTGTACGTGCTCCGCCGCGCGCAGTCGAACACCGCCCGTCGCGGGCACCCGGCCGACGCCCGGGCGTGACCGGCTCCACACCTTGCTGCGATCGGGATGTGCGGTCTGCAACGATGCCTCCATGACCGCTGCTACTCCTTCCGCACAGTCCCCCACCGAACGACGCGTATCGGCCCGCATCGGGGCGATCTCCGAGTCGGCGACGCTCGCCGTCGACGCCAAGGCGAAGGCGCTCAAGGCCGCCGGGCGCCCCGTGATCGGTTTCGGCGCGGGTGAACCGGACTTCCCGACGCCGGACTACATCGTCGAGGCGGCGGTCGAGGCGTGCCGCGACCCGAAGAACCACCGGTACTCCCCCGCCGGGGGCCAGCCGGAACTCAAGGCCGCGATCGTCGACAAGACGCTGCGCGACTCCGGCTACCAGATCGAGGCCGCGAACGTGCTGGTCACGAACGGCGGCAAGCAGGCGATCTACGAGGCGTTCGCCGCCACCCTCGACCCGGGCGACGAGGTCGTCGTGCCCGCGCCGTACTGGACCACCTACCCCGAGTCCATCCGGCTCGCCGGCGGCGTACCGGTGCCGGTCGTCGCGGACGAGTCCAGCGGCTACCGGGTCACGGTGGAGCAGTTGGAGGCCGCGCGCACCGAGCGCACCAAGATGGTGGTGTTCGTCTCGCCGTCGAACCCCACCGGCGCCGTCTACGACCGCGAGCAGACCGAGGCCGTGGGCCGCTGGGCCGCCGAGCACGGCCTGTGGGTGCTGACGGACGAGATCTACGAGCACCTGGTCTACGGCGACGCCCGGTTCACCTCACTCCCGGTCGCCGTGCCGGAGATCGCCGACAAGTGCATCGTCGTCAACGGTGTCGCCAAGACGTTCGCGATGACCGGATGGCGCGTCGGCTGGGTCGTCGGCCCCAAGGACGTGGTGAAGGCCGCGACCAACCTGCAGTCCCACGCCACTTCCAACGTGAGCAATGTCGCGCAGGCCGCCGCCGTGGCGGCGCTGACCGGCGACCTGGACGCGGTCACGACCATGCGGGAGGCCTTCGACCGGCGGCGGCGCACCATCGTGCGGATGCTGAACGAGATCGACGGTGTCGTCTGCCCGGAGCCGGAGGGCGCCTTCTACGCCTACCCGTCGGTGAAGGGCGTGCTCGGCAGGGAGATCCGCGGCAAGCGGCCCGCGACCTCGGTCGAACTGGCCGAGGTGATCCTGGAGGAGGCCGAGGTCGCGGTCGTACCCGGCGAGGCGTTCGGTACCCCCGGCTACCTGCGGCTCTCCTACGCGCTCGGGGACGAGGACCTGGTCGAAGGCGTCTCGCGGATCCAGAAGCTGCTCGCCGAGGCCCGGGACTGACCCCCGCCGGCACGGCCGTCCGTTGACGGTCGTGCATGCGAACAAGCCCCCGTCCGGGCATCACGATTCCGGGCGGGGGCCTCTTTGCGGCAGGATGCGGGAATGGCACGAGAGGTACGTTCGCTCCCCAAGGCTCACCTGCACCTGCACTTCACCGGCTCCATGCGGCCGAGCACGCTGCTGGAGCTCGCCGACAAGTACGGCGTCGGCCTGCCCGAGGCGCTGCGCGGCGCGGAGCCTCCCAAGCTCCGCGCCACCGACGAGCGCGGCTGGTTCCGCTTCCAGCGCCTCTACGACGCCGCGCGCTCGTGCCTGCGCGCCCCGGAGGACATCCAGCGGCTGGTCAGGGAGGCCGCCGAGGAGGACGTCGCGGACGGCGGGCAGTGGCTGGAGATCCAGGTCGACCCGACCTCCTACGCACCCCGGCTGGGCGGGCTCACCCCCACGCTGGAGGTGATCCTCGACGCCGTGGACAAGGCGATGCGGGACACCGGTCTGGGCATCCGCGTGCTGATCGCCGCGAACCGCATGAAGCATCCGCTGGACGCCCGCACCCTCGCCCGGCTCGCGGTCCGCCACCGCGACCGCGGCATCGTCGGCTTCGGCCTCTCCAACGACGAACGGCGCGGCTTCGCACGCGACTTCGACCGGGCATTCGCCATCGCACGGGACGGAGGACTGCTGGCCGCACCCCACGGCGGGGAGCTCTCGGGGCCGTCCAGCGTGCGCGACTGCCTCGACGACCTGCGGGCCTCACGGGTCGGCCACGGGGTGCGCGCGGCGGAGGACGAGCGGCTGCTGGGCCGTCTCGCCGAACGCGGCGTGACCTGCGAGGTGTGCCCGGCGTCCAACGTGGCCCTGGGCGTCTACGACAAGGCGGAGGACGTGCCGCTGCGGAAGCTGTGGGACGCCGGGGTGCAGATGGCGCTCGGCGCCGACGACCCGCTGTTGTTCGGTTCCCGACTGGCCGACCAGTACGAACTGGCCCGGCACACGCACGGCTTCTCGGACGAGGAGCTGGCGGAGCTGGCCCGCCAGTCGTTCCGCGGTTCGGCGGCCCCGGAGGACGTGCGGCGCCGGGCGTTCGCCGACATCGACGCCTGGCTGGCCGCATCGGCCGACTGAGCCCGGTGACGTCCCGGCCCAGGGACCGACGGAGCCCCCGGGACTCCGTTCAGAGGGCGCAGCCGACCGTCACGGGCTCGTTCACGAGAGTGATACCGAACGCCTCGTGCACCCCGTCGCGGACTTCGCGGGCGAGTGCCAGCAGGTCGGCGGTGGTGGCCCGGCCCCGGTTCGTCAACGCCAGGGTGTGCTTCCCGGAGATCCGGGCCGGGCCGGTGCCGTAGCCCTTGGTGAAGCCCGCGCGGTCGATGAGCCACGCCGCGGACGTCTTCGTCCTGCCGTCCTCCGCGGGGAAGGCGGGCGGGGCGACGTCCGGCCCGAGCCGTTCGGCGGCACGGGCGAGGAAGGCCGCCCACCCGGTGTCGTCGAGGATCGGGTTGGTGAAGAAGGAACCCGCGGACCAGGTGTCGTGGTCCTCCGGGTCGAGCACCATGCCCTTGCCCGCCCGCAGTTTGAGGACGGTCTCCCGGGCGGTGGCCGCCGCCACCCGCTCGCCGGGCCGCACGCCCAGCACCCGAGCGGTCTCGGCGTACTTCAGCGGCGCGGACATGCCGTCAGCGTCCTCCAGCGCGAACCGGACCCGCAGCACGACGTACCGCGCCGGATCGGCCTTGAAGCGGCTGTGGCGGTACGCGAAGCCGCACTCGGCGTTCGGCAGGGTGACGATCTCGCGGGCGCGGCGGTCGTAGGCGACCACTTCGGTGACCGTCGACGACACCTCCTGCCCGTAGGCGCCCACGTTCTGGATGGGCGTGGCACCGGCGGAGCCGGGAATGCCGGCGAGGCACTCGACACCGGCCAGCCCGGCCTCGACCGTCCGGGCCACCGCGTCGGACCAGTTCTCGCCGGCGGCCAGTTCCAGGTGGGCGCCGTCGAGGTGGAAACCCCGGGTGGCGATGCGCAGCGCGGTGCCCGGGAAGCCGTCGTCGGCGACGACCAGGTTGCTGCCGCCGCCGACCAGCAGCAACGGGGTGCCCGCGGCGTCGGCCTCACGCACAGCCGCCACCACCTCGTCGTCCGTGGTGGCGGTCTGCAGCCGTGCGGCGGGACCGCCGAGCCGGAAGGTGGTCAGCGGGGCCAGTGGGGCGTCGAGGAGTTCCTGCACGGACACAAGACTACGGGCCGCCCCCGCCGGGGGCCGGGACCGCTCAGGCCAGCGCCACCACGGCGCGCGACATGCCCAGCACCCGCTGCCCGGCGCTGGTCACCGTCAGATCCACGCGAACGGTGCGGGCCTCGTCGTCCAGCTTGGCCGCGACCTTCGCCGCGACATCGATGCGGGCGCCCTCACCGTCGTCGGCGACGACTACCGGCTTGGTGAAGCGCACGCCGTACTCGCGCAGCGCGCCGGGGTCGCCCGTCCAGTCGGTGACGACCCGTACGGCTTCGGCCATGGTGAACATGCCGTGGGCGATGACGTTCGGCAGGCCGACCTCGACGGCGAACCGCTCGTTCCAGTGGATGGGGTTGAAGTCGCCCGAGGCGCCCGCGTACCGCACCAGGGTCTCGCGGGTCACCGGGAAGCTTCGTGCGGGCAGTTCGGTGCCGACCTCGACATCGGCGTAGGCGATCCTCGCGGTCATGCCCTCAGCCCTCCTCGGCGGCGCGCGCCACCAGCTTCGTCCAGGCGGTCACCACGTGCTCGCCGTTCTCGTCGTGCACCTCGCCGCGGACGTCCAGCACGTCGTTGCCGGCCAGGGACTTCACCGACTCGATGGTGGAGACCACCGAGAGACGGTCCCCGGCACGCACCGGGCGGCTGTACGCGAACCGCTGGTCGCCGTGGACGACCCGGCTGTAGTCCAGCCGCAGCTTCGGGTCCTCCACCACCTGGCGGGCGGCCCGGAAGGTGACGGCGAACACGAACGTCGGCGGCGCGATCACGTCGGGGTGGCCGAGCTCCGCGGCGGCGGCCGGGTCGGTGTAGACCGGGTTGGTGTCACCGACGGCCTCCGCGAACTCGCGGATCTTCTCCCGCCCGACCTCGTAGGCACGGGTGGGCGGGTAGCTTCGTCCCACGAACGACTGGTCGAGCGCCATCGGCTCGCCACCTCCTGATTGTGCGGGAGAACGCCGGACGGCGATCGTCCGTCCGGCGAACGACGTGAGGCCGCCCCCGACAGGCGGGGACGGCCTCGTACGCGACGTGTGTCAGCGCGTCTCGCGGTGCGCAGTGTGCGCATTGCACCGCGGGCAGTGCTTCTTCATCTCCATGCGATCCGGGTTGTTGCGCCGGTTCTTCTTGGTGATGTAGTTCCGCTCCTTGCACTCCACGCAGGCCAGCGTGATCTTCGGGCGGACGTCAGCGGTGGCAGCCACGTGAGTGCTCCTATGACGAACGGGACAGGATTCAACGCAGAAAGAGTAGCCGATCGGAGGACCGAGCCCGCAATCGGCTACTGTCAGTGAAGTAGCGGCGACCGGACTTGAACCGGTGACACAACGATTATGAGCCGTTTGCTCTACCGACTGAGCTACGCCGCCGCGATGCGTTACGGGTGCCACCCGCAGAGCGAGCGACACACCTCACACATCAGAGCCCCAAAACGGAATCGAACCGTTGACCTTCTCCTTACCATGGAGACGCTCTGCCGACTGAGCTATTGGGGCGAGCGGTGAAGACACTACACGCTCTCCCTCCCGAACGTGAAATCCGTATCCGGGCCCGGAGCGTGCGCCTCCCGCCGACACCCTGCGCAGGCTCCCCGACGCACCACGCCGGTACGACTATTCGGTTCCTCCGCTGGACGGCCCACTCCGCGCCGTACCCTCGTCACACGCCGGGCGCGACAGCATGGGGAGCACGATGGGCGACAGCCAGACACCGGAGCCCGGCCCCGCCGCCGAGGTCCCCCGGCTGCTGCTCAGCGGCGCACGCCTGGCCGACGGCCGCACCGTCGACGTCCGCCTGGGAGAAGGCCGCATCGAGGCCGTCGGCACCGCGGGCAGCCTCGCCCCCGGCCCCCGTTCCGGCCACAGCGCCCGCGTCGACCTGCGCGGCTACCTGCTCCTCCCCGCGCCGGCGGAGCCCCACGCCCACCACGACACCGCCCTCACCGCCCCGCAGGCCGCCGCCGGAGCACCGGCCCCGCCGCCCTCCGACGACCCGCACGAGATCCAGTCCCGCACGACCGAGGCAGCCCTCCTCCAACTCGGCCACGGCGCCACCGCCGCCCGCAGCCACGTACGGATCGGCGACGTCACCGAGCTCCGCTCGCTGGAGGCCGTCCTGCAGGCCCGACGCAGCCTGCGCGGCCTCACCGACCTCACCACCGTCGCCGTACCGCGGCTCCTCACCGGCCTCGCCGGCGCGGACACCCTCGCCATGCTGCGCGACGCGCTGAAGATGGGCGCCCAGGTCGTCGGCGGCTGCCCCGACCTCGACCCCGACCCCGGGGGCTACGTGGACGCCGTACTCGCCGTCGCCTCCGAACACGGCTGCGCCGTCGACCTGCACACCGACGCCGACGACCCCGCGCGGCTCGCCCGGCTGGCCGCCGCCGCGGGCGGCCTCCGGCCGGGAGTGACCCTCGGCCCCTGCGCCGGACTGGCCCGCCTCCCGCACGAGGTGGCGGGCCGAGCAGCCGACCGGCTGGCGGCCGCGGGAATCTCCGTGACCGCGCTGCCGCAGGGCTGCTGCGCCACGCTCGAGCAGGCAGGTGTGTCCGGCGCGGCTCCCGTCCGGCTCCTGCGAGCGGCGGGCGTCACCGTCGCGGCGGGCAGCGGCGCACTGCGGGACGCGGCCAACCCGGTGGGCCGCGGCGACCCGTTGGAGGCCGCCTACCTGCTGGCCTCGCACGGCGAGGCCGCCCCGGACGCCGCGTACGAGACCGTCAGCGCCGGTGCCCGCACCGTCATGGGCCTCCCGGAGGTGCGCATCGAGGCAGGGTTTCCCGCCGAACTGCTCGCAGTCCGGGGCCGGGACGTGGCAAGCGCACTGTCCCTCGCGTACAGCCGCATCGTGGTGCACCGGGGGCGGGTGGTGGCGCGGACGAGCGCGGTGCGGGAGTACTGCGACTCCGCGGCGGCGGATCTCGACCTGCCGCGCCAGTCGCAGGGGTGACGGGCGGCCCGCTCGTCCCCGCACCGGCGCGCTGCCGCGGCGCGTACGGCGCCCGGGCGGGGTACCGCGTACGGTCGGGACCATGCGCACAGTCATCGCCGGTGGACACGGAAAGATCGCGCTTCGGCTGGAGGAGCTCCTCGCCGGGCGCGGGGACGACGTCGCGGGATTGATCCGCGATCCCGCACAGGCGGACGACCTGGCCGCGGCGGGAGCCCAAGCCGTCGTGTGCGACCTGGAGAGCGCCTCGGTCGACGAGGTGGCGGCCCATCTGGACGGCGCCGACGCCGCCGTGTTCGCGGCCGGTGCAGGACCCGGCAGCGGGGCGGCCCGGAAGGAGACCGTCGACCGGGACGCGGCGATCCGCTTCGCCGACGCCGCCGAACGCGCGGGCGTACGCCGCTTCGTGGTCGTCTCCGCGATGCGGGTGGACCAGCAGCCGCCCGCCGACATGGACCCGGTCTTCGCTGCCTACCTGCGCGCCAAGGGCGCCGCCGACGCCGACGTGCGGGCACGCGACGGTCTGGACTGGACGATCCTGCGCCCGGGACGACTCACCGACGACGCCCCGACCGGACACGTACGGCTCGAGGGCAGCACCGGCCGCGCCGAAGTCCCCCGCGCCGACGTGGCCGCCGTCCTGCTCGCGCTGCTGGACGAGCCGCGCACGGCGGGCATGACGCTGGAACTGATCTCCGGCGGGACGCCGGTGGCCGAGGCCGTCGCCGCCGCGGCAGCGGGCGGCGGGGCCGGCTGAGGCGGGAGGCGGGAGGCGGGACGGACTGGGGCCGCGTCAGCGGGTCCGCCGACGACGGCGGTACAGAAGAAGGCGCGCGGACATCCGACGTGCTCATTCACGAATGTCGACAGTTTTCGGCACCTTTGGATCATCCTCGCAGTTCTTGACGGCGTGACGCAGGAAAGAAAGCGCAAGATCCGCAGCATTCTGACGCTGCTCAAGACTGTCCGCGTCAGGCGCATCCTCCGTTCGCGCCGCTACGGCCATCGCACCGTGACGCCTCTCAGGTGGAAGTCCTGTCGAACGGGACGTCGTGCAGGGAACACGCAGCACCGCATCTCCCCCGCCCGATACCCCGCCGAGGTATGCTCCCTTCGAGCCGATACGCAACAACCGCCCATCAACATCGAACGGCTCCACCAATTCCCGAGGCGATAGTTTCGACGGGTTCGCCCCCTCCGTGAGGAATGCCGCATCGATGACGAACTCGGGTAGTCCGCGATGCTCAGCGTCGCTCACAGAACAGTAGCCCTCGTACAGAGAGAGGTTTCTCTCGTAGTAGCCCGACTCGATCTTGTCAATGTCGTCCGGCAGAAGCTCGAGAACCTTACGGCCATCCTCGCGACTGGTCAGCACCTTGCCCTGACAGTTAGCGTCCTTCAGCATCTCATCTTCTGATGCGGTGCATCCCGTCAGATTTATCGCCAAAATCACGGCTGCACCGAGAGAGAACGGCGCTCGCAAACTCCCTGTATGGGCAAGATTGAAATACCCCACAATGCAAACTCCAACTTGAAAAGCGACAAAAACTGTAGGCGCGAATCATATCAACCATTCGCGCTTGTTCTCGACGTGGCCACGGACGTGCTGACCGGCATCGGCCCATCCAGAATCGAATCCACCAGAAATCAATCCGTGAAAATCTCCGGTTTTCATGTCACCAGGAGGCTCGACTCCAGCACCGCGCAATCCAGTCCAAATATTCTGGTAGGCCTCACCTCTCATGGACTCCAGCTTGGTCGATGTATTTCTCCCGGATTCCTCTGAGTTGTCCTGCTTCGCGAACCGATACCCCGAGAGGACGCCCCATCGAGGGCCGTTTCTTAGACCTCTGACAATCAGACACGAGAAGCGATGCATAGTACATCGTGAACCCTTTCACCGCGCCCAAAGTGACAGACTGCTGCCGGTCATCCGGATACCATATTTCGTAGCGCTAAAACATGTCATCGACAGATTTCTGAGGGTGCAGTTCGACAACAACCCTTGCGACGGTGAAGACATTTCCCTTCTCTTGGGTGATCCAGACGTCGCACTTTTCTTGGATTCCGCTATTACGCTTACCCAGGTCCTCGACCTCCCCTTTATCGGAGGGGACCATGAGGACCTCCGAGTAAGGGCCGGGGTACATGCCTTGCAGGGATCTCGTGCTGATCTTCGCACCACAAAGCACCTTAGGAAATTCCGGATGCTTTTCCGAGTTCACCGAACAAGATGAAAGGATCATTCATCCTGTTACCGCGACAAGCTCAGCTCTACGCACTACTTCAACCTCCGCGAACATTGACGGATTTCGGCAACTTCGGGTGATTGTCGCATTTCTTGGAGGAGTGACGCATGAAGGAAAGCGCAAGATCCGCAGCATTCTGACGCTGCCTCCTGCTACTCGCTTCGGGAGCCGCATACGCCTGCACGGTAATAATCATGCTTCCCTGGACGGGTTCCCCCACAGTCTTGTGCGAGATCACACACGGCACGCTCAGCGAGGCACTTCCTTTCCCGGAAATCCCAGATACCACTTCGGGATCACTAGAAGTGACACCACGCGGCGTGCCGGACAATTCGAATTCCTCGAAATACTCACCGGGGTCCTCCGGAGCAGGGAATTGGTCACTTGAGAAGGAGCCCCGGTGACCCGCCCTGTGGGGCCTCACGGACTTGCATGTCACGTCACTCAGCATCAGGCTCGTCACATGGGCCACTGAGCGAACCTGCTTCTTCGGCGGCCCGTTCAGCGATCGCAACGAGTTCAGCCCGGTGGTCACCCTCGTTGTTCGCCTTGGCCCGGACTGAGAGACCACCCCGCTTAGTGTCGGCGCCGTCCGACATCCTGCAGGGTAGGTACACGGCCGTGACAGTGGGAGTCGACCAACCACCGCCGGCAATGTCCAAACGTTGCCGATCCGCGGCGGGAACGAACCCGTCGACGACTTCGTCACTCCAGGCTTCGAAGCTCCGGTAGCCAGTGAATTCGACGGACAGGTAAAGCGCCTGGTCTCCCTCTGCTTCCACCGTGCACAGACCGGAGTAGTAGCCCGGCTTCTCCATTATCGACTCGTGCACCGCGTAGCCTTCGGCGGCGGGAGCGAGTGCGTCGACATCCTCAGCATTCGCCTCCTGCGTGAGATCCCGGCAAGCGCTTCCCATGACTTCGCCGAACCGAGAGTCGGGGCCGATGTACACCCCGGAGGCGTAGCCTCCTCCGATCAGTGCCAGCCCGGCTGCGGATATCGTCACCCACTTCCGGCCCAGTTTCTGCATTGTGTCACCCATACCATCGGCCTCTCTCGTTAGTTGACGTCGGTCTCGAGGTCGTCCGCCATGTTTTCGACACTCGTCTGTGCGTCGTTAAAGCCGGTACGGGTGCCTCCCAGCGCCCAGTCAGCGACACTGTCGGCGTAACGCGCACCGTGCGCTTCAGCCGCGAGCTCCGCGGTGTGCTGGTTCAGGTAGATGTTGGATTCGAGACTCTTCTCCCAGTCACCGCCGGAGATCCTCGCAGCCTCGTTCAGAGCATTGGGCTCCTGTGCCTGGAAAATCTCTTCAAGGATGACACTGGACACCGTGCTTGCGACTCCGCTAGCTACAGCTCCACCTGCTGGCGAAGCGATGAAACTGACGCCAACTCCGATGCCCGTGCTGATCCCGCCGGAGATCAAGTTTTTGCGTTGCGCCATCGATTCGCTGAACTCTTTATCTGCGATGGCTGCTTCGCCAAGTGTGGCCTCTTGGCGACCAACGGCAAGCGTTCCGCCGATCTCACCGGAACGACGCGAAATGGTCTCGACAATCTCCTGCGGAGAACCGGGATATCGCTGGTCTTCGGGCAGGTCTGGGTTGAGATGGTGGTCCATGAGGTTAGCAGTGTAGGCCCGCTGGGCAGTTTCGATCGCGGCGTAGCCGTCCGGATCTTGCCCAACCGAGACCATAAATCGAGTAACGTCCTGGTTGTCCAGCTCCGCTTGCGCCCCTGCAACGGGAAACAGCATGTTGGTGTTTCCGAGAGGATCGTTGGAGATGGCACGGTTGATGTCAGGAAGGTATTCGGCGGCCATATTTCCAAAGCTTTCAGACATCGAACTTGGATCGGTGAGCTGCTCGTCGTCTCCGCCGAACGACTGGACCACGCGCTCCATGAGTTCGGCCTGGCCCTGGTTGTGCGGAGGCGCGTCAACGGACGGACCGGCGCCGGCATCGTGCCCTGTCGTGGCAGCCTCCAGCGCATGGCCGAAGTGGGCCTTGTCGGCGTCGCCGCCGTGCCACTCGCGGTCCTTGAGGAGATAGTCGAGGTTGTCGATCGTCCCGTCGTCCGTTTCCGTGCTGCCGGAAAGAAAGTCGGTGGCCGCTTCGGGGTTGTGGCCGAGGCCATCCGAGAACCCGACCATGGGGTCGGAGTTGATGAGGTCCCAGGTACCGTCCCCGTTCCAACTGGACTCCCGGTCCGTTCCCCAGAACTGGTAACGGTCCTGTTCCTTCTGGACGAGTTCGGTACCGAAGTCCTTCAGAAAGTCGTCATCCCAGTCGCCGTGGGATAGCAGGCTACTGGTGAGTTGGTCGCCATTGTAGGAGTAGGCAGTGGTACGCCCATTCGATGACTGGTACACACTGTCACCGGCGGCCATCAGTTCCTTCTCGAACTTGTCCATGGCCGGACTGTCGATCCTGCTGGCCGTTCCGAGCGTGGTGCCGAGGTTCTTCTGGATCTTCCGGAGGACAGCCTTCTGGTCCTCGCTGGTTCCCGGGGGCGGATTCATCATCGTCATGTAGGACCGCAACGTCCCGTCCGCGCCCTTGCTCTTCACGAACCTCTCGGCGAACAGAGGCTCGTCGGCATGCTTGCTCAGCAGCCTGTTGAGTTCGCTGAGCTCGGTCGGCGAGGCCCCGCCGGCCATCAGTTCTGCCGCGCGCTTGGCGTCGCGCTGTGCCTCGACGGCGTCGTCGAGGCTGGTGTAACCCGCCGTGGTGAAGCTGTCGTCCTCTTCCCCGTTGGGGTCGGCCTTGAGCGCTGCTTCCGCCGTTTCGTCGGCTTGGGTCGCCTTCTTCAGGATCCGGTCGATCTTCCGCTCGTACTTCTGCATGAGCTTGAACCGGGCGTCCTCGAAGTCGCTGTAGCCCGCGTCGTGGCGCGCGACGCTGTCGTGACGCATCGGGTGGTTGTCGGTGATGCTCCCGTTGCTGTTCACGACCAGGTGTTCGCCCCGCATCTCCTCTTCGAGGGCGCTGAGCTGCTTCTGGAAGGCGTGGAGGTCGTGGTGGATGTCGTCCAGCAGCTTGGACATACGCCCGGCCTCTGCGGCCGCGGCATGCATCTGCTTGCGCACCTGAGCGATCTCGCTCTGTGCCGCGCAAGCTGCCTCGCCCGTCCAGTTCTTCTCGAGGCGCCGCTGCACCTGCTGCTCGTACTGGTCCCCCAGGCCCTCGTAGGCCGACTTGACCTTCCGCCAGTCCCCGGCGGCCTGTTCGAGGCCGGACAGGTCCGCCTGATCCAGCTGTTCGTAGTTCATGCCAACTCCCCCTTCACCCGAAGTCCTGTTGGATCTTCTTGTGGTTGGCCGTCTCTTGTTCTTCCCGCTCGGTGTACTGGACCTTGTTCCGGTGGAGCTTCTCGCTGATCCCTTCCAGCCGGTCGTGCAGGTGCTTCACCTGCTGGTTCCAGCGGTTCGCGAAAGCGGTGAGTCCGTGAGGTGTCTGCCAGCCGCCGGCCTTGTTGATGCGGGGACCGGCCGCACGCGTGGAGTCGTCGGCCTCGTTGTCCTTCTTCCGCAACTGGCTGCGGATGCCCACCAGCGCGTCCGCGGCAGCCGCCAGCTCCCTGGTTTCGACCTTCGTCCTGCCGCCGCCTCCGCCCGCGGAGTTGAGCTGTGTGGCAGTCGGCTCATGGCTGGGCTCATCGAAGTCACCCATGCACCCTCCCCCGATGAGTGTCCGTGCGTGTGCGTGGCGTAAAAACGCCGACGAAGGAGCCTACCGAACATCCGGGCCTTGGAAAGGGGTGGGGCCGCCCGAAACAGACCGAGGCGGACGACACGTGCCGGCGGGAGGAGGCGGAGCGCTGATCGGCTTCTGCAACCTCACCCCTGCCCCACGCGGACCCCCAGGCACTGGCCAGTAGGCGAAACAGAGTGGGACATTCCTGCCCCAACGCTGCCCTGCGACGGAGACATGCGAAAGGGTCCTGTGATCAGCGTTTCCGCTGTTCACAGGACCCTTTTCTGCTGTGGCGGCGCTAGGATTCGAACCTAGGAAGGCTGAGCCGGCAGATTTACAGTCTGCTCCCTTTGGCCGCTCGGGCACACCGCCTGGGTTTGCTGCCGCGGCGCCGCTCTGGGCTGCGCTCCGTGGCAACGCGGTAAACCATACCTGATACCGGGGGGTGGTCCGCCACTCGGTTGATCCACAACTTCGGGCACCCCGGATGGCTAGGCTTGCGGGCGCGGGCACGGGCTGCTTCGGGCGGCGCGGGACCCGCACCCCCACCCCATCGGCAACTATCCACGAGGAGCCAATCCACCATGGCGGACTCCAGTTTCGACATCGTCTCGAAGGTCGATCGGCAGGAGGTCGACAACGCCCTGAACCAGGCCGCCAAGGAGATCTCGCAACGCTACGACTTCAAGGGCGTCGACGCGTCCATCGCCTGGTCGGGCGAGAAGATCGAGATGCGGGCGAACTCCGAGGAGCGGGTGAAGGCCGTCCTCGACATCTTCCAGGGCAAGCTGGTCAAGCGGGGCATCTCCCTGAAGTCGCTCGACGCGGGAGAGCCGCAGGCCTCGGGCAAGGAGTACAAGCTCTCCGCGACGGTCCAGGAGGGCATCTCCCAGGACAACGCGAAGAAGGTCGCCAAGATCATCCGCGACGAGGGCCCGAAGGGCGTCAAGGCGCAGGTGCAGGGCGACGAGCTCCGCGTCACCTCCAAGAGCCGCGACCACCTGCAGGAGGTCATCGCCTTGCTGAAGGGCAAGGACTTCGACTTCGCCCTCCAGTTCGTCAACTACCGCTGACGCGCCGTCCGGGCCCGCTGCGCGCACGTCGCGGCGCAGCTCGCGCAGCAACAGCGAGGGCCGTGGTCGAGACCGTTCTCGACCACGGCCCTCGCTGTTGCTGCCGGGGGCCGTGCGGCTACCAGCGGAAGCCGGGGTAGGCGTCGGGGCCGGTCGTCGGGACGATCTCGCGTCCCAGCGGCATCAGGGAGATCGGCACCATCTTGAAGTGGGCGATCCCGAACGGGATGCCGATGATGGTGACGCAGAACGCGATGCCCGCCGTGATGTGCCCGATGGTCAGCCAGATGCCTGCCACGATCAGCCAGATCACGTTGCCCACGCCGGAGGCGAGGCCCGCGCTCTGCCTCTGCACGGCGCGGTAGCCGAAGGGCCACAGTGCGTACACCGCGATGCGGAAGCACGCGATGCCGAACGGGATCGTGACGATCAGGATGCAGCAGAGGACACCGGCGACCACGTAGCCGAGGGCCATCCACAGTCCCGAGAGGACCAGCCACACGATGTTCAGGATTGTCCTCATCAACGTGTGCCTCCCATCTGTTCGAGCCGGGCGATCCGCTCGGCCATCGGCGGGTGTGTGGCGAAGAGCCTGGTCATGCCCCTGCCCGCGCGGAAGGGGTTGGCAATCATCAGATGACCGGCAGTTTCCAGACGCGGCTCGGACGGCAGCGGCAGCTGTTTCGTGCCGGTCTCCAGTTTGCGCAGCGCGGAGGCGAGGGCCAGTGGGTCGCCGGTGAGGCGGGCGCTGGAGGCGTCGGCCTCGTACTCGCGGGAGCGGCTCACCGCCATCCGGATGAGGGACGCGGCCAGCGGCCCGAGGAGCATGATCAGGAGCAGGCCGGCGAGTCCGGGCCCTTCGTCGTCGTCGGACCGGCCGATCGGGACGAGCCAGGCGAAGTTGACCAGGAACAGCACGACGGAGGCCAGCGCGCCGGCGACGGAGGAGATGAGGATGTCGCGGTTGTGGACGTGGCTGAGTTCGTGGCCGAGGACGCCGCGCAGTTCGCGTTCGTCCAGCAGCCGCAGGATGCCGTCGGTGCAGCACACGGCGGCGTTGCGGGGGTTGCGTCCGGTCGCGAAGGCGTTGGGGGCACGGGTCGGTGAGATGTACAGGCGGGGCATCGGTTGCCGGGCGGACGTCGAGAGGTCCCGGACGATGCGATAGAGCTGCGGGGCCTCGAATTCGCTGACGGGCCGTGCACGCATGGCGCGGAGGGCGATCCTGTCGCTGTTCCAGTAGGCGTAGGCGTTGGTGCCCACCGCGACGACGAGCGCGACGATCAGCCCCGTCCGGCCGAACAGGCTGCCGATGGCGAGGATGAGGGCCGAGAGGCCCCCGAGGAGCAGCGCTGTCCTCAGTCCGTTGTGCCGGCGGTGCACGGTACGCCCTCCACAGATGATGCCCGCAGGAGAACCCGTGAGGCAGGTGGCCCATCCACTTCCAGTGGACACTCACGTACGGATCAACGCCACACGGGCGGCCCGGGTTCCCGTGCCGGGCCGGTCAGAGCAGCGTGCCGGAGGTGTAGCGGAGGGCGGCCTGCGGGGCTCCGGAGAGGAGGAGGGCTGCGGCGGCGGTGAGGGCGACGGCCGCGGTCAGCGGGATGCCGAGCGGCTGCCTGGCCGTGGCGGCTGCGGCGGGGGCCCGGTCGGTGGCGGGGCGGCGGAAGAGCAGGGCTGTCCAGTTCAGGTAGTAGTACAGCGCCACGACGACGTTGACGGCCATGATCACGGCGAGCCAGCCGAGGTCGGCCTGGAGCGCTGCGCGGAAGACGACCACTTTGGCGAAGAGGCCGATGACGCCCGGCGGCAGTCCGGCGAGGCAGAGCAGTTGGAAGCCGAGGGCGAGTGCGGCGACGGGGTTGCGTGCGGCGAGGCCGCGGTGGTCGTCCAGTCGGGTGTCGGTGGGGCGGCCGTTCCGTGACACGTGGACGACGACGGCGAAGGCGCCGAGGTTCACCACGGTGTACATGAGGGCGTAGGAGACGGTCGCGCCGAGGGCGGCGGAGGTGTCGGTGGTGGCGCGGGCGCCCGGGGTGCCTGCGGTGGCTGCCGCGGCGGCGAGGGGGACGAGCAGGTATCCGGCCTGCCCGACGGAGGACCAGGCGAGCAGCCGTACGGCGCTCTGTGCCCGGTCGGGGCGCTGCCGGAGTGCGCCGAGGTTGCCGATGCTCATGGTGAGGGCGGCGAGTACGGCGAGGAGGGGTCCCCAGATGTCCGCGTAGGAGGGGAGGGCCAGCAGGGTGACGAGTGCGAGGCCGGTGAAGCCGACGACCTTGCCGATGACGGAGAGGTAGGCCGCGACGGGCAGCGGCGCTCCGGCGTAGGCGTCGGGTACCCAGAAGTGGAAGGGGGCGGCGGCTGTCTTGAAGGCGAAGCCGACGAGGGTGAGGGCGGCGCCTGCTGCGGCGAGGGTGCCGAGGGGGGCGTCGGCGGCGGGGAGCCGCTCGGCGACGGTCGTGAGGTGGAGGGAGCCGGTGGCGGCGTAGAGGAAGCTGATGCCGAGCAGCATGACGGCGGTCGCGGTGACGGAGGAGAGGAAGAAGGTCAGCGCGGCCTGCGAGGAGCGCCGGTCGCCGCGGCGGAGGCCGACCAGGGCGAAGGCGGGCAGTGAGGCGGTTTCGAGGGCGATGACGAGGGTGGCGAGATCGCGGGAGGCGGGGAGCAGCGCGGCTCCGGCGGCGGAGGCGAGCAGCAGGAACCAGTACTCGCCTGCGGAGAGCCGCTCGTCCTGCACTGCGGGGAGGGAGAGCAGTGCGGTGAGGAAGGCTCCGCCGAGCACGAGGAGCTGGACGACGAGGGCGAAGGGGTCGGCGACGTAGCTGCAGGCCGCGGGGTCGGTGGTGAGGCAGAAGGTGGCGCGGTCCTCGCCGACGAGGGGGATCAGTGCGAGTGCGGCGGCGCCGAGCCCGGTGACGGCGAGGGGGCCGAGCAGGTGGGTGCGGGTGGCGGGCAGGAAGAGGTCGAGGACGAGCACGGCGAGGGCTGCCAGTGCGGCGAGGACGGGTGGGGCGATGGCGAGCCAGTCGACGGACTGGACGACGTCGGCCGTGGCGGCTCCGGCGGAGGCGGTCGTCATGGGGTGGCTCCCGGCAGGAGGTGCTGGACGGCGGGGTCCGTGAGGCGGAGGAGGACTGCGGGCCACAGGCCGGCGAGGACGGTGAGGGCGACGAGCGGGGTCCAGGTGGTGAGCTCGTACGGGCGTGCGTCGGGGAGTGCCGTGGTCAGGGTGCGGGGGGCTGCGGCCGGGGCGGCGGTGCCTGCCTTCCGGGGGGTGCCGGGGCGTTTCTCGGCGGGGTCGCCCATGCATACCCGGCGGACGACGACGAGGAGGTAGGCGGCGGTGAGGAGGGTGCCGAGGGCGCCGGCGGCCATGCAGGTGAGGAAGGCGGGCCTGCTGAGGGCGGGTGCGGGGTCGAAGGCGCCGAGCAGGGCGAGCATTTCGCCCCAGAATCCGGCGAGGCCGGGGAGGCCGAGGGAGGCGACGGCGCCGAGGGCGAGGAGGCCGCCGAGGCGGGGGGTTCTTCCGTAGAGGGCGCCGCCGGTGCGGCCGGCGAGGGTGTCGAGGTCGGTGGTGCCGGTGCGGTCCTTCACGGCGCCGACGAGGAAGAAGAGGAGGCCGGTGATGAGGCCGTGGGCGATGTTGGCGAAGAGCGCGCCGTTCAGGCCGGCCGGTGTCATGGAGGCGATGCCGAGCAGCACGAATCCCATGTGGCCGACGGAGGAGTAGGCGATGAGGCGTTTGAGGTCGCCGTGGGCGCCGCGCCGGGCGAGGGCCAGGCAGGCGAGGGAGCCGTAGACGATGCCGGCGGCGGCGAACGCGGCCAGGTAGGGGGCGAAGGTGCGGAATCCGTCGGGTGCGGCGGGGAGCACGATGCGGACGAATCCGTAGGTGCCCATTTTCAGCAGCACGCCGGCGAGGAGGACGGATCCGACGGTGGGTGCGGCGGTGTGGGCGTCGGGGAGCCAGGTGTGGAGCGGCCACATGGGGGTTTTTACGGCGAGGCCGATGCCGATGGCGAGGACGGCGGTGACCTGGGTTGCGTGGCTGAGATCCGAGCCGTTGTCGGCGGCGAGTGCGAGCATGTCGAACGTGCCGCTCCGCAGGCCGAGAAGGAGGAGGCCGAGGAGCATGACGACGGAGCCGAGCAGGGTGTAGAGGAGGAACTTCCAGGCGGCGGGGCCTCGGTTCTCACCGCCCCATCGGGCGATGAGGAAGTACATCGGGACGAGCACCGTCTCGAAGGCGAGGAAGAAGACGAGGAGGTCCAGGGCGGTGAAGGCGGCGAGGGAGCCGGCTTCGAGGAGCAGCAGCAGGGCGACGAAGCCGGTGGGGGACGGGCCCTCCGGCGGGCGCCGGTAGGTGTGGAGGGCGCCGAGGAAGGCGAGGAGCGCGGTCAGGACGATCAGGGGCAGCGAGACTCCGTCGACGCCCAGGTGGATCCGGGCGCCGAGAGCGGGGATCCAGGTGAGGTCGGTCTCCGCCTGAACGGTGGCGGGGTGGTCGTGGTCGAAGCCGGCGGTGAGGACGAGCGTGACGGCGAGGACGGCGCCGGTGACGGTCACGCCGTGCCGCAGGACGGCGTGTTCGGGGCTGCGGCCGCGGAGGCCGGGGGGTGCGGGCAGCAGGGCGGCCGCCGCGCCGAGAAGGGGCAGTGCCACGACGGCGGCGAGGAGGAGGCGGAGGGCGGTGTCGTCGATCGGCAGCACGGTCTCAGGAGCCTCCGGTTCCGGTGGCGGCGGCGACGGCGGCCACGGCGAGCACGAGGGATCCGGCGAGCAGGGCGCTGAGGTAGGTCTGCACGTTGCCGGTCTGGGCGCGGCGGACGGCGCCGCCGAGGAGGCGCGCGCCGCGTCCGGCGCCGCGCACGTAGGTGTCGAGGACGGCCTGGTCGAGGAAGGGGACGAGGCGGGCGGCGGCGTGTAGTGGGCGTACGAGGAGTGCGCGGTACGCGGTGTCGAGGTGGAAGCCGTGTGCGGCGGGCCCGTGGAGCGGTCCGAGCAGGGTTCGTGCGGGGTCGGCGGGGTCGGAGGCGGCGGCGATGTCGCCGTAGGCCGGTTCGTGGGTCGCGATGGCTTCGGCTTCGGAGAGGGCCGCGTCGCCCTCGGGGTGGGCGGCGACAGCTCCGAGCGGGACACGGCGGGCGGGGGCCCGGGTGTGGCGCCATGCGGCGTAGGCGGCGATGCCGCCGGCGAGGCTGAGCCCGGTGGCGAGGACGGAGGTGGTGAGGGTCGGGGCGAGGGAGCGGCCGCCGAACCAGCCGGGCAGCACGGTGTAGGCGAGGCCGAGGGCGAGGGAGGGCGCGGCGAGCACCCACAGCACCGCGTTCATGACGACGGACCGTCGTGCGGGTTCGGGAGCGGTCTCGGGCCCGTCGCCGCGGAGGGCGAGGAGGTGGAGGCGTGCCGCGTAGGCGGCGGTGAGGAGGGCGGTGAGGAGTCCGGCGGTGAGGACGGTCCAGCCGACGGCGGGGGGCACGCCGGCGCTGTCGCCGAGTGCGGCGTGTTCGGCGGCACCGAGTACGGCCTCCTTGGAGAAGAAGCCGGAGAACGGGGGGACGGCGGCGAGCGCGAGGAGGGCGATCGCCATGGTCCATGCGGCGTCGGGTGCGCGTCGGGCGAGTCCGCGGAGGCGGGACATGGCGGCGAGGGAGTTGGTTCCGGCGGCGTGGATGAGGACGCCTGCGCCGAGGAAGAGGAGTGCTTTGAACGCGCCGTGGGTGAGGAGGTGGAAGACGGCGGCGCCGCGGTCGAGGACGGCGAGCGCTCCGGCCATGTAGGCGAGTTGGCCGACGGTGGACCAGGCGAGGACGCGTTTGATGTCGTCCTGGGCGAGGGCGGCGAGGGCGGAGCCGACCATGGTCACGGCGGCAAGGGCGGCGAGCACGGCGAGGGCGGCGGCGGAGGCGGCGAAGACGGGCAGCAGGCGTCCCACGACGTACACGCCGGCGGCGACCATGGTGGCGGCGTGGATCAGGGCGGAGACCGGGGTGGGGCCGGCCATGGCGTCGGGCAGCCAGGTGTGGAGCGGGAACTGTGCGGACTTCCCGGCGACTCCGGCGAGCAGCAGCAGTGCGACCAGGGTGGGCTGGTGGAGTTCGTAGCCGGAGAGGGAGGAGCTGATGCGTACCGCGAGGGTGCTGATGCGGAAGGTGTCGAGGTCGGTGGCGAGGACGAAGATGCCGATGAGGAACGGGACGTCGCCGATTTTGGTGACGAGGAAGGCTTTCAGGGAGGCGTCGCGGGCGGCCCTGGTCTCCCAGTAGTGGCCGACGAGGAAGTACGAGCAGATGCCCATGACTTCCCAGCCGACGAGGAGGACGATCAGGTCGTCGCTGTAGACGACGAGGAGCATCGCGGCGGTGAAGAGGGAGACCAGCGCGGCGTACGAGGGGTAGCGGGGGTCGTCGTGCAGGTAGCCGGTGGAGTAGAGCTGCACGCAGGAGGCGACGACGCAGACGAGCACGGCGACGAGTGCGGCGTAGCCGTCGACGGAGAGCGCCAGGTTCACGGGCAGGTCGGGGACGCCGGTGGGGGTGAGTTCGGTGCCGGCCCGGATGGCGGCGCCGCCGCCCTGGCGTGCGGCGAGGAGGGCGGCGAGCGCGGTGGCGGCGAGAGTGGGCAGGACGGCGAGCGGCCTGGTGAAGCCGGGTGCGCGTCTGCCGAGGAGGAGTCCTGCGGCGGCGCCGAGGAACGGCAGCAGGGGGACGAGGACGGCGAGGGTCGTGGTGCTCACGCGGTCTGCCTCCCGGTTCGGGTACCGGCTGCTGCGTCGTGTGCGGTGGGCTCCGCGTCGTGCGCCGGCGTTCCGTCCGGGGTGCCGGCGGGGTCGCGGTCCTCGTGGAGGGCGCGGAGGCGGTCGATGTCCGCGCTGCCGGTGTTGCGGTGGACGAGGAGGACGATGGCCAGGCCGATGCCGATCTCGGCGGCGGCGAGCGCGATGGTGAAGAGGGTGAGGGCCTGGCCCGCGTGGAGTGTGTCGCGGAGCCAGACGTCGAAGGCGACGAGGTTGAGGTTGACGGCGTTGAGCATGAGCTCGACGGACATCAGCACCAGGACGGCGTTGCGGCGGGCGAGGACGCCGTACAGGCCGGTGGCGAAGAGCAGTGCGGCGAGGACGGCCGGGTGGG
The DNA here is from genome assembly GCF_047200695.1 of Streptomyces callyspongiae. Taxonomy (NCBI): domain Bacteria; kingdom Bacillati; phylum Actinomycetota; class Actinomycetes; order Kitasatosporales; family Streptomycetaceae; genus Streptomyces; species Streptomyces callyspongiae. The sequence goes on from NZ_JBJZOM010000011.1 coordinate 82,741, forward strand.
CGAGGTGCATCAGCGCGTTCCCTCCTGGCCGCGGTCCGCGGTGCCGGGCCGGTCGTTGCGTCGCGAGAGCACGATCGCGCCGACGAGGGCGGCGAGCAGCAGGACGGAGAGCGCTTCGAACGGCAGCACCCAGTGCTGGAACAGGATGGCTCCGGTGGTGCGGGTGGACCCCTGTACGCCGGTGTCGAGGTCGATCCAGGTGGTGCGGAAGGCGTCGACGACGAGGGTGACGAGGGTGCCCGCCGCGGCGACGGAGACCAGCAGCGCGGCGGGCCGGTTGCGGGAGTCGGCGTCCGGGGAGGGTCCGATGGGGGCGCGGGTGAGCATCAGTCCGAAGAGGACGAGGACGACCACGGAGCCGACGTAGATGAGTACCTGCACCCAGGCGATGAACTCGGCGGTGAGCAGTAGGTATTCGACGGCGATGCCGCCGAGGGCGACGACCAGCCAGAGCGCGGCGTGCACGAGCTGGCGGGTGGTGACGGTCACGACGGCGGCGGCGAGGGTGACGAGACCGACGAGCAGGAAGACGATCTCGGCGCCGGTGGGTGAGAGGAATGCGGGGTGGTCGGCGGCGAGTGCAGCCGCGGGGCTCACGCGGTGCCTCCCTCGCCGGCCGCTCGCTGCGCGGCGGCGCGGTCGGCGGCCTTGCGGGCGGCGGCGAGTTCCTTGGGTTCCTCGGCGGCGGGGTCGGAGGGGGGCGGTTCGGGCACGGTCCACATCCACTCGCGCAGTTTGTCGCGCTCGTGGGTGAGTTCGTGGATGTCGGTCTCGGCGTACTCGAACTCCGGGGACCAGAAGAGCGCGTCGAAGGGGCACACGTCGATGCAGATGCCGCAGTACATGCAGAGTGCGAAGTCGATCGCGAACCGGTCGAGCACGTTGTGGCTGCGGTCGCGCCCGCCCGGGGTCTCGGAGGGCACGGTCTCCTTGTGCGAGTCGATGTAGATGCACCAGTCGGGGCACTCGCGGGCGCACAGCATGCAGACGGTGCAGTTCTCCTCGAAGAGCCCGATGACGCCCCGGGTGCGCGGCGCGAGTTCCGGCTGCGTGTCCGGGTAGTGCGCGGTGACCGTTTTCCTGGTCATGGTGCGGAGGGTGACGGCCAGGCCTTTGGCGAGGCCGGAGCCGGGGAGGCCGGGTGGAGGGGTCATGGGTCACATCACCACCTTGACGACGCCGGTGAGGGCGATCTGGAGGAGGGCGAGCGGGACGAGCACGGTCCAGGAGAACCGCTGGAGCTGGTCCTCGCGCAGCCGCGGGTAGCTTACGCGGAGCCAGATGACGACGAAGGCGAGGACGGCGGTCTTGAGCAGTGTCCAGACCCAGCCGAGGTCGGCGGGGGACGGTCCGTGCCAGCCGCCGAGGAAGAGGACCGTGGTGAGGCCGCAGAGTACGACGATGCCGGCGTACTCGGCGAGCAGGAACAGGGCGAAGCGAAGTCCGGTGTACTCGGTGTAGGCGCCGAAGATGATTTCGGAGTCGGCGACGGGGGCGTCGAACGGCGGGCGTTGCAGTTCGGCGAGGCCGGCGGTGAAGAACACGAAGGCGCCGAGGAGCTGCCAGGGCACCCACCACCAGGCGAACGCGTCGAGGATGCCGGGCAGTGAGAGGGTTCCCGCGGCCATCGCGACGGAGGCGGCGGCGAGCAGCATCGGCAGTTCGTACGCGAGCAGCTGGGCGGCGGTGCGCAGGGCACCGAGCAGCGAGTACTTGTTGGCGGAGGCCCAGCCGCCCATGACGGAACCGAGGACGCCGACGCCCATCACGGCGAGCACGAAGAAGATCCCGGCGTCGATGACCTGGCCGACGCCGTGCGGGGCGTACGGCACGGCGACGAGTACGAGCAGGTAGGGCAGCAGGGCGACGGCGGGCGCCAGTTGGAAGACCCGGCGGTCTGCGCCGGCGGGGACGATGTCCTCCTTTTGCGCGAACTTCACGCCGTCGGCGACGAGTTGCGCCCAGCCGTGGAAGCCGCCCGCGTGCATCGGCCCGACGCGGCCCTGCATGTGGGCCATGACTTTGTGCTCGGTCTGGCCGACGAGGAGCGGGAGGATCAGGAACACGGCGAGCACGCCGAGCAGCCGCATCGCGATGTCGAGGACGTCCATCTACCGGTCGCTCTCCGTCCCGCGGTCGTCGGGTGTCGGGTCCGGGTCGCGAGCGGGCCGTGCGTGGTGCCACGGCGCGTCGGACGACCGGCCTGTGCGCCTCTCCTCCGTCGCGTCCGTCGCGTCCGTCGCCCCGGTCGCGTCCGGGGAGTCCGGGGAGTCCGGGTTCCCTTCGCGGGTGCCGGATGTCGTGCCCCGCTGACTCGCCGACCCGCCGGTCGCGCTGCGGTTGCGTCGCGGCGGGCGCGTTCCCTGCGCGGACGGCTCCGGCGCGGCAGTGGCCGCGTCGGAGCGCCGGCTCGCGGACCCTTCGGAGGCGGAGCGGGTCCGGCGGGCGGGCCGGTCACCGCCGGCCGCGGTACCGTTGCGGCGCGAGCGCGACGGCGCGGGCGGCAACTGGCCCTTGAGCGGGCCCCATTCGTTGGGGTCGGGGACGCCCGGAGGCAGCATCTGCCGTCGCTTCGGTCCGCCGTGGCCGGACTCCCCGGGCTCCTTCGCGCCGGGCCAGGCCTTGGCGACCCGGGCGGCGAGGACGAAGTCCTTGCGCAGCGGATGTCCCTCGAACCCGTCGGGCAGCAGCAGCGGCGCCGGGTTGGGGTGGCCGGTGAAGTCGACGCCGAACATCTCGTGCGTCTCGCGTTCGTGCCAGGCGGCGCCCGCGTAGACACCGGTGGCGGTGGGCAGCGCCGGGGCGTCGTGCGGCACGGTCGTCCGCACCAGCAGCCGCCGCACCTGCCGGTGCCGTGCTCCGGGCAGCGCGGCGAGGTGTGCGCAGACGCGGAAGCCGTCGCGGGGCTCGTCCACGGCGCTCAACCAGTCGAAGTAGGTGCAGCCCAGCTCGTCCCGCGCGGTTTCGAGGGCGGTGGTCCAGGTGTCCGCCGGGACGTCGACGGTGAGCAGCCCGTACGCCTCCTCGGCGGTCGCGCCGCTGCCGAAGAGTGCGTCGGCGCCCCGCGGCAGCCATCCCACCGGCGGCTGCCCGGAGGCGTCGTCGGCGGGTGTGCGGTGCGCGCCGGGTGCCGGCTCGTCGGGCTCGTTCACCGGCCCTCCTCCTCGCCGTCAGCGGCGTCGGTGCGGCGGTCTGGCGGCGCCACCAGTCCGCTGGTCAGCGCACCGGGGGTGGGGCGGCCGGCTCCGGGCCTCCCGGCGTACCGCTCGGCCACCGACTCTTCCGCGATCTTGTCCTGCAGGGCGAGGACGCCCTGGAGCAGCGCCTCGGGTCGGGGCGGGCATCCGGGGACGTACACGTCGACGGGCACGATCTGGTCGACGCCCTTGGTGACGGAGTACGAGTCCCAGTACGGGCCGCCGCAGTTGGAGCAGGCGCCGAAGGAGATGACGTACTTCGGCTCGGGCATCTGCTCGTGGAGGCGTTTGACGGCCGGGGCCATCTTGTCGGTCACCGTGCCGGAGACGACCATGAGGTCGGCCTGCCGCGGCCCGGGAGCGAAGGGGATGACGCCGAGCCGGATGAAGTCGTGACGGGCCATGGAGGCGGCGATGAACTCGATGGCGCAGCAGGCGAGTCCGAAGTTGAAGACCCAGAGGCTGTAGCGGCGGCCCCAGTTGAGCACGATCTTCATCGGTTCGGGTGCGAGGCGTGCCAGTGCGCCGAGGGCGCGGCCCGGTGGGCGTTCCGCCGCCAGGGGCAGGGTGGTGCGGTTCTCCGGTGTCACGTCCATTGCAGGACGCCCTTCTTCCACGCGTACAACAGTCCGACGGTCAGGAAACCGAGGAAGACGAACATCTCCACCAGCGTGGCTCCTCCGTAGCCGGGCTCGGCGAAGACCGTCGCCCAGGGGAAGAGGAACAGCGAGTCGACCGCGAAGATCACGTACAGGAAGGCGTAGACGTAGTAGCGCACCTGGGTGTGGGCCCAGCCCTCGCCGACCGGGTCGACACCGCATTCGTAGGTGAGCAGCTTTTCCGTCGTGGGCACCACCGGCCGCAGCAGCCGACCGGCGCCGAACGCCACGCCGACGAAGAGCACGCCGACGACCGCGACGAGTCCGACGACCGCATAGCCGTGGAAGTAGTCAGGCACGTCCACTGCCCGTCCTCACCTGAGTGTGTCGCGCGGGCTCCCTGTCCGCTGCGTGCTTCCCTCTCCACGGCGGAGTCTAGGCCCTGCCGGTCAGCGCGACGCCGCGCGGTCCATCACCGCGCCGCCGAGCAGGGCGGCGGCCTCCTGCGTCTCGAGGGAGAGCAGGTCGTGGCGGACGGCTCCGCCGCCCGCCAGATGGCGGTCGTAGGGGAGGGCGACCACGTGGGCGCCGCCCTGCCCGAGGAGTTCCGCGGAACGGCGTACGTCGAGGGTGCTGTCGGGCGAGGTGTGCGCGAGCGCCACCACGGTGGTCGGCAGCATGCCGCGGTGCAGGTTGCCGAGCCACTCCAGCACGGTGCGGGTCGCGGCCACGCCCTCGACGGTTGCGGGCGACACGAGCACCCGTGCCTGGGTGGTGGTGAGCGCGGTGCGCGCCACCTCGGCGGGCAGTGTCTGGCAGTCCACGACGGTGGCGGCGAAGTGGTGCCGGACGGCCGTCATGACGACGCGGTAGGTGTCGAGGTCGAGTTGGGCGCCGACGGTGCCCTGGCTGCCGGGCAGCAGCCAGCCGCCGCCGGGGAACGGAAGCAGGTAGCCGATGAGGTCAGTGATCTGCATGGACGGGTCGAGGATGCGGGCGAGGTCGGCGCAGGACCAGCGCACCTCGGTGGCGCTGAGCCGCCGCGGCAGCGTCCCCAGTGCAGGGTCGGCCTCGACGGCGAGCACGGGGTCGGTGCGGTGGTGGGCGAGGCCGAGGGCGAGCAGCGCGGCCACGGTCGACTTGCCCGATCCGCCGCGGATGCTGGTCACCGCGATCTGGCGGCCCGCGGCGAGCGGCTGCTGCATGGAGCGCACGGCGGCCATGACCGCGGCGGAGTCCGCGGACGAGGCGAGCAGGCGTTTGAGGTAGCGCCCGGTGCGCCGGGCGAAGGTGTCGCCGTGCCGCACCTTCCGCTCCGTGCCGGCGAGTTCGGGACCGACGACCGGGACCGACACCCGCGGCGGGACAGCGCGGTAGGGGATGCCGGGTGGCGCCGTCCGGGTGTGCTGACCGTGCTCGGTGGGGTGGGTTGCGGGCGGCGGCGCGGCGGGCGGCAGGGGCGCGGAGCGCGGCGGTTGCGGGCCGGGGGCAGCAGCAGGGGTGTGGACGGGCCGGGGAGGTGCGGCCGGCGGCGGTCCGGGCTGCGGCCCCTGGTGCGGAGGCGCCTCCGGCATGGGCTGTGCCTCCGGCCCGGGCTGTGGGGCGGGCGTTTCCCCGGCGGGCTCCGTGCCCCCTTCGGGGGCGGACGTGCTCCGCGGTGTCCCCGCGGCGGCGGGGTCGGGCTCCGGCTCCGCGGGTGCGGAGCACGACGTGCCGGCGGCGGACCCGGCGCCGGCGCCCGGGGTACGCGCCGCGACGATGCCGGGTTCGAAGTCGCTCAGCCTGCGGGTGGCGGTGTCGTCCGCGATCCCGTCCGCGGGGGTGTCGTCCCGGCCGCCGTCCGGAGAGCCGTTCCGGGGTGCGCTCCGGTCGTCGCGGGGCGGCCCGTCGGCGCCGCGCGACGCGGAGCGGGAGCGCACCAGGGATGGCGGGTCGGGGAGTCTGCGCAGCCCACCGTCCTGCGTGGCCCCGTCCGTCTGCGCGTCGTCGTGTGCCGACATGGTCCCGCCAGCCCCCTTCACCAGACCTTGCCTCTGCGCCGTCCCCGCGGCGGCGACGGTCCGCCGGCGGCGAGGCCGCCGCGGCGCACCGGATGCCCGGTCACCCGTCCGCCCGCGGCGCGGCAACACGATACGACCCCGGGGCGCCGATCCACCCGTGGAGCCCCGGGTCCTCCTCATTCGCCCGCGGTTCGCCACAGCGGGCGGCCGCGGCACCGGGGCGTACCGTGAGAAGCGGGACCGTGGCGCTGCGGGAGGTCCGTATGCAACAGACGCGTGAGGCGGGTGGCTCCGTCCCGGCAGGCTCCGAGCAGCTCGCGGACCGGCTCTTCGCCGGCCTGCTCGGATCGCTGGAGACCTTCACCGTGTACGTCGGGGTGCGGCGCGGCCTGTACCGGGTCCTCGCCGAACACGGCCCGCTGAGTCCCGGTGAGCTGGCTGCCGAGGCACGCATTCACCCGCGCTACGCCCGCGAGTGGCTGGAGCAGCAGGCCGTCGCCGGCATTCTGCACGCGGAGCAGGACTTCGACGTGGCGGATCCGTACGACCGCCGGTTCTCGCTGCCCGGGGCGCACGCGCGCGTACTGGTGGCGGTCGAGGATCCGCTGTATCTCGGGGCGGCGCCGCTGCTGGCCGTGGGCATCGCGGAGGCGCTGCCGGAGCTGCTGGCCGCGCTGCCGACCGGTGGCGGCGTGCCGTACGTCTCCTACGGCAGCGACGCGCGGGAGGGCATCGCGGGGATGAACCGGCCGATGTTCACCCACGACCTGGTCGACAGCTGGCTCGGCGCGATGCCGGACGTGATGGAGCGGCTGCGCAGGCCGGGTGCGCGCATTCTCGATCTGGGCTGCGGCCACGGCTGGTCGTCGCTGGCGATGGCCCGGGCCCTGCCCGAGGTGGCCGTGACGGGCCTCGACCTGGACGCCTCGTCGGTGGAGCAGGCGCAGGCGCTCGCAGGGGCGGCCGGCATGACGGACCGCGTGACCTTCGTCCACGCCGACGCCGCGGCCGCGGCGGCGGAGCCCGCCGACCTGGTGACACTGTTCGAATGCCTGCACGACATGGCCGATCCGGTGGGCACGCTGTCGGCGGTGCGGCGCGGCGTGCGCCCCGGGGGCGCCGTCCTGGTGGGCGACGAGCGGGTGGCCGAGGCCTTCGGCGCGCCGGGCGACGAGGTGGAGCGCCTCAACTACGCCTTCAGCGTCCTGCACTGCCTGCCCGCCACCCGCGCCGAGGGGGCGCGGGTCGAGGCGGGCACCGTGCTGCGCCCGGACGTGGTCGCCGGGTATGCGGCGTCGGCGGGCTTCGCGTCCTGCGAGGTGCTGCCGGTCGAGCACGACCTGTGGCGCTTCTACCGGCTCGCGCCGTGAGCGGCCGGGCCGTCGTCGGGGGCCGCCCCTGCTGCGGGGCGGCGCAGGGCACCCGTACGGGGGCCGGTAGCCCTGCGAGGGGGACGGACCCGCGTGTCGCGGCAGGCCGGAGCGGCGCCGGCGAGCCGGGCCGGTGCGCCCGGGGCCTGTGACGGCACCCGTGACAGAGATCACTTTCTGAGGCAGCACTGGTTCACGAACTTGAATTCCCAGGCCACAAAGGGAGGACACACGTCATCATCGTGTGCGAACACCCGCTTGTCTCATTTTCTCGTCCGCCATGTGATCCACCCGGGGAAGGCGACCCTTACCCACGTACGATGGCCTGCGACCGCAGCCTCGAGGGAGGTCCGAATCCGTGACCAGTCAGGTCAACACTCCAGCCGGCGCACCGACCGGCGCCGGCCAGTCGTCGCCGACGACGAAGGAGGTCCGACGCCTGGATCGGGTGATCATCCGTTTCGCGGGCGACTCCGGCGACGGCATGCAGCTCACGGGTGACCGGTTCACGTCGGAGACCGCGTCGTTCGGCAACGACCTCTCCACGCTGCCCAACTTCCCCGCCGAGATCCGGGCGCCCGCAGGAACCCTCCCCGGCGTCTCCAGCTTCCAGCTGCACTTCGCGGACCACGACATCCTCACGCCGGGGGACGCACCGAACGTCCTGGTGGCGATGAACCCGGCGGCGCTGAAGGCCAACATCGACGACGTGCCGCGCGGCGCCGAGGTGATCGTCAACACGGACGAGTTCACCAAGCGCGCCATGGCGAAGGTCGGCTACCAGGCCTCGCCGCTGGACGACGGCTCTCTCGACGGCTACAACGTGCATCCGGTCCCGCTCACCACCCTGACGGTCGAGGCGCTCAAGAGCTACGACCTCTCCCGCAAGGACGCCGGGCGGTCGAAGAACATGTTCGCCCTGGGCCTGCTCTCCTGGATGTACAACCGTCCGACGGAGTCGACGGAGTCGTTCCTGCGGAAGAAGTTCGCCCGCCGGCCGGACCTCGCCGAGGCGAACGTCTCCGCCTTCCGGGCCGGCTGGAACTTCGGGGAGACCACGGAGGACTTCGCCGTCTCCTACGAGGTGGCCCCCGCCTCCTCGGCCTTCCCCCCGGGCACGTACCGGAACATCTCCGGCAACCTGGCACTGTCCTACGGGCTGGTTGCCGCGTCTCAGCAGGCGGACCTGCCGCTGTTCCTCGGCTCGTACCCGATCACGCCGGCCTCGGACCTGCTGCACGAACTGTCCAAGCACAAGAACTTCGGTGTCCGGACCTTCCAGGCCGAGGACGAGATCGCCGCCATCGGCGCGGCCCTGGGGGCCGCCTTCGGCGGCTCGCTCGGCGTGACGACCACCTCCGGGCCGGGCGTCGCACTCAAGTCGGAGACGGTCGGCCTCGCCGTTTCCCTGGAACTGCCGCTGCTCATCGTCGACGTGCAGCGCGGCGGCCCGTCGACCGGCCTGCCGACCAAGACCGAGCAGGCCGACCTGCTGCAGGCCATGTACGGACGGAACGGCGAGGCACCCGTGCCGGTGGTCGCCCCGGCCACCCCGGCGGACTGCTTCACCGCCGCGCTGGACGCCGCGCGCATCGCGTTGACCTACCGCACCCCGGTGTTCCTGCTCTCGGACGGCTACCTGGCGAACGGCTCCGAGCCGTGGCGCATCCCGCAGCCCGACGAACTGCCCGACCTGCGCACCCGGTTCGCCACCGGACCCAACCACGAGCTGGCGGACGGCACCGAGGTGTTCTGGCCCTACAAGCGGGACCCGGAGACGCTGGCACGCCCCTGGGCCGTGCCCGGCACGCCCGGACTGGAACACCGGGTCGGCGGCATCGAGAAGGCCGACGGCTCCGGCAACATCTCCTACGACCCGGCCAACCACGACCACATGGTCCGCACCCGGCAGGCGAAGGTCGACGGCGTCGAAGTCCCCGACCTGGAGGTCGACGACCCCACCACCGACCCCGCCGACGGGCCGGCACGCGTCCTGGTCCTCGGCTGGGGCTCCACCTACGGGCCGATCACCGCGGCGGTGCGCCGGGTGCGGCGGGACGAGGGCCGCGTCGCACAGGCCCACCTGCGGTACCTCAACCCGTTCCCGAAGAACCTCGGCGAGGTGCTCCGGCGCTACGACAAGGTGATCGTCCCCGAGATGAACCTCGGACAGCTGGCGACCCTGCTCCGCGCCAAGTACCTGGTGGACGCGGAGTCCTGCACGCAGGTCCGCGGCCTGCCCTTCAAGGCCGAACAACTGGCGGACGTTCTCAAGGAGGCCATCGGAAATGGCTGAGCAGCAGCTCGTCGACGGCCCGGTGTCCGGGGAGGGAAGCCAGGGCAACCCCCTGCTCTCCCTGGTCCCGAAGGCCGAGGGCAAGCAGACCATGAAGGACTTCAAGTCCGACCAGGAGGTCCGCTGGTGCCCTGGCTGCGGCGACTACGCCGTTCTGGCCGCCGTGCAGGGGTTCATGCCCGAACTGGGCCTGGCCCGGGAGAACATCGTGTTCGTCTCCGGCATCGGCTGCTCCTCGCGCTTCCCGTACTACATGGACACCTACGGGATGCACTCCATCCACGGGCGTGCCCCGGCGATCGCGACCGGACTCGCCGCGGCACGCCAGGACCTGTCGGTGTGGGTGGTCACCGGTGACGGCGACGCGCTCTCCATCGGCGGGAACCACCTGATCCACGCCCTGCGCCGCAACGTCAACCTCAAGATCCTGCTGTTCAACAACCGGATCTACGGTCTGACGAAGGGCCAGTACAGCCCGACCTCCGAAGCGGGGAAGATCACCAAGTCCACACCGATGGGCTCCCTGGAGTCCCCGTTCAACCCGGTGTCGCTCGCACTCGGGGCGGAGGCATCCTTCGTCGCACGCACCGTCGACTCGGACCGCAAGCACCTGACCGAGGTGCTGCGCCGGGCCGCCGACCACCCGGGCACGGCACTGGTCGAGATCTACCAGAACTGCAACATCTTCAACGACGGCGCCTTCGAGGCGCTCAAGGACAAGCAGCTGGCCCAGGAGGCGGTGATCCGCCTGGAGCACGGTGCTGCCATCCGCTTCGGCACCCCGGCGGAGGACGGCCTGGGCACGAAGGGCGTCGTACGGGACCCGGCGACCGGGGACCTGCGCGTCGTCGACGTGACCGCGGAGGGCACCGACGGTCTGCTGGTGCACGACGCCCACGCGGCGTCGCCCACGACCGCGTTCGCGCTGTCCCGCCTGGCCGACCCCGACACCCTGCACCACACGCCGATCGGGGTGCTGCGGGACGTCCGCCGCCCGGTCTACGAGCAGGAGATGGCGGACCAGCTCGAAGCAGCGGTGGAGCAGAACGGCAAGGGCGATCTGGGCGCGCTGCTGGCCGGGAAGGACACCTGGACCGTCGTCGGCTGACGCCCCCTCTCCGACCGGTCACCGCGCCACCACCCCTCGTGTCATGAGCGTCACCCGCTTACGGGAATGACACGGGGGGTGGTGCGACGTTACCTTCGGGACTGCGTTGTTCCACCGGAGGTGTCCATGTCCTCGTCGAGCGATACCCGCAGCGGCCTGGTGTACGGCTTCGCCGCGTACGGCCTGTGGGGGCTGCTCCCGCTCTACTGGCACCTCCTGGCCCCGACGGGCGCCGCCGAGGTGCTCGCCCACCGGATGGTGTGGTCGCTGCCCACCGCGGTGCTGGTGCTCGCCGCCATGCGCCGCTGGTCGTGGATCCGCGAACTGGTGCGCCGGCCCCGCACCCTGGGCATCGTGGCGCTCGCGGCGATCGTCATCTCGGCGAACTGGGGGATGTTCATCTGGGCCGTCAGCGAGGAGAAGCTGCTGGAGGCCTCGCTCGGCTACTTCATCAACCCGCTGGTCTCGATCGCCTTCGGCATCGTCCTGCTGCGTGAGCGGCTCCGTCCCGCGCAGTGGGTGGCGGTCGGCATCGGCGCCGCCGCCGTAGCGGTGCTCACCGTGGGGTACGGCGAGGTGCCGTGGCTCTCCATCGCCCTCGCCTTCACCTTCGCCACCTACGGGCTCCTCAAGAAGCGGGTGAAGCTGGAGGGCGTCGAAAGCTTCAGTGCGGAGGCGGCCGTGCAGTTCCTCCCCGCACTGGGGTTCCTGGTGTTCCTGGCCTCCCGCGGGGACGCCGGCTTCACTACGGACGGCCCGGGCAACGCCGTGCTGCTGGCACTCTCCGGCGCGGCCACCGCGGCCCCGCTGATCTTCTTCGGCAGTGCGGCCGTACGTCTCCCGCTGTCCACCATCGGCCTGTTGCAGTACACGGCGCCGGCGTTCATGTTCGTCCTCGGCCTGCTGGTGTTCCACGAGCCGATGCCCGCGGAGCGGCTGACCGGCTTCCTGCTCGTGTGGGCGGCGCTGGCACTGCTCAGCTGGGACGCCTTCCGCAACGCCCGCCGCGGCCGCCGCGCCCTGCGCGAGGCCGCCCGCAACGCCGCGGCGTACGAAGCCGGCCACTCGGCAGGTCCCACCGGGACGGCCGCAGCGCACGCGGAGCGGCCGGCGTGGGCGGGAGGCGCGGACCGGCGCGACTGACCCTGGTCGGCCCCCTCACCGGCACACCGGGGCCCGCAGGTCGCATCGCGGCCGACGGGTCCCGGCGCGCGCACCGGGAAGGCGGTCGAGGGTGCCAGTGAGGCGGGTGGACGTGGCGGAACCGCCCGGTCAGCGGTCGGCCGCGGCCTTCTCCGAGGCGCGGTACTTGTCGACCTTCTCGGCGTAGGCGGGTGCGTCGGCCGCGGAGATGCCGAAGATCGAGACTGCCTGGTAGTAGGTCCAGGCCGTCGCGTTGCAGGAGCTCCCGGTGGCACCCGAGTACTGGTCGCAGACGCGCTTGAGGTCCTCGTAGAAGGCGCTGTCGATGCGGTCCTTGTTGGGGTCGAAGAGGCCCTCGTCCTTGAAGTTGCGGTAGTTGAAGTCGTGTCTGATGCAGGCGTTCTCGAACGGGAAGCCGAAGGGATTGTCCGGGGAGCTGCTGCACTTGTCGGTCGACCAGTCGAAGCCGTACGAGGAGTAGTCCCAGTAGTGCGAGCGCGCGCTGTGGAAGGCGGCCTCGCTGGACGCACTCGTCTGGCTCCAGCTGTACATCAGGTCGAGCTTCGTGGCGGCGTTCGCGGGAGCGGCGAGTGCCACGACCGCGGCAGCACTGGTTGCCACGGACATGCCAACAATGGACCGGCGGTGCATCCGTTCCTCCGAGGGGGGACGGCAGCCCGGAACGGGCTGCGGTGGACGAAAGCTGACGCGCTCTCCGACGGGCGGGAAGCGGGCCCAGTCTTCCCCACCGCACTGTCACATCGCCGTCACTGCGCTGACACCGCAGGTCGCGGGCCGGAACCGGAACAGAAACCGGCACCCGCGCACCGGCCCGGGGCGTGCGGGACACTGCTCAGGACTTGACGTCCCGGGAGGTGAACCGGGCCCAGGCCGCCGATCCGAACACCGCCACGTGGAGCGCCTGGAGACCCAGGTTGTCGAGCACCGGCCCCCAGCGGACCGGCTCCCGCAGCACCTCGGCGAAAGAGAGCCAGTGGTGCGTGAACAGATACGGGTGAACGGCGTCCAACTGCGGGATCCCGTCGAGGATCTGCACCGTGATCAGCACTCCCACCGTGGCCGCCATGGCACCGATGCCGCTGTCGGTCAGAGTGGAGACGAACAGGCCGACCGCCGCCGTTCCGAGCAGCGAGGCCGCGACGAGGACGGCGATCAGCAGCGCCCGGAGCATCCCCTCGCCCAACGGCACCGTGCTCCCGGACAGCAGCGTCACGTCCGAGAAGGGGAACAGCACCGCCCCCACCACCAAGGCGGACACCGCCACGGTCAGCGTCGCCACGAGGCAGAACGCCGCGACAGCCCCGAACTTGACCAGCAGCAGCCGGGTACGGCCCGCCGGGGCCACCAGCAGGTAGCGCAGCGTACCGGTGTGCGCCTCTCCGGCCAGTGAGTCGCCCGCGACCACCCCGACGGTCATGGGCAGGAAGAACGGCAGGGTGACGGCCAGCGCGGTGAAGACCAGGAACAGCCCGTTGTGGGTGACCTGGGCGAGGAACGCGGGCCCGCCGCCCCCGCCCCGCCGGGAGCCGCCGTCGCCCGTCTCGATCTCGACGGCGAGACCGACCAGCACGGGCACCGCCAGCAGCACACCCAGCAGCGCCAGGGTGCGCCCGCGCCGGAAGGTGAGGCGCAGTTCGCTGCGGAACAGCCCCCGGGGACGGCCCCGCGGCCCCGCCCCGGGAGCGGTCGCCGACACGGTGGGGTCAACCTGCGACATCGAAGCCCTCCCCCGTCAGCGCGACGAACGCGTCCTCCAGCGAAGCGCTCTCCTGCCCGAAGGACCGTACGCGCACCCCTGCCCGCACCAGCGCGCCGTTCAGCTCCGCGAGCTCCGGTGCGCCGCCGGCCGGGTGGGGAGGGAGTTCGCCCGTGACCCGGGCCCCGGAGACGGCGACACCGGTGACGCCCCGCTGCGCCAGCACCCGCACCGCGTCGGCGGTGTCGGGCGTGCCGACCGCGACCCGGCCGCGGAATCCCGCGGACATGCCGGCGACCGTCCCCTGGACGAGAAGCCTGCCCCGGTGCATCACCGCCGCGTGCGTGCACACCTGCTCGATCTCGTCCAGCAGGTGCGAGGAGAGGAACACCGTGGTGCCCTCGGCCGCCACGTCCCGCACGAGGGCGCGGACCTCACGCATGCCCTGCGGGTCCAGCCCGTTCGTCGGCTCGTCCAGGACGAGCAGCTCGCGCGGCCGGAGGAGCGCCGCGGCCAGCCCGAGCCGCTGCTTCATGCCCAGCGAGTACGCCCGGGCGCGCTTCCCGCCCGCAGCCGCCAGGCCGACGCGCTCCAACGCGCGGTCCACCCGGTTACGGCGGGTGCGCGGGTCCCCGCACGGGTCGGCGGCGTCGTAACGCAGCAGGTTGTCCCTGCCGGTCAGGAATCCGTACGGCGCGGGCCCCTCGATCAGCGCACCGACCCGGGGCAGTACGCGCGCGGCCGCGCGGGGCACGGGTTCGCCCAGCAGGCGCACCGTGCCGCGCGTGGGAGCGACGAGTCCGAGCAGCATCCGGATCGTGGTCGTCTTGCCGGAGCCGTTGGGGCCCAGGAACCCGAAGACGCTGCCGCGGGGCACGGACAGCCGGAGTCCGTCGACGGCGGGCCGACCGCCCCGGAAACGCTTCGTCAGCCCCTCCGTCTCGACGACCGCGCCACCCGCGTCGCCCGCGTCTGTCATGCGGCGGCTCCTGCCTGCTCGTGGACCGCGTGCGCCCGCCCGCCGCCGGTGCCGTCCTGCGCACCGGCGGCGGGAATCTCGAGGAACGGACGGTGCTCGCCGGTGCTGCGGCCGGGAAGTCTCACCGGCTCGCAAACCAACCCGGGCACAGCACTAGCCGGCCCGCTCCGCCGCTTCGACGAGTCCCTCGCGGGTGACGGCACCGGCGTACACCGTGCCGTCCTCCGTGATCAGGACGTTGAACAGCCGCGACTCGAAAACCCTGCCCGTCCCGAAGTCGCCGTTCACCTGCTGCGTGAAGCCGTCCAGCAGCCGCTGCGCGCGGCGGTCGTCGGAGCGCGGCGCGGAGTCGGCCTCCGGACGGGCGGACGCGGCGCCCCGGGGGAGATGCAGCTCGGCCACCGTGCCCCAGCCGTGCCCCAGTAGCTCCCCTCCGCCGGCCGCCGGCCGGGGGATGCCGCGGCGGTGCTGACCCCGCCGGTGCTCGGCCGCCCGGCGGTCGAACTGCTTCTCGGTGATGTCCGTGCCCTCCGGAGGGTCGAACGAGAAGGTGCCGGGCTCCGGCTTCCCGAAGTCGACCTCGGTGTAGGCGATGTCGACGACGGGCTTCCCGCCGCCCTCCGGCGCGAGCGTGAACGCCAGCGGAGCGCCGTTCTCGGCGTCGACCGCGATCCGCACCGAGTCGACGGTGGAGTGCGCGGCGTCCTTCGGTGCGAGAACCAGGCGGTAGGCGGCCCGGCCGGCGACCTCGGTGGTGCCGTCCACCGTCACGGATGTCGTGTCGTCGGCGAGGCGGAGGGCCTTGCGCGCGGCCTGCTTCGGGGTCAGGTCCGCGAAGGCACCGGCGCGCGCGCCCGGCACCTTTCCGGGACCGGATGCACCGGGCTCGGGGCCGACGCCGTGGAAGGCGGAATCGGTGGCGCTGTCGTACGCCCACACCTCGTTGCCGTTGCGGACGAGGCTGTACTCCGCCGTGTCCTCCAGGACGGAGAGCCGCCTCTTGCGGGGGCCGTCGGCCGCGACGCGCAGCGTGTGCTCCCCGTCGGCCAGTTCCGCCAGCCGGGCGCCCGGCGCGGCGGGGCCGCCCCGGTCCGGTGTCTCCTCGCCGCCGTGCCGTGCACGGCCGCCGAACGGGCTGTCGCCGTCCCGGAGGTCCCCGGAGGACCGGCCACCGAGCAGGCCGGGCAGCGCCGGGAGACCGAGATCGGTGTCGAGGCGGACGGTTCCGGAGAAGGACTCGACGTCGGACGCCGCCATCCGGGACACGAGTTCCTCGGCGGTCACCCGCGGAAGGTCCGGCGAGCCGGTGTCGGCGAGTGCGGGGACCAGGCCCACGCCCGCCGCGACGGCCCCCACCACGGCGGCGGGTACGGCGTACCGGACGGTTCTCCTGCCGGGCCTGCCCGGCTCGCCCGGGGCGCGGCCTCCCCCTGGCTCCTGCGCGCTCGGTCGGATCTGTGGCATGTGCCCAACCTCCGTGGTCGGCAGCGGTTCCGTGACTGGCACTCGTGCCCGGCGGCCCCCGTCGTCCGTGACCTGCCGGAGAACGACCCCTCCATGGCACCAGAGTTCACCGGTCCGGGCGTCGCCCGCAGGGTTCGGACGGGCGTACGCCGCGAGGAGGACGGGAACAGGGAACGCGTACCCCGGAAGGCGGGCGGCAACCCCGACGGGGGTTCAGCCTGCCCGGTGGACGACCGCGTCGCAGAGGTCGGCGAGGGCCTGGCGCGCCGGCCCCTCGGGCAGCGGGTCGAGCATCGCGCGGGCCTCGTCGGCGAAGCGGACGGTGTCCCGGCGGGCCTGGGCGAGCGCCGGGTGGGCGCGCAGGCCCGCGAGTGCCTCGGCGAGCCGCGCGTCGTCCGTCAGGTCGCCGTCCAGCAGTGCGCACAGCTCCCGGTCCTCCCGGGAGCCGCCGGCCGCGGCGAACTCCCGCAGGCGCAGCACCGGCAACGTCGCGACGCCCTCCCGCAGGTCGGTGCCCGGGGTCTTGCCGGACTCGTGGGAGTCGCTCGCGATGTCCAGCACGTCGTCGGCGAGCTGGAAGGCGGTGCCGATACGCTCGCCGTACTGGGAGAGCACCGAGACCGCGCGCTCGTCGGCGCCGGACATCATCGCGCCGAACCGGCAGGCCACCGCGATCAGCGATCCGGTCTTCCCGGCGAGCACTTCGAGGTAGTGGTCGACGGCGTCCTGCCCCTCCCGGGGGCCGGCGGTCTCCATGATCTGGCCGGTGACCAGCCGCTCGAACGCCTGTGCCTGGACGGTGACGGCCTCCGGGCCGAGGTCGGAGAGCACCTGCGAGGCACGGGCGAAGAGAAAATCACCGGTGAGCACGGCGACCGAGTTGTCCCAGTTCGCGTTCGCGCTGGGCACACCACGCCGCACGGGTGCCTCGTCCATCACGTCGTCGTGGTAAAGCGTGGCCAGGTGCGTCAGCTCCACCACCACGGCCGAGGGCACCACGCCGGGTGCGTTCGGGTCGCCGAACTGCGCGCCCAGCATCACCAGCAGCGGGCGGAACCGCTTCCCGCCGGCACGGACGAGGTGCTGCGCGGCACCGGTTATGAACGGGACGTTGCTCTTGGTGGCTTCGACGAGGCCTTCCTCGACAGCCGCCAACCCCGCCCGGACGTCGGCCTCGAGTGCCGAGTCCCGCACGCTCAGCCCGAAGGGCCCGACGACGGTCACGAGGGGTTCTCCTGTCTACGCGGCTTGTCGATGCGTCCGCAGTGGCCGCGGCACTCTCCTCCGCCACAGCCACTGGCAGCGTAACCGGTCCCGGAACGATCACTGTCCTCGCGTACCCCCGGGCGCACCCGCCCGGGCGCCAGCCTCCGCCCGCCCGGTCCATTAACCTGACCCCGGCCCTGACCCCGCGACGCTTCCCCTCCCTTCGGCGGGGACGCCCTCATCGAAGGCGAGGCAGCACGACGATGACCGAAGCCATTCCGTTCGACCTGCCCGGAGACGACCTCTTCGGCCTGGACAACCTTCCGTACGGCGTCTTCACGACCGAGGACGACCAGGACCTGCCCCGGGTGGGCGTGCGCTTCGGTTCGCACGTGCTGGACACCGGTGCCGCGGCGGACACCCTCGGCTCCCCGCACACCGCGCTGCTCCAGCAGCCCACCCTCAACCCGCTGATGGCGGCCGGGCCCGCCGTGTGGCGCGCCGTCCGGGCGGACGTGCGCACCTGGCTGAGCGACCCGGCCCACCGCGAGGCCGTCTCCGGTCACCTGATCCCGCTGGCCGACGTGACGCTCCACCTGCCCTTCGAGGTGGCCGACTACGTCGACTTCTACGCCAGCGAGCACCACGCCTCGAACGTCGGCAGGATCTTCCGGCCGGACGGCGACCCGCTGACGCCGAACTGGAAGCACCTCCCGATCGGCTACCACGGCCGCGCGGGCACCGTCGTGGTCTCGGGCACGCCCGTGGTGCGTCCGCAGGGGCAGCGGAAGCCGAAGGACGAGCCGGAGCCGGTCTTCGGCCCGTCGCAGCGCCTGGACATCGAGGCCGAGGTGGGCTTCGTCGTCGGCGCCGCCTCCCGGCTCGGATCCCGCGTGTCCCGCGCGGAGTTCCCGGAGCACGTCTTCGGCGTGTGCCTCCTCAACGACTGGTCGGCGCGCGACCTCCAGGCATGGGAGTACGTCCCGCTGGGCCCCTTCCTGGGCAAGTCCTTCGCCACCTCCGTCTCGCCGTGGATCACCCCCCTGGAGGCCCTGGAGTCCGCCCGCACGGCTCCTCCGGCCCGCGACGTGCCGCAGCTGCCGTACCTCGACGACAGCGGCGCGCAGGACGGCCTGGACATCCGCATCACGGTGACGCTCAACGGCGAGAAGGTCTCCGAGCCGCCGTTCTCCGCGATGTACTGGACGGCGGCCCAGCAACTGGCGCACATGACGGTCAACGGCGCCTCGCTGCGCACCGGCGACCTGTTCGCCTCGGGCACGGTCAGCGGCCCGGAGCCCGACCAGCTGGGCTGCCTCCTGGAGCTGACCGGCGGCAAGGGGCCGTTCCTGGCCGACGGCGACGAGGTCACGCTGACCGCGTGGGCACCGGGCCCGAACGGCACCCGTATCGGCCTGGGCGAAGTGACCGGAACCGTCGCACCGGCGGTCTGACGGGCACGCCGCGGGTGCTGTTCGCGTCACAGCGGCCGGGGCGCGGCCCCTGCTAGTTTGGCGTGACCCTGCACACACACCGAGGAGGGGAACGTGCGCGGAACACGGCTCGGCATGGTGGCGGCCGCCACCACGGCCGCGGCGGCGCTGCTCGTCAGTGGCTGCGGCAGCGGCGACGGTGGCGCGGGGGACGGCTCGGCGTCCTCCTCGTCGTCCTCCTCGGGGTCCGGCGGCACCGGCGGTTCCGCGGACTCCGGGGGTGGCGGCACGAGCGGGAAGCGTCCGGACGACGGCGGAAACACCGGGGGTGCCGACACCGGCGGCTCCGGATCGGGCGGTGCGGGCTCCGGCAGCGGTTCTTCCGGCGGCTCGGGCGGCGGGAGAACGGACTCCTCCTCGCCCTACACCGGTTCGTGGGCGGCGGGGACGAAGGGTGACGGAAAGCTGCTCGTGCTGCTGTTCAACAAGGATGCGACGGTGTCACTCGCCGGACAGAACCTGGCCTGCCAGGGGCGGTTGAAGGCATCCGCCGAGCCCGCACGGCTGGACATGGAGTGCCGCGACGGGAACGACGCCTACGCGTCCGGCACCCTCACCGAGCAGGACGGCGACACGCTCACCGTCCGGTGGGGCGCCGGGAAGACCTCGCACTTCCGCAAGGGCGCCGCGCCGGTCGGCCCGGGCGGCGCATAGCGGCTCCACCCGGCCTGCGTACGGCGAGGGGCCGCCGACCCGTACCGGTCGGCGGCCCCTCGCCGCTGCGGGAAACCGGTGCCGGGCTACCGGACGAAGACGGAAGCCTGGCCGGCCAGGTCCAGGAAGTACTGCGGCGCCACTCCGAGCACCAGCGTCACCGCGACGCCGAGGGCGATCGCCGTGGTGGTCATGACGCTCGGCACGGCGACGCTCGGCCCGTCGGCCTGCGGCTCCTGGAAGAACATCAGCACGATGACGCGGATGTAGAAGAACGCCGCGATCGCCGAGGAGACCACACCGACGACCACCAGGGCACCGGCGCCGCTCTCCGCCGCGGCCTTGAAGACCGCGAACTTGCCGCTGAACCCGGAGGTCAGCGGAATGCCCGCGAAGGCCAGCAGGAACACCGCGAACGTCGCCGCGACCAGAGGTGAACGGCGGCCCAGGCCGGCCCACTTCGACAGGTGGGTCGCCTCGCCGCCCGCGTCCCGGACCAGGGTGACCACGGCGAACGCACCGAGTGTGACGAAGGAGTAGGCCGCCAGGTAGAACAGCACCGAGGAGACGCCGTCCTCGGAGAGGGCGACGACACCCGCCAGGATGAACCCCGCGTGGGCGATCGAGGAGTAGGCCAGCAGGCGCTTGATGTCGGTCTGCGTGATGGCGACGATCGCACCGCCCAGCATGGTGAGGACGGCGACGCCCCACATGACGGGCTCCCAGTCCCAGCGCAGGCCCGGAAGCACCACGTAGAGCAGGCGCAGCAGGGCGCCGAAGGCGGCGATCTTGGTGGCCGCCGCCATGAAGCCGGTGACCGGGGTCGGCGCACCCTGGTAGACGTCGGGCGTCCACATGTGGAACGGCACGGCGCCGACCTTGAACAGCAGGCCCACCAGCACCATGGCACCGCCGATCAGCAGCAGCACGTCGTTGCCGGCGGTCCCGGCGAGCGCCGGGTCGGTGACCGCGCTGGTGCTGCCGACCACGCGGGCGATGCTCGCGTAGTCGACGGCCCCGGCGTAGCCGTACAGCAGCGCGATGCCGAACAGCAGGAACGCGGAGGAGAAGGCGCCCAGCAGGAAGTACTTGACCGCGGCCTCCTGGGACAGCAGGCGGTTGCGGCGCGCCAGTGCGCAGAGGATGTACAGCGGCAGGGAGAAGACCTCCAGCGCCACGAACAGCGTCAGCAGATCGTTGGCAGCCGGGAAGACCAACATGCCGCCGATCGCGAACAGCACCACGGGGAAGACCTCCGTGGTGGTGAAGCCCGCCTTGACCGCCTCGCGTTCGGCGTCGCCGCCGGGCGTGGCGGCGGCCTGGGCCGCGAAGGAGTCGACGCGCCTGCCGTGCGCCGAGGGGTCGAGGCGCCGCTCGGCGAAGGTGAAGACCGCGATCAGCCCCACCAGGAGCACGGTGCCCTGGAGGAACAGCGCCGGTCCGTCGACGGCAACGGCACCCATCGCGGCGAGTTGGGCCTCGGAGGTGGCGAAGCCGTTCAGGGCCAGCGCGACGACCGCGGCGAACGCGGACGCCAGCGCCGCCACAGCGACCCCCACCTGGGATGCGTAGCGGAACCGGCGCGGCACGAACGCCTCGATGACGACGCCGACGAGGGCGGCGCCGAGCACGATCAGCGTCGGGGAGAGCTGCGCGTACTCGATCGTGGGTGTCGGGATACTGCCGGGCCCGGCCGCCTGTGTCCACAGGCTGTGGACGGCTCCGGTTGTGCTCTCAGCGCTCACTTGGCGGCCTCCACCTCAGGAGCAGGATCCTTCTTGTGCACGTCGGACAGGGTGTGTCCGACGGCGGGGTCGACGATCTCCGTCAGCGGCCTCGGGAAGACGCCGAGGAGGATCAGGAGGGCGATCAGCGGTGCGGCGACGGCGAGTTCGCGGATCCTCAGATCCTTCATGCCGGCGACGGCGTCCTTGACCGGCCCGGTCATGGTGCGCTGGTACAGCACCAGCACGTACAGCGCCGCCAGCACGATGCCGAGGGTGGCGACGATCCCGACGACCGGGTACCGGCTGAAGGTACCGACCAGGACGAGGAACTCGCTGACGAACGGCGCCAGTCCGGGCAGCGACAGTGTGGCGAGGCCGCCGATCAGGAAGGTGCCGGCCAGCACCGGGGCGACCTTCTGCACCCCGCCGAAGTCGGCGATGAGCCGGGAACCGCGACGCGTGATCAGGAAGCCCGCCACCAGCAGCAGCGCTGCCGTGGAGAGGCCGTGGTTGACCATGTAGAGGGTCGCGCCGCTCTGCCCCTGGGAGGTCATGGCGAAAACGCCCATGATGATGAACCCGAAGTGCGAGATCGAGGCGTAGGCGATCAGCCGCTTGATGTCGCGCTGGCCGACGGCGAGCAGCGCACCGTAGATGATGCTGACGAGCGCCAGTCCCAGCACCACCGGCGTGGCCCACTCGCTGGCGTTCGGGAACAGCCCGAGGCAGAAGCGGAGCATCGCGAAGGTGCCGACCTTGTCGACGACCGCGGTGATGAGGACGGCGACCGGAGCGGTGGACTCCCCCATCGCGTTCGGCAGCCAGGTGTGCAGCGGCCACAGCGGGGCCTTGACCGCGAAGGCGAAGAAGAAGCCCAGGAACAGCAGCCGTTCGACGCCGGAGGACATCTGGAGCTCTCCGCTCCCGCGGGCCTCGAGGATCGCCTGGAGCGAGAACGTGCCCTGGCCGAGCTGGTCGGCGGTGACCGCGTACAGCCCGATCACGGCGGCCAGCATGATCAGGCCGCCGACGAGGTTGTAGAGCAGGAACTTCACGGCCGCGTAGGAGCGCTGCCGCGAGGCCTCCTCCTCGCCGCCCGCGTGGGCCCGGTCCCCGAAGCCGCCGATGAGGAAGTACATCGGGATGAGCATCGCTTCGAAGAACAGGTAGAAGAGGAAGACGTCCGTGGCCAGGAAGGAGACGATGACCATCGCCTCCACGGCCAGGATCAGGGCGAAGAAGCCCTGGGTCGGACGCCAGCGCCGGTTGGCGCGCTCTCCTTCGAGGGTGTCCGCGTCGTTCCACCCGGCGAGGAGCACGAAGGGCACCAGCACTGCGGTGAGAGCCATGAGAACGGCACCGATGCCGTCCACGCCGAGCTCGTAGCGCACGCCGAAGTCCGCGATCCAGGCGTGCGATTCGGTCATCTGGTAGCGGGCGCCGCCAGGGTCGAACCGGGCGAGCACCACCGCCGCCGGCACGAGTGTCGCCAACGAGAACAGCAGCGCCAGCCACTTGGCGGCCGTCCGGCGCGCCGCGGGCACGGCGGCGGTCGCCAGGGCACCGAGCGCCGGTACCGCTGCGGTGACCGTCAACAGGGGAAAGGACATCTCACACCGCCCTCATCAGCAGGGTGGCGGCGACGAGCACCGCCGCACCGCCGAACATCGAGACCGCATAGCTGCGCACGAAACCGTTCTGGACCCGGCGCAGGCGTCCGGAGAGTCCGCCGAACGCCGCGGCGGTTCCGTTGACGCCGCCGTCCACCACCGAGTGGTCGAGGTAGACCAGTCCGCGCGTCAGGTACTCGCCCGGCGTGACCAGGACGGCGTGATTGAAGTCGTCCTGGAGCAAATCGCGGCGCGCCGCCCGGGTGAGGAGGCTGCCGCGGGGTGCCGTGACCGGGACCGGTCGGCGGCCGTACTGCAGCCAGGCGACGCCGACTCCGAGCACCATGCAGGTGACCGTGCCCGCCGTGATCGTCCAGACCGGGATCGGCGGGTGCGCGTGCTCGAACCCGGTCACGGGCTCCAGCCAGTGCACGAAGGACTCGCCGAGGTCGAAGAGGAAACCGGCGCACACCGATCCGACGGCCAGCACGATCATGGGGATCGTCATGATCTTCGGCGACTCGTGCGGGTGGACGGCGTTCTCGCCCTCCTCGCTCCAGCGCTTCTCGCCGAAGAAGGTGAGCAGCATGACCCGGGTCATGTAGTACGCGGTGAGCGCCGCGCCCAACAGCGCCGTCCCGCCGAGGATCCAGCCTTGCGTTCCTCCCTTGCCGAAGGCGGCCTCGATGATGAGGTCCTTCGAGAAGAAGCCGGACAGTCCGGGGAAGCCGATGATGGCGAGGTAGCCCAGGCCGAAGGTGACGAAGGTGACCGGCATGTACTTCCGCAGGGCGCCGTAGCGCCGCATGTCGACCTCGTCGTTCATGCCGTGCATCACCGAGCCGGCGCCGAGGAAGAGCCCGGCCTTGAAGAAGCCGTGGGTGACCAGGTGCATGATGGCGAACGCGTAGCCGATCGGCCCGAGTCCGGCGGCGAGCATCATGTAGCCGATCTGCGACATCGTCGAACCGGCCAGCGCCTTCTTGATGTCGTCCTTCGCGCAACCGACGACCGCACCGAAGACCAGCGTGACCGCGCCGACGGTGACGACGGCGAGCTGCGCGGTGGGCGAGGCGTCGAACAGGGCGCCGGACCGGGTGACGAGGTACACGCCGGCGGTGACCATGGTGGCGGCGTGGATGAGGGCGGACACCGGGGTGGGGCCCTCCATGGCGTCGCCGAGCCACGACTGCAGCGGCACCTGGGCGGATTTGCCGCATGCGGCGAGGAGCAGCATCAGGCCGATGCCCGTGAGCACGCCTTCGCTCGCCTGTCCGGTGGAGTCCAGCACCGGCCCGAAGGCGAAGGTGCCGAAGGTGGTGAACATCAGCATGATCGCGATGGAGAGGCCGACGTCACCGACGCGGTTGACGATGAACGCCTTCTTCGCCGCGGTGGCGGCGCTCGGCTTGTGCTGCCAGAAGCCGATCAGCAGGTAGGAGGCGAGTCCGACGCCCTCCCAGCCGACGTACAGCAGGAGGTAGTTGTCGGCGAGCACCAGCAGGAGCATCGCCGCGAGGAAGAGGTTGAGGTAGCCGAAGAACCGCCGACGCCGCTCGTCGTGCTCCATGTAGCCCACCGAGTAGAGGTGGATCAGGGAACCGACGCCGGTGATCAGCAGCACGAACGTCATGGACAGCTGGTCCAGTTGGAAGGCCACGTCGGCCTGGAAGCCGTTGACCGGGATCCAGCTGAACAGGTGCGAGTGCAGGGTGCGGTCCTCGGCGCCGCGGCCGAGCATGTCGGCGAAGAGCGCCAGCCCGAGCACGAAGGAGGTGCCGGCGAGGGCGGTGCCCAGCCAGTGCCCCGTGCGGTCGAGCCGGCGGCCTCCGCACAGCAGGACGGCCGCGCCGAGGAGCGGAGCTCCGACGAGCAGCCCGATGAGTGATTCCACGTCTGCGAACTCCTTACAGCTTCATCAGGCTGGCGTCGTCGACCGAGGCCGAGTGGCGGGAGCGGTACAGCGTCACGATGATCGCGAGCCCGACCACGACTTCGGCGGCCGCCACGACCATGGTGAAGAACGCGATGATCTGGCCGTCGAGGTTGCCGTGGATGCGGGAGAACGTCACCAGGGCGAGGTTCGCGGCGTTCAGCATCAGCTCGATGCACATGAAGACCACGATCGCGTTCCGGCGGATCAGCACTCCCGCGGCACCGATGGTGAACAGCAGCGCGGCGAGGTAGAGGTAGTTGACCGGGTTCACTTCGCCTCCTCCTTCTCGCCGTCGTGGTCGTTGTCGTCCTCGCCGTCGTCGCGACCGGTCTCGCGGGACGCCTCGCGGGAGGCGTCGTTCTCACGGCCGAGGTACTCGTCGGTGCGCTGTTCGAGTGCGGCGAGGTCGCGCAGGGCTTCGCCGGAGACGTTCCGCACCTGCCCGCGGCTGCGGAGCGTGGGGCTGACGGTGAGTTCGGACGGCGTGCCGTCGGGCAGCAGTCCCGGGATGTCGACGGCGTTGTGCCGCGCGTACACGCCGGGTGCGGGCAGCGGCGGCACGTGCTTGTTCTCCCGCACGCGCTGCTCGGCGAGTTCGCGCTGCGTGTGGCGGCGCTCCGTGCGCTCCCGGTGGGTGAGGACCATCGCGGCGACGGCGGCGGTGACCAGCAGGGCGCCGGTGATCTCGAACGCGAACACGTAGGTGCCGAAGACGAGTGCCGCCAGCCCCTGGACGTTGCCGCCCGCGTTGGCCTGTGCCAGGCCGTTGAACTCCCCGACGGCCGCGTTGCCGAGGCCGCCGATCATCAGGACGCCGAAGCCGAGGCCGCACAGGGCGGCCAGCCATCGCTGTCCCTTGATGGTCTCCTTCAGGGAGTCGGCGGTACTGACGCCGACGAGCATCAGCACGAACAGGAAGAGCATCATCACGGCGCCGGTGTAGACGACGACCTGGACGATGCCGAGGAAGTAGGCGCCGTTGGCGAGGTAGAACACCGCCAGGACGATCATGGTGCCGGCGAGGCACAGCGCCGAGTGCACCGCGCGCTTCATCAGGACGGTGCCGAGGGCTCCCAGGACGGCGACGGTGCCCAGGACCCAGAACGAGGCGGCTTCTCCGGTGGAGGTGGCGGTCAGGGCGAGATCGGTCATCGCGCGCCCTCCGCGCCGTCCGCGGCGGTCTGCCCGGGAGCCGTGTCGGTCGGGTCGCCCTCGGCGCGGGCGGAGTCGGAGAGCGGACCGGACGCCGCCGGCTCCTGCGGTCCGTAGGTGTCGGCGGACTGCTGCGGGGCACCGCCCGCGTGGATCTCCTGCTGGACGGTGCCGGGCGCGGCCTCGGTGACCAGACCGCTGTAGTAGTCCTTCTCGGTCATGCCCGGGTGGATCGCGTGCGGCGAGTCGACCATGCCCTCCTCCAGGCCCGCGAGCAGCTCCTCCTTGGTGTAGATGAGCGACTCGCGGGAGGAGTCGGCGAGTTCGTACTCGTTGGTCATGGTCAGCGCGCGGGTGGGGCACGCCTCGACGCACAGTCCGCACAGGATGCAGCGCAGGTAGTTGATCTGGTAGACGCGGCCGTAGCGCTCGCCGGGCGAGTAACGCTCCTCGTCGGTGTTGTCCGCACCCTCCACGTAGATCGCGTCGGCCGGGCAGGCCCAGGCGCAGAGTTCGCAGCCCACGCACTTCTCCAGCCCGTCCGGGTGACGGTTGAGCTGGTGGCGGCCGTGGAACCGCGGCGCCGTGGGCTTCTTGTACTCGGGGTACTGCTCGGTCAGCCGCTTCTTGAACATGCCCTTGAAGGTCACGCCGAAGCCGGCCACGGGGTTGTCAGGCACCGTCGGCCTCCCTTCCTTCGTTGGTCCCGTCCTGGGCGCCGTCGGACTCCGCGGCCGTGCCGACCAGTTCGCGGTCCGCGCGGGACCGGCGCCGGGGCACGGGCGGGAGGGTCTGTCCGGGGAGCGGCGGCACCGGGTAGCCGCCGGCCATCGGGTCGAAGCCCGCCTTCGCGGCGGCGTGGCGTTCCTGCTCCTCCGTCTCCTTGTGGGCCCGCTCGCGGAAGACGTCGATCACGAAGGAGAGCAGCAGCAGGACGAGGACGCCGCCGCCGACCCAGTACACGATGTCGGTGAAGGCGTAGTTCTCGTTCCGCATGGCCCGCACCGCGGCCACGAGCATCAGCCAGACCATGGCGACCGGGATGAGGACCTTCCAGCCCAGCTTCATGAACTGGTCGTAGCGGACGCGCGGCAGCGTGCCGCGGATCCACACGAACCCGAAGAGCATCACCACGAGCTTCGCGGTGAACCAGAGCAGCGGCCACCAGCCGTGGTTGGCGCCCTCCCAGTAGGTGGAGATCGGGGCCGGGGCCCGCCATCCGCCGAGGAAGAGCGTGACCGCGAGAGCGGAGACGGTGACCATGTGGATGTACTCGGCGAGCATGAACATCGCGAACTTGATCGACGAGTACTCGGTGTTGAAGCCGCCGACGAGGTCGCCCTCCGACTCGGGCATGTCGAACGGCGCACGGTGCGCCTCACCGACCATGGACACCATGTAGATCAGGAAGGAGACCGGGAGCAGGATCGCGAACCACCGGTCGCCCTGGGCGTCGACGATGGCCGAGGTGGACATCGAGCCGGAGTGCAGGAAGACGGCGGCGAAGCTGAGGCCCATCGCGACCTCGTAGGAGATCACCTGGGCGGTGGCCCGCACGCCGCCGAGCAGCGGGTAGGTCGAGCCGGAGGACCAGCCCGCGAGCACGGTGCCGTAGGCGGCGATGGACGCGGTCGCCAGGATGTACAGCACGGCGACCGGCATGTCCGTGAGCTGCATGGCCGTTCGGGTGCCGAAGACGGACACCTCGTTGCCCGCCGGGCCGAACGGGATCACCGCGATGGCCATGAAGGCGGGGATCGCGCCGAGGATCGGGGCCAGGATGTAGACCGCCTTGTCGGCGCCCGTGACCACCACGTCTTCCTTCAGCATCAGCTTGATGCCGTCGGCGAGCGACTGCAGCATGCCCCACGGGCCGTGCCGGTTCGGGCCGATGCGCAGCTGCATCCAGGCGACGACCTTGCGCTCCATCACGATGGAGATCAGCACGGTCAGCATCAGGAACGCGAAGCAGAAGACGGCCTTGAGGCCGATCAACCACCACGGGTCCGTGCCGAAGAAGGACAGGTCCTCGGCGGCGACGAGGACTCCCCCCTCGGGAGCCGACGCGATGTGGGCCAACGTGTTCACGCGTCCCCCTCCTTGTGCTGGTCGGCGCCGTCGGTGGCGACGCCGATCCGGACGAGATCGCCGGGACGGGCGCCGGTGTCGGCGGTGACTCCGGAACCGGACGAGTTGAGTGGCAGCCACACGACGTGGTCGGGCATCTCGGTGACGCGGAGCGGGAAGGTGGTTCCGCCGGTGGGCCCGGTGACGGTCAGCAGGTCGCCGTCCGCGACGCCGGCCGCCTCGGCGGTGGCGGCGGAGAGCCGCGCGAGCGCGGCGTGCCGGGTGCCGGCCAACGCCTCGTCGCCCTCCTGGAGCCGTCCCTGGTCGAGCAGCATCCGGTGCCCGGCGAGTACGGCCTCGCCTGCGCCGGGCTGCGGCACCGGGCGGGAACGCTCGCTCGGCGCGGTGGCGTAGGACCCCTCGGAAGCCCCGCCCAGCCGGTCGAGTTCGCGACGGGCGGCGTGCACGTCCGGCAGCCGCAGCGGGGTGCCCATCGCGTCCGCGAGCATGTGCAGGACCCGGCCGTCGGGCTGCACGTGCCGGCGGGTCATCTGGTCGGGCTTGATCGCGGCGTCGAACATGCGGGCCCGGCCCTCCCAGTTGAGGAAGGTCCCGGACTTCTCGACCACCGCGGCGACGGGAAGCACCACGTCGGCCTTGTCGGTCACGGCCGAGGGCCGCAGCTCCAGACTGACGAGGAAGTCGACGGCGTCGAGCGCCTCGGCGGCGCGCGCCGGGTCGGGCAGATCGGCGAGCTCGACACCGCCGACGACGAGAGCGGACAGCTCCCCGCGGGCGGCGGCCTCGACGATGCCCCCGGTGTCCCGCCCGTATCCGGCGGGCAGGTGGTCCACGCCCCAGGCGCGGGCCACTTCGGTGCGCGCGAGGGGGTCGGTGGCGGAACGCCCGCCGGGCAGCAGCGTCGGTACGGCGCCGGCCTCCACCGCACCGCGCTCGCCGGCGCGCCGTGGGATCCACATCAGCTGTGCGCCGGTGGCGGTCGCGGTGCGCAGCGCCGCGGTGAGCGCGCCGGGCACGGCCGCGAGGCGTTCGCCGACGAGGATCACCGCGCCCTCCGTGCGGAGCGCGTCGGCGGCCTCCTTGCCCGCGCCGTCGAGACCGACGCCGCCGGCCAGGCCGTCGAGCCAGTCCGTCTCGGTGCCGGGCGCGGCCTGCAGCAGCGTGCCGCCGGCCTTCCGCAGTCCGCGGGTGGCGTGGGTCGCCAGAGCGTAAGTGCGCTGCCCGCGGGTGCGGTGCCCCTTGCGCAGGCGCAGGAAGACGCCGGGGGCCTCCTCCTCGGCCTCCAGGCCGGCGAGGAGCACGGTGGGGGCCTTCTCCAGCGCGGTGTGGGTGACGCCGGTGCCGTCCAGGTCCTTGCCGCGGCCGGCGACGTGCGCCGCGAGGAAGTCGGCCTCCTCCGCGGAGTGGACGCGGGCGCGGAAGTCGATGTCGTTGGTGTCCAGTACGACGCGCGCGAACTTCGCGTACGCGTAGGCGTCCTCGACGGTGACGCGGCCGCCGGTGAGGACACCGGTCCGTCCCCGGGCGCCGGCCAGGCCCCGCGCGGCGGCTTCCAGGGCCTCCGGCCAGCTCGTGGCCTCCAGTTCACCGGTCTCCGGGTCCCGCACCAGCGGCGCGGTCAGCCGGTCGTGCCGCTGTGCGTAGCGGAAGCCGAAGCGGCCCTTGTCGCAGAGCCACTCCTCGTTGACCTCGGGGTCCTCGGCGGCCAACCGCCGCATGACCTTGCCGCGGCGGTGGTCGGTGCGGGTGGCGCAGCCGCCGGAGCAGTGCTCGCAGACGCTGGGCGAGGAGACCAGATCGAACGGCCGGGAGCGGAACCGGTAGGCCGCCGAGGTGAGGGCGCCGACCGGGCAGATCTGGATGGTGTTGCCGGAGAAGTACGACTCGAACGGGTCACCCTCGCCGGTGCCCACCTGCTGCAGCGCGCCCCGCTCCAGCAGTTCGATCATCGGGTCGCCGGCGATCTGGTTGGAGAACCGGGTGCAGCGGGCGCAGAGCACGCAGCGTTCGCGGTCCAGCAGCACCTGCTTCGAGATGGGCACCGGCTTCGCGAAGGTGCGCTTCTTCCCCTCGAAGCGGGAGTCGGCGGAACCGGTGGACATCGCCTGGTTCTGCAGCGGGCACTCGCCGCCCTTGTCGCAGACCGGGCAGTCCAGCGGATGGTTGATGAGCAGCAGCTCCATCACGCCGCGCTGCGCCTTGTCGGCGACCTGCGAGGTGAGTTGCGTCCGGACGACCATGCCGTCGGTGCAGGTGATGGTGCAGGACGCCATGGGCTTGCGCTGGCCCTCGACCTCGACGATGCACTGGCGGCAGGCGCCGGCCGGGTCGAGCAGCGGGTGGTCGCAGAACCTCGGGATTTCGATGCCGAGTTGCTCGGCGGCGCGGATGACCAGCGTTCCTTTGGGGACGCTGATCGTGGCTCCGTCGATCGTCAGCGTGACGAGGTCCTCGGGGGGCGGGGCCTCGCCGCCCCCGGAGGCGGGAGCGTTCGTCGTCACGGTCACGCGTTCACCTCCAGGTGAGCGGTCTTTCCGGTGGAACCGTCGGCCCAGAGGGTCGACTTGGCCGGGTCGAAGGGGCAGCCGCCGCCGGTGACGTGCTGCTCGTACTCCTCGCGGAAGTACTTCAGCGAGGAGAAGATCGGCGAGGCGGCGCCGTCGCCGAGGGCGCAGAAGGACTTGCCGTTGATGTTGTCGGCGATGTCGTCGATCTTGTCGATGTCCGCCATCGAGGCCTTGCCCGCTTCGAAGTCGCGCAGCAACTGGACGAGCCAGTAGGTGCCCTCGCGGCAGGGGGTGCACTTGCCGCAGGACTCGTGGGCGTAGAACTCGGTCCAGCGGGTGACGGCGCGGACCACGCAGGTGGTCTCGTCGAAGCACTGCAGTGCTTTGGTGCCCAGCATCGATCCGGCCTCGCCGACACCCTCGTAGTCCAGCGGGACGTCGAGGTGCTCGTCGGTCAGCAGCGGGGTCGAGGAACCGCCGGGTGTCCAGAACTTCAGCCGGTGTCCGGGGCGCATGCCGCCGCTCATCTCCAGCAGCTGGCGCAGTGTGATGCCCAGCGGGGCCTCGTACTGGCCGGGGCGGGCGACGTGGCCGCTGAGCGAGTAGAGGGTGAAGCCGGGCGACTTCTCACTGCCCATCGACCGGAACCAGTCCTTGCCCTTGTTCATGAGGGCGGGAACCGAGGCGATGGATTCCACGTTGTTCACGACGGTGGGGCAGGCGTAGAGGCCGGCGACCGCGGGGAAGGGCGGCCGCAGCCTGGGCTGGCCGCGGCGGCCTTCGAGCGAGTCGAGCAGCGCGGTCTCCTCGCCGCAGATGTACGCTCCGGCGCCCGCGTGGACGGTGAGTTCGAGGTCCTTGCCCTTGCCGAGGGCGTCCTTGCCGAGGTAGCCGGCCTCGTACGCCTCGCGCACCGCCTCGTGGAGCCGGCGCAGCACGGGCACGACCTCGCCGCGCAGGTAGATGAAGGCGTGGTGGGAGCGGATCGCGTGGCAGGCGATGATCATGCCTTCGATCAGCGAGTGCGGGTTGGCGAACAGCAGCGGGATGTCCTTGCAGGTGCCCGGCTCCGACTCGTCGGCGTTGACCACCAGGTAGTGCGGCTTGTCGTCGCCCTGCGGGATGAACTGCCACTTCATGCCGGTGGGGAAGCCGGCGCCGCCGCGTCCGCGGAGCCCGGAGTCCTTGACGTAGGCGATGACGTCGTCCGGGTCCATGGCCAGGGCCTTCCGCAGTCCCTGGTAGCCGTCGTGGCGGCGGTAGGTCTCGAGAGTCCAGGCATCGGGCTGGTCCCAGAAGGCCGAGAGCACCGGTGAGAGGAGCTTCTCGGGGGACTCGGTGGTCATCACTTGCCCTCCTCGGTGACCGGCCCGCTGGGGTTCTCGGGGTCGGACTCGGCACTCGGCTGCGGAGCGTCGTGGGAACTGGGGTGCGTGGCCGGGGATTCGGCGCTGCGCGGGGTGGTGCCCGCGGTGCCGGAGGCCTCGTCGCCGCCTTCGGCTCCGCCGCCGTTCCGCGGAGCGACCACGCGGGCCGGTGCCCCGTGCTCGCCCTTGGCGATCCGGAGTCCGGCGAGGGAGGCGGGGCCGGCGCCGCCGGTCTCCGCGACCGCACCGTCGCGTTCGTCGGGGAAGCCCGCCAGCATGCGGGCGGTCTCCTTGAAGGTGCAGAGCTTCGCGCCACGCGTGGGCGACACGTCGCGGCCGGCGCGCAGGTCGTCGACGAGCTGCTTGGCGGAATCGGGGGTCTGGTTGTCGAAGAACTCCCAGTTCACCATCACGACCGGCGCGTAGTCGCAAGCGGCGTTGCACTCGATGTGTTCGAGGGTGACCTTGCCGTCGTCCGTGGTCTCGTTGTTCCCCACCTCCAGGTGCTCCTGGAGTTCGGAGAAGATGGCGTCCCCGCCCATGACGGCGCAGAGCGTGTTGGTGCAGACGCCGACCTGGTAGTCGCCGCTCGGCTTGCGCCGGTACATGGTGTAGAAGGTCAGGACCGCGGCGACCTCGGCGGTCGTCAGGTCCAGCATTTCGGCGCAGAAGCGCTGCCCGGTGCGGGTGACGTGGCCCTCCTCCGACTGCACCAGGTGCAGCAGGGGCAGCAGGGCGGACCGGCTGTCGGGGTAGCGGGCGATGACCGCCTTCGCGTCCTGCTCCAGCCGTGCCCGTACGTCCGCCGGGTAGTCGGGGGCGGGCATCTCGGGGATGCCCAGGTGCACGTCGCTCATCGGTCGACGCCTCCCATCACGGGGTCGAGGGACGCGACGGCGACGATCACGTCGGCCACCTGGCCGCCCTCGCACATCGCCGCCATGGACTGGAGGTTGGTGAACGACGGGTCGCGGAAGTGCACCCGGTAGGGGCGGGTCCCGCCGTCGCTCACGGCGTGCACCCCGAGCTCGCCCTTGGGGGATTCGACAGCGGCGTACGCCTGGCCGGGCGGGACGCGGAAGCCCTCGGTCACCAGCTTGAAGTGGTGGATGAGGGCCTCCATGGAGGTGCCCATGATGTTCTTGATGTGGTCGAGCGAGTTGCCCAGGCCGTCGGGGCCGAGGGCGAGTTGCGCGGGCCAGGCGATCTTCTTGTCGCCCACCATGACTGGGCCGGGCTCCAGCCGGTCGATGCACTGCTCGATGATGCGCAGCGACTGGCGCATCTCTTCGACACGGATCAGGAACCGGCCGTAGGAGTCGCAGGTGTCGACCGTGGGGACGTCGAAGTCATAGGTCTCGTAGCCGCAGTAGGGCTGTTCCTTGCGCAGGTCGTGCGGGAGGCCCGCGGAGCGCAGGATGGGGCCGCTCGCGCCGAGTGCCATGCAGCCGGCGAGGTCGAGGTAGCCGATGTCCTGGAGACGCGCCTTGAAGATGGGGTTGCCGGTGGCGAGCTTGTCGTACTCCGGCAGGTTCTTCTTCATCTTCTTGACGAATTCGCGCAGCGCGTCGATCGCGCCGGGCGGCAGGTCCTGCGCGAGGCCGCCGGGACGGATGTAGGCGTGGTTCATGCGCAGGCCGGTGATGAGCTCGTAGAGGTCGAGGACCAGTTCACGGTCCCGGAACCCGAAGATCATCACGGTGGTGGCGCCGAGTTCCATGCCTCCGGTGGCGATGCACACCAGGTGGGAGGAGAGCCGGTTCAGCTCCATGAGCAGGACGCGGATGATGTTCGCGCGGTCCGGGATGTCGTCCTCGATACCGAGCAGCTTCTCGACGGCCATGCAGTACGCCGTCTCGTTGAAGAACGGCGTGAGGTAGTCCATGCGCGTCACGAAGGTGGTGCCCTGCGTCCACGTCCGGTACTCGAGGTTCTTCTCGATGCCGGTGTGGAGGTAGCCGATGCCGCAGCGCGCCTCGGTGACGGTCTCGCCGTCGATCTCGAGGATGAGCCGGAGCACGCCGTGCGTGGACGGGTGCTGCGGGCCCATGTTGACGATGATGCGCTCGTCGTCGCTCTTGGCGGCGGCCGCGGCGATCTCGTCCCAGTCACCGCCGGTGACGTCGTAGACGGTGCCCTCGGTCGTCTCGCGGATTCCCGCGGTTGCGTGGGTTGACATCAGCTGTACGACCTCCGCTGGTCGGGAGCCGGGATCTGGGCGCCCTTGTACTCGACGGGGATGCCGCCGAGGGGGTAGTCCTTGCGCTGCGGGAAGCCCTGCCAGTCGTCGGGCATCATGATCCGCGTGAGCGCGGGGTGGCCGTCGAAGATCAGGCCGAAGAAGTCGTACGTCTCGCGCTCGTGCCAGTCGTTCGTCGGATAGGTCTCGACGAGGGACGGGATGTGCGGGTCGGTGTCGGGCGCGGTGACCTCGAGCCGGATGAGCCGGTTGTGGGTGAGCGAGCGCAGGTGGTAGACGGCGTGCAGCTCCCGGCCCTTGTCGTCGGGGAAGTGCACTCCGGACACGCCGGTGCAGCTCTCGAACCGGAGGGCGGGGTCGTCGCGGAGGGTGCGGGCGACCCGCGGGAGGTGCTCGCGGGCGATGTGGAAGGTGATCTCGCCCCGGTCCACCACGGTCTTCTCGATGGCGTTCCCGGGGAGGAGGTCCTGCTCCTCCAGGGCGCCCTCGAGTTCGTCGGCGACCTCGTCGAACCAGCCGCCGTAGGGTCGGCTGCTCGCGCCGGGCAGCCGCACCGAGCGCACCAGCCCGCCGTAGCCGGAGGTGTCCCCGCCCTGGCTGGGGCCGAACATGCCGCGCCGGACGCCGATGACCTCCCCCTCGGCACCGCGGTGCCCGGGCAGGTTGTTGGCCTGGACGTCCTGGTCCGGGTTGGGTCCTTCGCCGCCGGCGGCGTTGCCGTCGACGGGCTTGCCGTTGGCCGCGCTCATCGCAGGAGCCCCTTCATCTCGATCGTCGGCAGGGCCTTCTGCGCGGCCTCCTCGGCCTCACGGGCCGCCTGCTCCCGGTTGACGCCGAGCTTCTCGCCCTGCACGTGCTCGTGGAGCTTGAGGATGGCGTCCATGAGCATCTCGGGACGCGGCGGGCAGCCGGGCAGGTAGATGTCCACGGGGACGATGTGGTCGACGCCCTGGACGATCGCGTAGTTGTTGAACATGCCGCCGGAGGAGGCGCAGACACCCATGGAGATGACCCACTTGGGGTTGGGCATCTGGTCGTAGACCTGTCGCAGCACCGGGGCCATCTTCTGGCTGACCCGCCCGGCCACGATCATGAGGTCCGCCTGGCGGGGTGAGCCGCGAAAGACCTCCATGCCGAACCGGGCGAGGTCGTAGCGCCCCGCGCCCGTCGTCATCATCTCGATGGCGCAGCAGGCGAGTCCGAAGGTCGCCGGGAACATCGACGACTTGCGGACCCACCCGGCGGCCTGCTCGACGGTGGAGAGCAGGAAGCCGCTCGGCAGTTTCTCTTCGAGTCCCATTTACCTATGCCCCTAGTCCCATTCCAGGCCGCCGCGACGCCACACGTAGGCGTAGGCGACGAAGACCGTCAGCACGAAGAGCAGCATCTCCACGAGCCCGAAAATCCCCAGGGCGTCGAAGGTGACCGCCCAGGGATAGAGGAAGACGATTTCGATGTCGAAGACGATGAAGAGCATCGCCGTCAGGTAGTACTTGATCGGGAAGCGACCGCCGCCCGCAGCCTGCGGGGTCGGCTCGATTCCGCACTCGTACGCCTCGAGCTTGGCCCGGTTGTAGCGCTTGGGACCGATGATCGAGGCCATGACCACGGAGAAGATCGCAAAGGCCGCTCCCAGGCCCCCTAGCACAAGGATGGGCGCGTACGCGTTCACCGCTCCTCGCTCCTTCCGGTCGACGCCACACCGAAGATCACTTCTATGTGAGGCAGTTCACAAGCCCTAGTGGGAGGCATCCTATGCCCGCCACTCTGTGATCTGCGACACGGGGCGCAGAAGCTACTTTGTGATCTTCACCACCTGACGGATGATCATGGAGCCGACGCTTCGACGATCTTCATACGCGAAGCTTCCGACTGTTCACGGTTGGTGACCTTAGGCCGGATTCCGACCTGCTGAACTAAGGGTTCCCTTAACACCAGGGTAGTGCGTGTGCAAATTCGCTTTGCTCTGCACCGCCTGCTAGGCACCCGTGCGCGCCCCGGCCGGGAGGCGAGGACGGAACCGGGGGAAGTGCGGGGCCGAGCGGCGGGGCACGTCGTGAACCGGGGCACAAGCGGCGGCATCGTCCCCGTTGTTGACGCGCCTCCCACGGGCGGGCATTTTTGTCATGGGCTCGACATAGATCATCGCCACCTGCTCCGCGCCCCACCGCCCACGAGGAGGCCACCGATGTCCACCAGAACACTGCTGTGGCGGCGAGTGCGGAGCTCCGCACTCGCCGCACTGGCCGCCGCGACGCTGGTCGCGACGGCCTCACCGGCCGGCGCGGCCGACGCACCCGCCGGGGGCGCCCCCGCAGACGCGACCGGCCACGGCATGCGCGGCGCCTTCGCCCACGCCGCCGCCGAGTACGGGGTGCCCCGGGACCTCCTCGTCGCCGTCGGCTACGGAGAGACGCGCCTCGACGGCCACGACGGTGCCCCCAGCCACGCCAACGGATACGGCGTGATGCACCTGGTGTCCCAGCCGGGACGGCACGTCCTCCAACGCGCCTCGGAACTCACCGGTACTTCGCGCCCGGTGCTGCGGCACGACGACACCGCCAACATCCACGGCGGCGCCGCGGTGCTCCGCGACCTCGCGGACAACGCGGGGATGGACGCGGCGGAACGCCGCGACCTGGACGCCTGGTACCCGGTGGTCGCCCGGTACAGCGGCGCCACGAGCCGCCCCGTGGCGCGGCTCTACGCCGACACCGTCTACCGGTTCCTCGCCGACGGTCTGCGGGCCCGCACCCCCGACGGCGAGCGGATCGCCGTCGCCGCACAGGACGTCGCCCCCGAACGCGGCCCCCTCGCCGACGTGCGCTCGCTCGACGACCCGGCACCGGCCGGGCCGGCGGGCCTGCAGAGCGCCGACTACCCACCCGCGCAGTGGGTCCCCGCGGACCCCAGCAACTACGCCGACGGGCGCAGTTCCTCGATCACCCACGTCGTGGTGCACGTGACCCAGGGGTCCTACGCCGGCACCATCAACTGGTTCCAGAACCCGGACGCCGACGTCAGCGCCCACTACGTCGTCCGGTCCTCCGACGGCCAGGTCACGCAGATGGTGCGCGACGCCGACACCGCGTGGCACGCCCGCTCGGGCAACCCCTACTCGATCGGCATCGAGCACGAGGGCTACGTCGACGACCCCACCTGGTTCACCGACGCCATGTACCGGGCCTCGGCCGCCCTCACCGAGCACCTCTGCGACACCTACGGCATCCCCAAGGACCGCACCCACATCGTCGGCCACAGCGAGGTGCCGAACAACGACCACACCGACCCCGGCCCCTACTGGGACTGGGACTACTACATGCAGCTCGTCGGCGGCAGCACCCAGGCCCCGCCGCAGCTGAACTTCGCCTCCTACAGCACGCTCCAGCAGGGCTCCCAGGGCGCCCAGGTCGAGGCGGCCCAGTACCTGCTGAACCAGAACGGCTTCGACGCGGGCGCCGTGGACGGCGTGTTCGGCTCCGGCACCGAGGCGGCGGTGAGCGACTTCCAGGCCGACCGCGGCCTGCAGGCCGACGGCGTGGTCGGCTCCCGCACCTGGACGGCGCTGCTCTCCGCGGGCACCACCCCGCTGCTGCAGAACGGCAGTTCGGGCCCCGACGTCACCCGGCTCCAGCGGGCGCTCACCGCGGCCCTGGGACGTACGGTCGACACGGACGGCCTCTTCGGCCCCGCCACGGAGGACGCCGTGCGGGACTACCAGACCGACCGCGGCCTGGGGGTCGACGGCATCGTGGGAAGCGAGTCCTGGAACGCACTGCAGTCCGGGCTGTAGCACTCCCGGCACCCCCGGACCCGGGTCGCCCTCCCACCCGCGGGAGAGCGACCCGGGTCCGGGGCCTCCCGACATCGGAACGCGGCCACGGCCCGCCGTTCCCGGTCCGCGCAGCCCTCCACGATCGCCGCCATCTCCGCGAACAGCGCCCGACGCTCCTCCCGGCCGGGCACCCGTGGCAGCGGAACGACCGCTTGGGGCGGCATCGGCAGCGTTCTCCGTGAATTGTCCGTTTGGCTGGAGTAGTTCACCTCTGCACCGTGAAGTGTGCCACGCCCGACACCGGCAGTGACTGCCGTCTTTGCGCAGGATCGGAGCGCCGTGATAGACGCCCGCCGATCACACACCCGCAAGACCAACTCGCAGCACAGGGGCACCTTTCCGGACACTCGGGCCGTCCCCGTGCGACTCAGTGGAATCCCCCGAAGGCGCCCAACAGGTGCCCGAGAGGGGGACTGTGGCGCATCCCACCTCATTTGAAGCAGGCCGGTGAGCGCTGCTCCACTGTGGGTATGTCCTCGAACGCCCACATACCCAGCCACCGCAAACGCCGGACGCGTGCCCGAAACCTGGTACTGCGCACCGGTGTGGCGAGTGGCATCCTCGGCACCCTCGCCATGACCGGAGGGTCCGCGTCGGCCGCGGGCGACCCCGCGGCGGACGACACCGCCACCACCGGCAGCCTCCCCGTCATCACCGAGGACCTGGCGGTGGCCAACGAGCAGGCCGAGGCGTCGCTGCAGACCTCGGCCGCACGGTTCCAGCTGGACGCCGCCAGGGAGGCCGCCGCGGCGAAGGCCGCCGAACACGCCGCCGACGAGAAGAAGAAGGCGGAGGCGCGGGCACGCCGCCGGGCCGCCGCCGAACGCCGTGCCGAGGAAGCCGCCCAGGAGCGGGCGGCACGCTCCTCCGACCGGGCCGAGCTGAACGTGAACGTGTCCTCCGGCTCCGCGGCCACGCTCGTCTCGTTCCTGCGCGCACAGGTCGGCAAGGCCTACGTCTCGGGGGCGACCGGCCCCAGCAGCTACGACTGCTCCGGTCTCGTGCAGACGGCATTCCGGCAGGTCGGTGTCAGCCTGCCGCGCGTCTCGCAGGACCAGTCCGCCGCCGGCACCCAGGTGCCCGTGAGCGCCGTGCAGCCCGGAGACATCCTCCACTGGGGCGGTGCGGGCAGCGCCTACCACGTCGCCGTCTACGTCGGCGGCGGCCAGTACATCGACGCGGCGAACCCGGAGAAGGGCGTCGTCGTGCAGAACATGTCGGACTGGCCGCCGGAGGGCGCGACGCGCGTGATGTGAGCACCGGGCGGGCCGGCCCGCCCGGCCTCCGACGAGGGCCGCCGTCCCGGCTGCGCGGGACGGCGGCCCTTCCTCATGCCTTGGGGGCCACCTTCGAGAGGCCGTTGATGATGCGGTCCATCGCGTCGCCGCCGGTCGGTTCGGTGAGGTTGGCGAGCATCTTCAGCGTGAAGCGCATCAGCAGCGGGTGGCTCAGCCCCCGCTCGGTGGCGACCTTCATGACCTTCGGGTTGCCGATCAGCTTCACGAAGGCGCGGCCCAGCGTGTAGTAGCCGCCGTAGGTGTCCTTGAGCACCTGCGGGTAGCCGCGCAGGGCGAGCTCACGCTGCCGCGCGGTGGTCCGGGCGTGTGCCTGGACGATCACCTCGGCGGCGATGGCGCCGGACTCCATCGCGTAGGCGATGCCCTCGCCGTTGAACGGGTTCACCAGGCCGCCCGCGTCGCCGACGAGCAGCAGTCCGCGGGTGTAGTGCGGCTGCCGGTTGAACGCCATCGGCAGTGCCGCTCCCCGGATCGGGCCGGTCATGTTCTCCGGGGTGTAGCCCCACTCCTCCGGCATCGAGGCGCACCAGGCCTTGAGCACCTCGCGCCAGTCCAGTTCCTTGAAGGCGGCGGAGGTGTTGAGCACGCCGAGGCCGACATTCGAGGTGCCGTCGCCCATGCCGAAGATCCAGCCGTACCCGGGCAGCAGCCGGTCCTGGGCTCCGCGCCGGTCCCACAGTTCCAGCCAGGACTCCAGGTAGTCGTCGTCGTGGCGCGGCGAGGTGAAGTAGGTGCGCACCGCGACGCCCATGGGGCGGTCGTCCCGCCGGTGCAGGCCCATCTTCAGCGACAGGCGCGTGGAGTTGCCGTCCGCGGCGACCACCAGCGGCGCGTGGAACGTGGTGGGCGTCCGCTCCTCCCCCAGCTTGGCGTGCACCCCGGTGATCCGGCCGGTGTGCTCGTCGAGGATCGGCTCGCCGACGTTGCACCGCTCGTACAGTCGGGCACCGGCCTTCTCGGCCTGGCGGGCGAGCTGTTCGTCGAAGTCGTCCCGCCTGCGGACCAGTCCGTAGTCCGGGTAGCTCGCGAGTTCCGGCCAGTCGAGCTGGAGGCGCTGCCCGCCGCCGATGATGCGCAGGCCCTTGTTGCGCAGCCAGCCCGCCTCCTCGGAGATGTCGATCCCCATCGCGACGAGCTGCTTGGTGGCACGCGGCGTCAGGCCGTCGCCGCACACCTTCTCGCGGGGGAACGCGGTCTTCTCCAGCAGGAGGACGTCGAGTCCGCTCCGGGCGAGGTGGTAGGCGGTCGCCGAACCGGCCGGGCCGGCACCGACCACGATGACATCGGCGCGGTGCTCGGAGGGGGCCTGCGTTGCCTTCGTCAGAGGCTCGGTCACGACGGTCTCCCGCAAGACTCGGTGTGGCGCGTGCCGGCCGTGCGTGCCGGGCGCGGATCGCCACCAGTCTAGGAGGCAGGTCGTGCCGGGGGCCCGGCGGTACGCGCGGGCCGGTGCGCGGTCAGGACTCCCGGGCCCGGAAGCCCCGGTGCAGTGCGACCACGCCGCCGGTGAGGTTGCGCCAGGCGACGCTCCGCCAACCGGCCTGCTGCAGCCGTGCCGCCAGCGCCGGCTGGTCCGGCCAGGCCCGGATCGACTCGGCGAGGTAGACGTAGGCGTCCGGGTTGCTGGACACGGCCTCCGCCACCGAGGGCAGGGCCCGCATCAGGTACTCGGTGTACACGGTGCGGAACGGGGCCCACGTCGGGTGACTGAACTCGCAGATGACGACGCGCCCGCCGGGCCGGGTCACCCGCCGCATCTCCCGCAGCGCGGCGTCCGTGTCGTGCACGTTGCGCAGCCCGAACGAGATGGTCACGGCGTCGAACGAGCCGTCGCGGAAAGGCAGTCGGGTGGCGTCTCCGGCGGTGAACGGCATCCACGGCTGCCGTCGCCTGCCCTCGGCCAGCATCCCGGTCGAGAAGTCGCACGGCACGGTGTACGCGCCGGCCTGCGCGAAGGGCAGCGAGGAGGTGCCGGTGCCGGCCGCGAGGTCGAGCACCCGCTCGCCGGGCCGGGCGGCCACCGCCCGGGCGACGGCCCGGCGCCACAGCCTGGTCTGCCCCAGGGACAACACGTCGTTGGTCAGGTCGTAGCGGGCCGCCACGTCGTCGAACATCGCGGCGACCTCGTGCGGCTGCTTCTCCAGGGATGCGCGAGTCACGGGACTCATTCTTCACCCGCCCCCGCGACGGCGGTGCGGCAGGGGGCGCCTCGGGCGCGCCCGAGGCGCCCGGGAACCGCGCGCCGGCCCCTCCCGCTACCGGCCGGGCGCGTCCCATCGGCCGCGGTAGGCCAGCCGCCCGGCGACCACCGTCGCGACGCAGCAGGCCGCTCCGGTCTCCTCCAGGGCGGCGGGATCCGGTACGGCGAAGGCGGCGAGATCGGCCCGCGCACCCGGCGCGAGCGTCCCGGCGAACGCGGCGGCCGGGGAGCACGCCGCGAGCGGATCGAGGGACGGGACCGGTGCCTCCGGGTCCCCGTCCGCGACCCGGACGACCCCGGCGCGGGCGACGGCCGTACGCACCGCGGGGCGCCGGAACGGGCCCGCGACGGCCGTCACCCCGTGGCGCAGCAGCAGCTGGAGGCCGCGGCGGGCACTGCTGCCCCAGCGCATGTCGTCGAGGGGCAGCGTGCCGAGCGTGGTTCCGGTCAGCGGTGCCGTCCCGAGCGTGTCGGCCTCGCGCGGATCCGGGTGGTAGGCGTGCTCCAGCAGCGGCGACGCACCGCGGTGCGCGAGTCCGGGAGTGAGCAGACCGGGCCAGTGCCGCGTCCGGGCCCGCGGATGCGCACGGGCCAGTTCGTCCGCGGGGCCGACGGCGGTGACCGTCCCGCCGTCCACCGCGACCGCACCGTCGGCGAGCGGGGCCACCGCCGCGCCGGGCACGACGAGGGCGGCGGCGTGGACGGTCAGCACGGGGCGGCCGCTCAGTCCGCTTCGACGAGGGTGAGTTCGGGGCGGGCACTGCCGCCGTCGAGCGCGGTCGAGGACAGGTGGGAGACGGCCTTGTCGTCCACCGGGTCGTTCGCCGGGTCGTCGTGCACCACCAGGTGCTCGTAGGTGGTGGCGCGCTGCGCCGGCACCCGGCCGGCCTTGCGGATGAGGTCGATGAGCTCCATGCGGTTGGAGCGGTGCTTGGCGCCGGCCGAGGAGACGACGTTCTCCTCGAGCATGACGGAGCCGAGGTCGTCCGCGCCGTAGTGCAGGGACAGCTGACCGACCTCCTTGCCCGTGGT
Organism: Streptomyces callyspongiae; assembly: GCF_047200695.1. Lineage (NCBI taxonomy): Bacteria > Bacillati > Actinomycetota > Actinomycetes > Kitasatosporales > Streptomycetaceae > Streptomyces > Streptomyces callyspongiae. The sequence continues at coordinate 124,919 of NZ_JBJZOM010000011.1, forward strand.
GAGCCAGGAACCCTGGATGTGGGCGACGTTGTCGAGGAAGATCCGCGCCACGGCGATCATGCGCAGGTACTCGAAGAGCGTGGCCTGCGTCTGCCCCTTCAGCGTGTTGTTCTCCGGCTGGTAGGTGTACGGGATGAAGGCGCGGAAGCCGCCCGTGCGGTCCTGCACGTCGCGGATCATGCGCAGGTGCTCGATGCGCTCGGCGTTCGTCTCACCGGTGCCCATGAGCATCGTGGAGGTCGACTCGACGCCCATCCGGTGCGCGGTCTCCATGATCTCCAGCCAGCGCTCGCCCGACTCCTTCAGCGGCGCGATGGCCTTCCGGGGGCGTTCCGGCAGCAGTTCGGCGCCCGCGCCGGCGAAGGAGTCGAGGCCGGCCGCGTGGATGCGGCTGATCGCCTCCTCCGGCGTCACGCCGGAGATGCGGGCCATGTGCTCGACCTCGGAGGCGCCGAGGGAGTGGATGACCAGCTGGGGGAAGGCCTTCTTGATGGCGGCGAAGTGCTCCTCGTAGTACTCCACGCCGTAGTCGGGGTGGTGGCCGCCCTGGAACATGATCTGGGTGCCGCCCAGCTCGACCGTCTCCGCGCAGCGCCGCAGGATGTCGTCGAGGTCGCGGGTCCAGACCTGGTCGCTCTTGGGCGACGCGTAGAAGGCGCAGAACTTGCACGCGGTCACGCAGGAGTTGGTGTAGTTGATGTTCCGCTCGATGATGTACGTGGCGATGTGCTCGATGCCCGCCCAGCGGCGGCGGCGCACCGCGTCGGCGGCCCGGCCGAGCGCGTGCAGCGGGGCGTACCGGTAGAGGTCGAGCGCCTCCTCGGGGGTGACGCGTCCGCCCTCGGCGGCGCGCTCGAGTACGGACTGGAGGTCGGCGTTCTCGGGCACCGGGGCATCCCTTCACGTCTGGCGGGTACGGACGCTCCAGCGTACGCCAGCACCGGCGCCCGGCCTCGCGCAGCGTCGCAGGGCGACGGCCCGGAGCCGGGGGCGCCGCTGCTCACCGCTCCAGCAGGTCGACCTTCACGTCCGCGGGGAAACCGCTGGAGTCCCCGGTCCGGCGGGCGAACTCGGCAATGCCCGCGAGCTGCTCCGCTCCCAGCCGGAAGTCGAGCGTGGTGAAGTACCGCTCCAGCACGGACGCCTCGAACGGCTCCCAGCGGGCTGCCTGTTCGGCGACCTTGGCGACCTCCTCCAGGGACAGGTCGCGGGAGGCGAGGAACGCGTCGTGGACGGCGTGCACGATGCCGGGCTCGCGCGCGAGGTAGTCGCGGCGCACCGCCCAGACCGCGAAGACGAACGGCAGTCCCGTCCAGTCCTTCCACTGCTGTCCGAGGTCGTGCACGACGAGGCCGGGTTCGGGCAGCGCCCGCAGGTAGGCGCGGAGCCCGACGTCGCCGATGACCACCGCCGCCTCGGCCCGTTCCATCATCGACGGCAGGTCCGGAGGGCAGGAGAAGTATTCCGGACGCACGCCGTACCGCTCGGCGAGCAGCAGTTGCGCCAGCCGGACCGATGTCCGGGAGGTGGAGCCCAGCGCGACGGGTGCACCGTCGAGTTCTTCCAGCGGACGGCGCGCCACGATTTCGCAGGACATGACAGCGCCGTCGCAGCCCACCGCGATATCGGGAAGCGCGACGAGATCCTCGGCATTGCGGAGGAATTCCACGAGCGTGACGGGACCGATATCGAGATCCCCGTTCACGAGCGCTTCGCTCAGCTTTTCGGGGGTGTCCTTGGTCAGTTCCAGATCCAGCAGCGTGCCGGTGCGGGCGAGACCCCAATAGAGCGGCAGGCAGTTCAGGAACTGGATGTGGCCCACGCGGGGGCGCGATGTCGGCTCTGCAGTCACTCTGGCGAGGGTACGCCCGCCGCCGCTCCGCCTCGCGCCGCGCCCCTCGCCGGACGCCGCGGGGCGCGGGCAGGGCACGGGCAGAGCGCGGACCGGGCGGGGCGGGCGCGGCAGCCGTTCTGTCACAGGGGAGTCCCGACCGGGTGAACGCGCCGGGCTTCCCTTCCACGGACCAGGGCAGCGTGCTAGGCTCTGGATCAAGTTGCAGTTAGGTTTCCCTTGCAGTACAGAGCCTGCGGAGCATGTGACCGCGGGCTCTCGTCGTTTTCAGGCTTCTCGAGGTTCTGGAACAGGGCGACCCTTATAGGCCCAAGGAGGGCTTATGGCTACCGGAACCGTCAAGTGGTTCAACGCTGAAAAGGGCTTCGGCTTCATCGCCCAGGACGGCGGCGGTCCCGATGTCTTCGTCCACTACTCCGCGATCAACGCCACGGGCTTCCGCTCCCTCGAGGAGAACCAGACCGTGACCTTCGACGTCACCCAGGGCCCGAAGGGTCCGCAGGCGGAGAACGTCACCGCGGGCTGATCGCCCTGTTTCGCAGTACCCAAGGAGCCCCTCGCCCGTTCGGGCGGGGGGCTCCTGTCCTTGGGTGCGGTGCGGGGCTACCATGCCCCTCATGACCACGCACACGTCGGACGCCACCGGGGTTCTGCGCATCCCCGAGCGCGACGGGTGCGAGCGCTCCGGCCGATAGCCGGGCGGCCGTTCCCCGCCGCCCCGCATCGCGCCCGGCCGGCCTCCGGCCGCCGACGACGAGCGCCGCCGTGGCCCCCACGGCTTCTCCTGCCCGGTCTTCCGGATGCCGCGCCCCGCGCGGTGCGAGGGCGTTGCTCGCTCACCCGACGCGCCTTGTCCGCTCGCACCGTTCCCAGGAGGAGAACCGTGACCCTCACCGACACGTCCGCCGGTACGCCCCCCGGCGCCGTATCCCCCGCACTCCGCGAGGCCCGCATACCGGAGGGCGGCATGTACGAGGGGCGCCGCACGCTGCGCCGCGTCCCCGACGGCTGGGAGGACCGGCCGTACGAACTGTTCACTCTGGTGCCGCAGGGCCGGCTGATCGGCGCCGAGATCCGCGACATCGACCTGCGCGGCCCGCTCCCACCGGAGCTGCGCGAGGAACTGAACCGGGCTCTGCTGGAGTGGAAGGTGCTGTTCTTCCGCGGCGCGCACCTCACCTCGCAGGAGCAGGCGGACTTCGCCCGTCACTGGGGCGAGCTGGAGACCAACCCGCTGCTCGCCCGGGGCACGTCGAGCGAGGTGGCCCGCTTCGACAAGAGCGCGGTGCCCACCTTCGAGAACGTCTGGCACGCCGACGTCACCTTCCGGGAGCGCCCGGCGCTCGGGGCGGTCCTCCAACTGCGTGAGGTGCCCCCGACGGGCGGCGACACCATGTGGGCCGACATGGCGGCCGCCTGGGACAACCTGCCGGAGGAGGTGAAATCCCGCATCGACGGTGCGACGGCGGTCCACGACTTCCTGCCGGGCTTCCGCCGGTTCTACGGGCCGGAGCGGCTGGCGCCGCTGCAGGACGCCTTCCCGCCGGTGGAACATCCCGTGGTCCGCACCCATCCGGAGACCGGCCGGAAGATGCTGTTCGTCAACACCTCCTTCACCACGCACCTGACGGGGATGCCGCGGGAGGAGAGCGACCGGCTGCTGGCGTACCTGGTCCGGCAGGCGCACGTCCCGGAGTACCAGGTGCGCTTCCACTGGCAGGAGGGCGACATCGCGTTCTGGGACAACCGCGCCACGCAGCACTACGCGGTCGACGACTACTTCCCGCACCGCCGCGTCGCGGAACGGGTGGCGATCGCCGGCGACCGCCCCTTCTGAGGCGGACCCGGCGGGAGCCGTACGGCCGCCGCTCACCGCAGGAGCGGCGGCCGTACCCGTCACGGCACCGGCGGGAAGAGGTGCCGCGACCGGGGTCACCAGATGGACTCGACCCACTCCGGGTGGTCGACAAACGGGTTCCGGTTGCCCTGGAACTGGTCGTATATGACCTGGTTGCGGTTCTCCTCGAAGGAGTCCGGCGGGTCCTGCTGGCTCCACTGCTTCAGCACGGACACCCGGCCCATGTACGGCGCGGAGCCGTTGTCGACCTGGTCGTTGAGCTCCAGGTCGGCGAAGCCGTCGTCGCCCTCGTAGCGGACGGCCATGTAGAAGATCATGCGGGCCACGTCGCCCTTGACCGCGTCGCGCGGCTCGAAGGAGTCGCTGTCGGTGTAGCTGTCGGGGGCCTCGGAGACCGGCGAGCCGCCGTTGTCGAAGTCCTTGTTGCCCCGGGCGCCGTTCACCGTGACGTCGGTGGGCCGCAGGTGGTGGATGTCGGTGCCCGGGCCGGTGCTGGTGCCGAAGTCGCCGTGGGACTTGGCCCACACGTGCTCGCGGTTCCAGTCGTCCTGGTTGCCGCCGTGCTGGGAGGCGCTGCGGGTCTGGCCGCTGTAGAGCAGCACTACGCTCGACGGGTCGGAGGGCGCCCGGTCGGTCACCATCAGCGCGTCCCACACCTGGGAGTAGCTCAGCTTCTGCTGGACGCTGATGATGTCGTGCAGGGCGCTCTTGAGCTCCTGACCGCTCTTGCCGACGGCCCCGTCGTAGTAGCTCTCGTCGTATGCGGCGGCCCCGGCGGGGGCCGGTGCGGGCGCAGCGGTGGCGGCACCCTGTCCGGTCAGGGCGGCGAGCAGGGCGCCGGCGGCGAGCAGCGGCAGAGCCGTGCGCGCTCTGCGGTGGCGGACGGACATGCGGGGGATCCTCCCGTTGACTTCCTCGACAGGGAGAGCCTTCCCCGGAAGTTCGCAGTAATTGTGAACATGACAAGTTCATCGGGTGACGGTTCGTACTCCGTCCGGGGACAATGGCGGCATGGAACTGCGCGGAGAGGCGGTCCTGCCGCGGCCGGTGCAGGACGGCGACCGGGAGATCCTCGAGCGGAGCGTCCGCGAACCGGAGGTCGCCGCCCGGTGCTCCCCGCCGGACGACTACTCCGGCATGCTCGCCGTGGTGCACGGCCACGAGGTCGTCGGCGCCGTCCAGTACGCGGAGGAGGACGACCCCGAGTACCGCCACGCCGGCATCGACCTCTTCCTCGACGCACGGCACCACGGCCGGGGCCTGGGGCCGGACACCGTCCGCACCCTGGCCTGCCGGCTGATGACCGAACGCGGCCACCACCGCCTGACCATCGACCCGGCGGCGGCGCACACCGCGGCGATCCGCGCGTACGAGAAGGTCGGCTTCCGCCCGGTGGGCATCCTGCGCGCCTACGGGCGCGACCCGCGGCCCGGCGCCTGGACCGACGGCCTGCTGATAGACCTCCTCGCCGACGAACTCACCTGAACAGTCGGCCCGGTCGGCACCGCGCCCGCCGCATCAGGGCCGCTTGCGGCTGACCAGGTGGGCGGTACCCCATGCCGAACCGGCCGCGGCAGCGAGGCCGACCAGCGCCAGAGCGTGGCCGAGGCCGTCCAGACCCCACCATGCCGTGGCCGGCCACAACGGGTCGTAGCTCAGCAGGTCGAAGAAGCCCCACAGTCCGCCGTTCACGATGTTGAGAACGGCGATGGAGTTCGTGAACCCGAAGAACGCACCCAGCGTCGCCACCACGGCCCCGCCCGCATGGGCGCCCGTGCTGCGGCGTCCCACGAGGGCGACGAGCCAGCCGACGACCGCCCCGTTCAGCAGGCCGTGCACGATGTACACGGTGTTCACCGCGGTCCGCGACTGGTCGAGGACCAGCAGCGCGTTGAGGACGCTGAAGACCAGGGCGACCGCGAACGAGGCGAGCAGCCCGAGGAAGAACGCACCTACCGGGCTGCCGCTCCCCGGACGGACGGGCGCACCGGCCCCCGGATACGGCACGGGACCGGGCGCGCCCTGCCAGGCGCCCGGATACATCGGAGGGCCCGCCACGCCCGGCCCACCCGGCCCCTGCGGCGGCACCGGCTGCGGGGCGCCCACGCCCATCACCGGCGGCGGCATCCCGGGGCCCTGCTGCGGATAGCCGTACCCGGGCGGGGCTGCGCCCTGGCCCGCGGGCTGCGGGGGCTGCGCGGGAGGCGGAGGCGGCTGAGGCGGTTGGGACGGCGGCTGGTTCGGCGGCTGAGGCGGCTGGTTCACGGTTCCCCCCGAGGCATCGGCAAGCGGCAAGGGCAGCAAAGCTACCAACTGGCGCCCTGCAGACTGCCCGAGAGGCCGGATCTGCCCATCACCCGTACCCGGCCATGCACACATCGGTGCCCCGCCATTGCCCCCGTGTACGCACGTCCGACTCCGCCTCCAACGCCAAGCCCTCGCTGATTTCGCCACGCCCTTGGCCCCACCGACGACCCGGACGATCCGCCCGCCGCAGCCGTCGTCCGCTGACGTTGCCGTCACATACGCCAGGAGGCCCCACCGGAATCAAACCGGTGGGGCCTCCTGCTTTCGAGATGCTCAACGAGTCAGCTAAACCATCTCCTGCTGGATCGCAAATTCGCGAGGAGTTTTCACTGCAAGGCGATTCGAAATTTCAGCTCGATCCACGGAATCCAGCCAGCTGCCGAACGAAACTCCACCACCAGGGAACCACCACTCCGAATGGCCGCCTACAGAATCGAGGTCATCACCCAAAGGATACCTGAGTTCGAATTGCACCTGAACGTAAGACTCGTGCTCGCCGGCCGAGTCGATGACTTCAAGCTGCCGGGAAATACCGAGGACGAAGGTGGGCTCCGAAAACCAATTCACCTTCCCATACTGGAAGACCGTCATTATCTCAGGAGGCCGCTTCGTCACCGATGGCACGAAGGACCTCGGAGAGCCAGACGAAACCGTGTCCCACAACACGGTCGGGATCGGAGAGCATATCTTCCAGGTGACCCCACGACTCAGAAAGCATACCGATCGTGAGATCTCGCGGCTCACTGTAGACGTCATAAGCCTGATCTCGAGGCACGGACCAGAATGCCTCCGTATCGATTTCCAACACCTGCTCACCGGCCTGGATCCGCTCCATGAGCAAGTCGAAGACATCTTTGAGTTTGCCTACTGGAATCTCGACCATCAGCAAACACTCCCGGTGATTTTCGCGATGTTCTCGTGGAAGGTTTGTATTTCCTTCCTGAGGTGCTTGGCGCGCCCCTCGACTATTCGCTGCCGAACCTCTTCATGCGGCGCATTCTTGAGGTACCCCTTGTTGTCGTAGGCGTCCGGGTTCGCTAGATAATCCCGGAGTTTCGCCTCGTGCTCATCGATCAACTGCCGATACGAGCCGATGGACTTCAGCTGCTCAGGGGTCAGATCGCCATTGCTGTTGTGAACCAGAACCGGAGTCTCGCCCGCCAGCACATAGTACGTGTGCTGGACAGGGGCTTATGATCTGCGTTTTTGCAGGTCAGCGCCGACCCGTGTGTCCAGGGAAGTCCGCAGGCGTATGCCGTTGACGGGTCCGGTTGCCGTCAGCGTTGCCGTCAGAACCGGTGGCCGGCTACTTCAGGTGCGCCTGAAGGTCATCGACAGTCCAGTTGGCCTGGCGGAGGATGGAGCGGAGGGTCCCGGGTGCGAGACTGCGGTGGAGAGGGACGATGGCGGTCCGCTCTCCGCTGCGGTACTTGGCGTGGCTGCCACGGGTGGAGACGTACTCGAATCCGCCCCGCTCCAGGGCCTTCGCTACTGCGGCTCCCGAGAGACCCGTAGGGACGGCGGGGCTCACGCGGCGCGCCGCACTTCCACAGGGGCGGTGATCACATCGGTCACCTCGGGGGCGGGAGCGTCCTCGAAGTAGAGCTCCAGCGCTTCGCGGAGGTTCTCCAAGGACTCCTCGATGGTCTCACCCTGGGAGGCAACCTCGACCTGGAGACAGCGCGCCACATACCACTCGCCCTCGTGGGTGATCGCGGCAGTCAAGTGCAGTGCATCAGTGGCCATGCCGCCAGTCTGGCACGCACCGCCCCCACCGGTCAGCAGCTTCCCCCGCCGTCACCCCCGCCGATGGCCGCGTTGACCCGGCGAAGCAGTTGACCTCCACCTGCACCCGGCAAAGGCTCGCCTGTGGCTGGTCCGATCTGCCGGGGCGCTGACACGTCGCGTGTTCTGGCGGCTTCCAGGCCGTTCCGGAGTGCTGATCTTGCGCGGCCAAGGGGCCGGGTTCGGGTCAGCGGGGGGGGCGCCATAGCGGCCGGGCCCGCGCACCGGCCGCGCGCGGGTCCGCGTCAGCGGGCCCGCCTTGAAACCGCAGAGAAACTGCTCACCCCTGGACCCGAAGCGTTACGACTACCGAGGGGCGGTGCTGTGGAACGCTCACGCGCCCGCCCTGTGGTCCCGCTTCGTCCTCAACCTCCGCCGCGAGATCGCCCGCATCAGCGGCCTCACCCAACGCACCCTCGCCTCGGTCAAGGAACTTCTCGGTCACGCCCACATCCGCGTCACCGCCGCCGTCTACGCCCACGTCCGCCCCCGACTGAAGCGAGACGCCATCGACGCCCTCGGCGCCGCACTCGAACGTCCCTGACACTTGCACGGCAACGGCGGCAAACACCCCTGACGTTCGCCGCCGTTGCCGTCAACTACTGCCGTCAGGTGACCGTATCGCGGTCGATAACGGGCACGCTATGACCTCCATGATTCGCCTAGGCGAACGCGGTGTGCCATCGCCCCGGTGGAGTCACTGAATCGGCTCACCAACTACTCAACCAAACCAACCATCGCGATCCCATTTCGCCGGTCCGGCCGCTTGACGGAAGTGATCCCGCTGCCTAATCCCTTACCGGGCGGAACGACTACTCCTTCGAGAGCATCGAAATTCCACCTGCCGCGAGAGAGAACATCCGCACGAGAGTCCTGCGGACATCACGATCTCGATCGATTCTCTCCAATGATTCCAGTCTCGCCGGATCGAGATCGATTGTGGCAACTCCACCAGCATTCTGCTCGTCAGCTGTTGCGAATAGCAGCAGGCATCGATACGCCTGCACAACTCCTCCGCGCTTCTCCCGCATCAACGGTCGGAGCACGACGATGCCTTCCCTGACCTCACCGGCCCATGTCGGCCGCTCCGGAACCCAGAAGGGGTGTCCGGCCGTCGCGGTGACGGAAGCCGTCCTGTCACCCGTATCCCGTCGATGTCGACGCAGGCGGGCGGCATGAGGTCGTCGCCCTGGCCCTCAGGCGCGTTCGAGGACGACGGTGACGCCTTGGCCGCCGGCGGCGCAGACGGAGACGAGTCCGCGCGCACCCGGTTCGGCGCCCTCCCGTTCGGCCAGCAGTTTGGCGAGCGTGGCGACGATGCGTGCCCCGGTGGCGGCGAAGGGGTGCCCGGTGGCCAGTGAGGACCCGGCCACGTTGAGGCGGTCGTGGTCGACGGGCCGGAGCCCCTGCTTCTCCCACGCCGCCAGTGTGGCCAGCACCTGGGAGGCGAACGCTTCATGCACCTCGAAGAGTGCGAAGTCCTCGATGCCCAGCCCCGCGCGGCGCAGCATGCGCGGCACCGCGTGGGCGGGCGCCATCAGCAGCCCTTCGTCCCCGGCCTCCGTGAAGTCGACCGCGCCGGTCTCGTAGGCCGTCAGGTAGGCGAGGGGCTTCAGGCCGCGCGCCTCGGCCCACTCCTCGGAGGCCAGCAGCACGGTGGCCGCGCCGTCGGTGAGCGGGGTGGAGTTGCCCGGCGTCATCGTGGCGCCCTCCGGTCCGCCGGTGGACTCGCCGAGGCCGAACACCGGGGTGAGACCGGCGAGTTTGTGTGCCGAGGTGCCGGGGCGCAGGTTCTGGTCGCGGGCCAGGCCCCGGTACGGCACCACCAGGTCGTGCAGGAAGCCGTCGTCGTAGGCCTTGGCCAGGTTGTGGTGGCTTCGGACGGCGAGGGCGTCCTGCGCCTCGCGGGAGATGCCCCATTCCCGGGCCGTGCGGGCGGCGTGGTCGCCCATGGACAGCCCGGTGCGGGGTTCCGCGTTCCGGGGTATCTCCGGCACGAGGTGGCCGGGCCGGATGCGCGCCAGTTGCTTCACCCGCTCCGGCAGGGACGGGGCGCGGCGGGCGGCCAGCAGGATGCGGCGCAGGCGGTCGTTGACGCCGAGCGGGGCGTCGCTGGCGGTGTCGGCGCCTCCTGCGATGCCCGCGTCGATCTGCCCGAGGGCGATCTTGTTGGCGACGGCGATCACGGCCTGAAGGCCGGTGCCGCAGGCCTGTTGGAGGTCGTAGGCGGGGGTGCGCGGGTCGAGGCGGGAGCCGAGCACGGTCTCGCGGGCCAGGTTGAAGTCGCGGCTGTGCTTGAGCACCGCTCCGGCCACGAATTCGCCGACCTGTTGCCCCTGCAGCGCGTACCGTTCGACGAGGCCGTCGAGCGCTGCGGTGAGCATGTCCTGGTTGCTGCAGGTGGCGTACGGGCCGTCGGACCGTGCGAAGGGGATACGGCTGCCGCCGACGATCGCGACGCGGCGCGGTGCGGAGGAACGAAGGAGGCCGCTGGGGCTCATGCTCGACCAAACTCCTGACGAATGAGTAACCTTACCCGGAAGTAATGTATCGCGAGACCCACCAGGAGGAGAACGGCATGACGGACCGGTACCTGCGATGGACCCGCTCCCGCACCGGCCGCTTCCTCTCCCGACGTCTCGGCCTGCCCCGGCCGGAACCGCTGCACCGCTGGTCGGCGGAGCGGCCCCTGCTGGAGGGCGGCCCGCTGCTGCACCTGACCGCCGGCAGAACGACGTGCGACGCGGCGGAGCTGGCAGCGGCCCTCGGCAGAAGCGGGCTCGACGTCCGCCGGGAGGCGGACACCGGGCCACCAACCGGCTCCGGGCGGGGCGACCGGTTCTCCGCCGTCGTCCTGGACGCTACGGGTATCCGCGCGATTCCGGAACTGCGGGAGGTGCATCGCGCCCTCCATCCGGTCGCGCGGCGCATCGCCTCCTGTGGCCGGGTCGTGGTGCTGGGCTCCTCGCCCGACCCGCACGACCACCACCAGGCAGCCGCCCAGCAGGCCCTGGAAGGGTTCGTACGGTCGCTCGGCAAGGAACTGGGCGGCGGCCGCACCGCGCACCTCGTCCGGTTCGCGCCGGACGCCACTCCCGCGGACGCCGCCTCCACCCTGGCCTTCCTGCTCTCGCCGCGCTCGGCCTACGTCAGCGGCCAGGTGATCGGGATCGGCGCCACCGGGCAGACCCCGGGCCCGGTTCCCGACCCGCGACAGCCGTTGGCGGGCCGCACCGCGCTGGTCACCGGCGCCGCGCGCGGCATCGGTGAGGCGGTGGCCGCGACCCTGGCGCGGGACGGCGCCCACGTGCTCTGCCTCGACGTCCCGCAGGCCGCGGACGAGCTGACGGCCGTCGCCGAACGGCTACGGGGCACGGCACTGCCGCTGGACGTCACGGCGCACGACGCGGGCGCACGCATCACGTCCGCGCTGCCCTCCGGCAGCCTGGACGTCCTGGTCCACAACGCCGGGATCACGCGGGACCGCAGGCTCGCCAACATGGCGGCCGACCGGTGGGACGGCGTGCTGGACGTCAACCTGGACAGCGTGCTGCGCACCACCGACCACCTGCTGCGCGAGGGAGCCCTCGGCCCGGGCGGGCGCGTGGTGGCGACCGCCTCCATCGCGGGCATCGCGGGGAACACCGGGCAGACCAACTACGCCGCGAGCAAGGCCGGAATCATCGGCCTGGTGCGCTCGCTCGCGCCGCGTGCCGCGGAGCGGCACGGTGTCACCGTCAACGCGGTCGCGCCGGGTTTCATCGAGACGGCGATGACCGCGGCGGTGCCGTTCACGATCCGCGAGGCGGGTCGCCGGATGAACTCCCTCTCGCAGGGCGGGCTTCCCGTCGACGTCGCCGAGACCACCGCCTGGTTCGCCCGACCCGACTCCGGCGCGGTCAACGGCCAGGTCGTCCGCGTGTGCGGCCAGAGCCTGCTGGGGGCCTGAGATGACCTCGACCGCAACCCTCGTCAAGGGCGTGCTGGGCGGCGTCGCGAAGCGGCCGCCGTACGACGGAGCGGCACTGCCCGGCACCGAAATGGTGCGCGAGGCGGTCTCCACGGATCCGGGGCACGTCGCGGCATATGCCCGGCTGTGCGGATTCCCGGCGGGCGACCGGCTGCCGGCGTCCTACCCGCACCTGCTCGGATTCCCCCTCGCCCTGCGCCTGATGGCGTCGCGCGCCTTCCCCTTCCCGCTCCTCGGGCTGGTGCACACGAAGGTGGACGTGGTGCAGCACCGTCCGCTGCACCCGGCGGACCGGCCGACGGTCCGCGTGCACGCCGAGGGGTTCGCGCCGCACCGGCGGGGCAGCACGTTCCGGCTGGTGACCCGCGCCTCGCTCGCGGACGAGGAGGTGTGGTCCTCCAACAGCACGTACCTGTGCCGCCACCGTCGGGCGGACGCGGGGCCGCCACCGGCGGCGTCGGGCCGTGAGCCTTCAGCGGAGCTCGCCGATCCCCTGCCCCGGCAGGAGCGGTGGTCCCTGCCGGGAGACCTGGGGCGCCGCTACGGAGCCGTCTCGGGTGATCGCAATCCGATCCACCTCCACGCCCTCACCGCGCGGCTGTTCGGCTTTCCCAGGCCGATCGCCCACGGCATGTGGACGTTCGCACGCTGCCTCGCGCACACGGTCGGGGACGCGGAGGCCGTCACGGCCCGGGCACGCTTCCTGGCGCCCGTGCCGCTGCCGGGGGCGGTGGTGCTGCACGAGCGGGACGGCCGCTTCGAGCTGCGGGAGGGCGGGACCGGTTCCCGGCTGCACCTCAGCGGGACGGCGACCAGTGGGTGCCCTTCATCAGGCTCTCCAGGCCCGTCCAGCAGAAGTTCATGAGGGTGGCGGCGGTCTCCTTCGCTGTCGGACGGTCCACCGCACGGGAGTTGGCCCAGTCCGCCAACGATTCGGCCGCGCCGGTCAGCGCGTGCGCCAGGCCGGAGACCTCGCGGTCGACGAGATCCTCGTCGCAGCCGGCGTCCTGGGCGGCGCGGCCGATCAGCACGGTCACCATGTCCACGATCTCGGCCCGCATGCCGTGGACCAGGCCGTTGAACGGCTCGCCCTCGCCGCGGGCCTGCCGGTACAGCAGGGTCCAGCTGTCGGGGTAGGTGGCGGTGTGCGCGAAGAAGGCGCAGAGTCCGCTCCACAGCTGCTGGTCGGAGGAGGCCGCCGTCTCGCGCGTGCCGAGCGACACCGCGTCCTTCAGGGCGGCCGACTCCCGCTCGATGCACGCGGTGAAGAGGTCCTCCTTGGAGTGCAGATACTGGTAGACCAGCGGCTTGGACACTCCCGCGGCCTCGGCGATGTCGTCCATCGAGGCCGACCGGTAGCCGCATCGGGCGAACTCCGCCACCGCCGCGTCGAGCATCTGCTGTTCGCGGACGGCCCTGGGTACTCGCTTGCCGTTCTTCGTCCCCACCATTTCGCCCTTCACTTCGCCCCTGCCCACCCCCGGGAGCGTCACCGGATCCCCACCCTACGCCGTTGCTCCTCCGTACCCGAGAGGTCCGGAGGAGCAACGGTGCCGGTCATCGCAGGGACGGCGTCACGCGGGGACGGGCTCCTGCCGGTCGGCCACAGGCTCGTGCGGCGCCTCGTCGGGGGCGGCCTCGTCGGGGCTGAAGCTCCTCGCGCGGCCGAAGGCGTCGCGGTCCAGGATGCCCTCCCGGGCCGAGACGATCACCGGGATCAGCGCCTGACCGGCGACGTTGGTCGCGGTGCGCATCATGTCCAGGATCGGATCGATCGCCAGCAGCAGACCGACTCCGGCCAGCGGCAGGCCGAGCGTGGAGAGGGTCAGGGTCAGCATGACGGTCGCACCGGTCAGTCCTGCCGTCGCGGCCGAGCCGACGACCGACACGAAGGCGATCAGCAGGTAGTCACCGACCCCGAGGTCGACGCCGAAGATCTGCGCGACGAACACGGCGGCGATCGCCGGGTAGACGGAGGCGCAGCCGTCCATCTTCGTGGTGGCGCCGAACGGCACCGCGAAGGAGGTGTACTCCCGGGGCACGCCGAGGCGTTCGACGACGCGCTGGGTCAGCGGCATGGTGCCCACCGAGGAGCGGGAGACGAACGCGAGCTGGATCGCGGGCCAGGCGCCGCGGAAGAACTGCACCGGGTCGACCTTGGCCGCGGTGGCCAGCAGCAGCGGGTACACCCCGAAGAGGACCAGCGCGCAGCCGACGTAGATGTCGGCGGTGAAGGTGGCGTATCGGCCGATGAGGTCCCAGCCGTAGTCCCTGATGGCGGTGCCGATGAGGCCGAGGGAGCCGATCGGGGCGAGCCGGATGACCCACCACAGCGCCTTCTGCAGCAGGGTGAGCACGGACTCCCCGAGTTCCAGGAGCGGTTCGGCCTTGGGCCCGAGCTTCAGTGCCGCGATGCCCACGACGGCAGCGAGGAAGACGATCTGGAGGACGTTCAGTTCGGTGAACGGCGTGACCACGTCGGTGGGAACGATGCCGGTGAGGAAGTCCAGCCAGGAGCCGGACTGCTCGGGCGCGGCCCCGTCACCGGCGTCCAGGCCGGTGCCGGCGCCCGGGTCGGTCAGCAGGGCGATCGCGAGGCCGATGCCGACGGCGATGAGTGAGGTGGCCATGAACCAGAGCAGGGTCCGCACGGCGAGCCGCGCCGCGTCGGACACCTTGCGCAGGTTGGTGATCGAGATCACGATCGCGAAGAACACCAGCGGCGCGACGGCCAGCTTCAGCAACTGCACGAAGATCTCGCCAGTTCTGGCGAGGCCGGTGCCGAGCCAGGACACGTCGCCGGTGCGGGCCACCCAGCCCAGCACGACGCCGAGCACGAGGCCGGCGAGTATCTGGGCCCAGAAGGGCACGCGGAACGCACGGGGCAGGCGGGACCGCCGCACCGCGGCGGCAGGGGAAGTCGTCTCGGAGGACACGGACACACTCCGGTCGGGAAGAGGGGGGGTCGTGGTGGAGAGCGCGCACAGCGGCGCGGAGCCGGGCGCCTCGAACGGCGCCCGGGTGTGCCGGAGGAGGTCCGGCTGCCGATCAGGCCCTGCGACAGACCGCCGTCAGGCAGCGGCAGAGGTCGACATGCAGCCGCGCGACCAGCCTCGTGCTGGTCGCATCTGCGAACGGAGCTGCTGTCGTCATGTCCCTCACGCTAACACCGGGAGTTATGGCCCCTGAAAGGCTGCCTTCTGGATCGTCGGTACGCGACGCACAACGCCCCGCCGGGAACAGGGGATTCCCGACGGGGCGTGGCAGCGGCTGTGACGAGGCTTACGTAAGGCGCGTCCTCAGTCCTCCATGCTGCGGTTGGCGGCCAGCTTCTCCTTGGCCCGGTCCACACCGCCGACGATCTGGGCCGACATCGCCGCTCGCTGCTTGCGGAGCAGCACGAAGCTCAGCGGCGCGGAGAGCACCAGCGCCAGCAGCAGCACCCACAGCGGGTGCGAACTGCCGATGCCCGCGGGCAGCGCACCGACGTACGCGAGGCCGGCGACGAGCACGAGACAGCCGAGGAAGATGCCGATCCGCAGGGCGGTGTAGCGGAGCGTGGCGTGTGTGGTGCTGCTCACGGTGTGGTCTCTTTCCTGACGGGTGGGGTGAGGGTCAGCCACTGGGTGACCTCGTCGCAGTACTGCTCCTCCGCGACGCGGAAGGCGCCGGGCACGCGCCCGACCTCCCGGTAGCCGCAGGCACCGTAGAAGTGCTCCAGGCCGCGCCCGCTCCGGTGGGTGAGGCGCAGCGCCTCGATGCCGTCCCAGGCGCGGGCGGTCTCCGCGACGGCCGACATCAGCGCTCGGCCCAGGCCCTTCCCCTGCAGGGAGGGGTGCACCATCACGATGTACAGCCACGCCCAGTGTCGCATCAGGCGGTGGGCGTCCCGCACCAGGAAGGCCGAGGCGGCTGCTCTGCCGTCGCCGTCCCGCCCGACGACCAGCCGGGCCCTGCCGTCGGCCATGTCGCGCAGGTACCGCAGCAGCTCGGGCCGCACGTCGTCCTCACCGACCGGCGGGACGAAGCCGACGGATCCGCCCGCGTCCGCCACGTCGACCCACAGGCGCAGCAGGTCGTCGCGGAGGGCACGGTCCACGGAAGGGTCGGCCTCGAAGGCCGGCAGGGGTGCGGGAACCTGCACCGGCGCTCAGACCTTCATCGGCTGCGGAGACTCGCGGCGGTCGGGGTCGGGGCCGTCGTACTCGCGGAGGATCTCGTACCGGGTGTTCCGCTCGACGGGCCGGAAGCCGGCGTCGCGGATCAGGTCGAGCAGGTCCTCGCGGGTGAGCTTGTCCGGGGTGCCGAAGTCGTCGGCATCGTGAGTGATCTTGTACTCGACGACCGAGCCGTCCATGTCGTCCGCGCCGTGCTGGAGGGCGAGCTGCGCGGTCTGCACGCCGTGCATCACCCAGAACACCTTGACGTGCGGCACGTTGTCGAACAGCAGGCGCGAGACCGCGAAGGTCTTCAGCGCCTCGGCGCCGGAGGCCATGGTGGTGCGCGCCTGGAGCTTGTTGCGGACCTTGCCGTCCTGCATGTCGACGAAGTCGTGCTGGTAGCGCAGCGGGATGAAGACCTGGAAGCCGCCGGTCTCGTCCTGGAGTTCGCGCAGCCGCAGCACGTGGTCCACGCGGTGCCGGGGCTCCTCGATGTGCCCGTAGAGCATGGTGCTGGGCGTCTTGAGGCCCTTCTCGTGGGCGAGGCGGTGGATGCGCGACCAGTCCTCCCAGTGGGTGGCGTGGTCGACGATGTGCTGCCGGACCTCCCAGTCGAAGATCTCGGCGCCGCCGCCGGTCAGCGACTCCAGGCCCGCCTCGATCAGTTCGTCCAGGATCTCGGAGGCGGACATGCCGGAGATCGTCTCGAAGTGGTGGATCTCGGTGGCCGTGAACGCCTTCAGGGAGACGGACTCGGGCAGCGCCTCCTTCAGGGCGCTCAGCGAGCGGGGGTAGTAGCGCCACGGCAGCGTGGGGTGCAGTCCATTGACGATGTGCAGTTCGGTGAGTCCGTCCCCCTCCATCGCCTTGGCGAGCTTGACGGCCTCCTCGATGCGCATCGTGTAGGCGTCCTTCTCTCCCGGCTTGCGCTGGAAGGAGCAGTACGAGCAGGACGCCGTGCACACGTTCGTCATGTTGAGGTGCCGGTTGACGTTGAAGTGGACGACGTCGCCGTTCTTCTCCGTCCGCACCTCGTGTGCCAGACCGCCCAGCCACGCGAGGTCGTCGCACTCGTAGAGGGCGATACCGTCCTCCCGGGTGAGCCGCTCACCCGCGCGGACCTTGTCCTCCAGCTCGCGCTTGAGCCCAGCGTCCATGCTGCAGCGCCTCCTTAAAGCCCTCGGTGTCCGGGCGCCGCCGCACGGGGCGCCCCGGTCGAGACTAGCCCCAGGTCTCCTCGGGCAGCTCCCCGACCCGGTTCTCCCACTTCGTGGACAGCACGATCGTGGTACGGGTGCGCGAGACCCCCTTGGTGCCGGACAGACGGCGGATGGTCCGCTCCAGGCCGTCCACGTTCGTCGCGCGGACCTTCAGCATGTAGGAGTCGTCGCCGGCGATGAACCAGCAGTCCTCGATCTCGGCGAGGTCCCGCAGCCGGCCGGCGACCTCCTCGTGGTCCACGGCGTCCGACAGCTGGATCCCCACCAGTGCCGTGACGCCGAGCCCCAGGGAGGGGGCATGGACGGTCGCCCGGTACCCGGTGATGACTCCCGCCGCCTCGAGCCGGTTGATCCGGTCGGTGACGCTGGGCCCGGAGAGGCCCACGAGTCGCCCGAGCTCGGCATAGGAGGCCCTGCCGTTCTCCCGCAGCGCCTGGATGAGCTGCCTGTCCACCGCGTCCATGCGACCTACGCCTTCCGTCTTCCTGCGATTCGCGGATTCCCGGTTCCGTCGGATACGAATCTAAGGCATGACCGCGTCATCTCCTGCGGTCGGCCCGCTCCCGGCACGCCCCTCGGCCAGTTCGCCCCGCCAACGGCGGTACAACCGGTGCGGCACGCCCGCGGCGTCCAGCACCCGCCCGGCGACGAAATCGACCAGGTCCTGCGCGTCGCGAGCCCCCGCGTAGAAGGCCGGGGAGGCCGGCAGCACCACCGCCCCGGCGTCGTCCAGCGTCACCAGATGGCGCAGCGTCTGCCCGGTGAGCGGGGCCTCCCGCACGGTCACCACCAGCGGACGCCGCTCCTTGAGGGTCACCGCGGCGCTGCGCTGCAGCAGATCCTTCGACAGGCCCAGCGCGACTCCGGCGACGCAGGCCGTGCTGGCCGGCACCACGAGCATGCCCTTCGTGGGGTACGACCCGGAGGACGGGCCCGCGGCGAGGTCGCCCGCGGACCAGTGCCGCACGTCGCCTCCCTCCACCCGGTGGAGTTCCGGCGTGCCGTCGGCACCACGCGCCAGCCAACGCCGCAGGTCGTCGTCGGCATGGGCGTCGCGGAAGGGGTGGCCGGTCTCGTCCAGGACGGTCAGCCGCGCGGCGCGGCTGACGACCAGGTCCACCGCCTCGCCCGCGTGCAGCAGTGCGCGCAGGACAGCGGCGGCGTAGGGGGTGCCCGAGGCTCCGGAGACCCCGACGACCCACGGTCGGCGCTGACTGGAAGTCACGCTCCGAGCCTACGCCGCGCGCCGCACGACGCTCGGACGCCCCCGGGTGGCGCGGAGAGACGCCCATGCGGTTGGCTCGTCGGGTGCGCTTCTCCCGTTCGCTCCGCCACCGTGCCGCCGCCG
The DNA here is from genome assembly GCF_047200695.1 of Streptomyces callyspongiae. NCBI lineage: Bacteria > Bacillati > Actinomycetota > Actinomycetes > Kitasatosporales > Streptomycetaceae > Streptomyces > Streptomyces callyspongiae. Next base: position 143,419 of record NZ_JBJZOM010000011.1, read on the forward strand.
TGGGCGCGGCGGGCCTGCTGCTGGTCACTGCTGCGTCGTGCAGTCCGGTCGACGAGCCGGACCACGGTCCCCCGTCCACCGTGGAACGGGCCGTCGGGCGAGTGACCGCCGACGAGTCGGCCACCCTGCTCGCCGATCTGGCCGCGCCGCGGAGCCACCTGCGGGACATGCTGCGCGAGCTGGGGTCGGATCCGGGGCCGGAACGGGTGCGCGCACTGCGCCGCGCGGAGTTCGCCCTCGCGCTGCAGGCGGACGGCCCGCTGAACGGCCTCGCGGAGTACGGGCCCGGAACCCGCGTCGCGTACGCGGTGAGCCTCGGCGGCCGGGACGTCCTCGCCACCAAGTCGGCCGACGGGCGGGTCTACCTGCGCCTCCGGCTCGCGGCACTCGCCGACGCGGGCGTGCTGACCGCCGCGCAGCGGGCCCGGGTGGACGACGTCACCGCGCTCGCCGGGCAGCTCCCCGATTCGCTCGCCGCCGCAGCCAGGTTCCTCCGGGGCCGCTGGGTCGCGGTGGACGGCGACGACTTCGCGGAGTACGGCTGGGCGCTGGAGGAGTTCACCGGTGTTTCGGTGTCGCAGCGCCGGCTGCGCGGCGCCGCGGCCCTCACGGACGGGAGCGACCTGCGGGCGGCGCTGGGAGCGCTGCGGGACGTACTGGTCGAGCACACCACCTACCGGCGGGCCGGCGACCGGCACGGCGCGGACGAGCCCGGGGAGCAGCGGCTGCGCGTCGACCTCCCGGCGCGGCGGACGGCGGACGCGCTGGCGCCGCTGCTGGAACGGGTCGACGCGGGGATCGTCCCGGAGCGGGTTCCGCGACACCGGGTGCCGGGGGTGCTGACCGTGCGGCGCGGCACGCTGGCCGAGCTCCGCGTGGACCTGGGCCGGCTGACCGGCACCGCGGCCCGGGTTCCGCTGCGGCTCCGATTCGCGACCGGTGACGTGTTCTCCCCGAACCCGCCGCGCCACTCGGTGGCGCTGGCGCCGCAGGACCTGCTGGCGGCGGCGCTCTACGCCCGCGTGCACCGGCCCTGATCCCGTCGGGCCCCGGGGAACCGCCGCGGGACGGTTAGCGTTGGACCGAACGGGCAACGGTCTCTCCCGGGGGAGGTACGCGATGACGAGCGAGACGACCCACCGGACGACGTCGGCCTTGAAGATCGTCCTGCTGTGGGTGGGGCTACTGTGGCTCCTCGAGGCGGTCGACTACGCGACGGGCCACGCCCTGGACACCTTCGGCATCGCACCGCGCCGGACCGACGAACTGGTCGACGTGGTGCCCGCCGCGTTCATGCACTTCGGCTTCGACCATCTGATGGCGAACACGGTTCCGCTGCTGGTCCTGGGCTTCATGGCCGCGCTGCGCGGCGTCCGCACCTTCCTCGCCGTCGCCCTGATCACCATCGTGGTGAGCGGGCTCGGGGTGTGGCTCACCGCTCCCGCGCCGAGCAACACCGCGGGCGCCTCCGGCCTGGTCTTCGGCCTGTTCGGCTACCTGGTGGTGCGGGGGTTCGTCGACCGCAGGATCGGGGACGTCGCACTGGGCGGCGTCGTCGTGGTGCTGTACGGCTCGATCCTGTGGGGCGTGCTGCCGACCACGCCCGGGGTGTCCTGGCAGGGCCACCTCTTCGGGCTGATCGGCGGCGTGATGGCGGCGTTCATGACCTCGCGCGCACGGCATCCCGGCGAGCCGAAACCGGCCTGGCACTGACGCCGGGGCGGGGGCGGGCCCGGGGCGGCGCGGCGGGAACGGACCGCGCCTCCCACTACGGCGCGAGGCCCCGTACCGCCAGGTCGGCCAGCGCACAGCCGAACAGCGCGATGCCGATGAACCCGTTCACGGTGAAGAACGCCCGGTTCAGCCTGCTCAGGTCGTGGGGCCGTACCAGCGAGTGCTCGTACACGAAGGCGGCGAGCACGAGCGCCAGACCGGCCCACCAGAAGGCTCCGGCGCCCGTGGCGAGGGCGTACCAGGCCAGCAGCACCACGGTGACGGCGTGGCAGGCCCGCGCCCCGTACAGCGCCCCGGCGACACCGAAGCGGGCGGGCACCGACCGGACGCCCTCGGCCCGGTCCGCGGCGACGTCCTGGCAGCCGAAGATCAGGTCGAACCCGCCGATCCAGATGCCGACGGCCAGCCCCAGCAGCACCGCGTCCCAGGACCACGTCCCGGTCACCGCGATCCACGCCCCGACGGGCCCCATGGCCTGTGCCAGCCCCAGGATGGCGTGCGGGAAGTCCGTGAAGCGCTTGCCGTACGGGTAGACCACCATCGGCACCACGGCGACGGGGGCCAGCGCCAGGCACAGCGGGTTGAGCAGGGCGGCCGCTCCGAGGAACACCACCAGGGAGACGGCCGCGCCGACCCGCGCGGTGCGCAGCGAGACCGCGCCGGTGACCAGTTCGCGTCCCGCGGTCCGCGGGTTCCGCGCGTCGATCTCCCGGTCGATGATGCGGTTGGCGGCCATCGCGAAGGTCCGCAGCCCCACCATCGCCACGGTGACCAGCAGCAGCTCCCCCCAGTGGACGCGGCCGTCGTCCAGGAACATCGCGGTCAGCGCGGCGGTGTAGGCGAACGGCAGCGCGAAGACGGAGTGCTCGATCATCACCAGCCGCAGGAACGCGCGGACGGGGTTCCGCTGCGCCGGCACGCCCGCCGTGCCCTCGGCCGCGCTCACAGCCCGTACTCCTTCCAGCGGCGGTCGACCTTCGCGGCGGTGTCCGGGTCGGAGACCACCATGTGCGGCCAGCCGCCGTCCCGGGTGTAGCCCTCCTCCGGCCACTTGGCGGTCGCGTCGATGCCGGCCTTGCCTCCCCAGAACTGCTGGTAGGAGGCGTGGTCGAGATGGTCGACCGGGCCGTCGACGACCGAGAGGTCGCGGGCGTAGTCGGTGTTGCCCAGCGCCCGCCAGGCGACCTCGTGCAGGTCGTGCACGTCGCAGTCGGCGTCCACCACCACGATGAGCTTGGTCAGCGACATCATGTGCGCTCCCCAGATGGCGGACATCACCTTCTGGGCGTGCTTGGGGTAGCGCTTGTCGATGGAGACGATCGCGCAGTTGTGGAAGCCGCCGGCCTCCGGCAGGTGGTAGTCGACGATGTCGGGCACGACGACCTTCAGCAACGGCAGGAAGAAGCGTTCCGTCGCCCGGCCCAGCGGCCCGTCCTCGGTCGGCGGGCGGCCGACGACGATCGACTGGAACGTCGGCTTCTTCCGCATGGTGACGCAGTCGATCGTCAGGGCCGGGAAGTCCTCCTGCGGCGTGTAGAAGCCGGTGTGGTCGCCGAACGGACCCTCGGGCCGCATCTCGCCGGGTTCCAGCCAACCCTCCAGCACGACTTCCGCATCCGCGGGCACCTGGAGCGGCACGGTCTCGCAGTCGACCATCTCGACGCGCTTGCCCTGCACGAACCCGGCGAACAAGTACTCGTCGATGTCGCCGGGCAGCGGCGCGCTGGAGGCATACGTCACGGCGGGCGGGCAGCCGAAGGCGATCGCGACGGGAAGCCGCTCGCCGCGGCGCGCGGCGACCTGGTAGTGGTTCCGGCTGTCCTTGTGGATCTGCCAGTGCATGCCGATGGTCCGCCTGTCGTGCCGCTGCAGGCGGTACAGGCCGAGGTTGCGCACGCCCGTCTCCGGGTCCTTGGTGTGCGTCAGCCCCAGGTTGAAGAACGACCCGCCGTCCTCCGGCCAGGTGAAGAGTGCCGGCAGCGTGTCGAGGTCCACCTCGTCGCCGCGCATCACCCGTTCCCGCACCGGGCCGCTGCGCACCTTCTTCGGCGGCACGTGGGTCATCGACCCCAGTTTCCCGAAGGCCTCGCGCATGCCGACGAATCCCTGCGGCAGTTCCGGCTTCAGCAGGCCGCCGATCTTCTCGCTGATCTCGCCGTAGTTCTTCAGCCCGAGGGCCTTGAGCAGCCGCCGGTCGGTGCCGTAGACGTTCATGGCCAGCGGCATCGAGGAGCCCTTGACGTTCTCGAAGAGCAGCGCCGGACCGCCGGACTTCTGCACCCGGTCGACGATCTCGCCGACCTCGAGGTACGGGTCGACCTCCGCCGTGATGCGCTTGAGGTCGCCTTCGCGTTCGAGCGCCCGCAGCAGCGAGCGGAGATCGTCGTATGCCATGGGGCACAGTATCGGCCATGCCCCTTCCGCACGGTTACGCTGGTGCTCGTACGTCCGCCGCATCCGCTTTCCGAGGGGCACGCGACATGATCAGGTACCTGCCCACGCTGCTGCTCCTCGCGTTGTGGATCTTCGCGTTCATCGACTGCCTGAACACGCCCGAGAACGAGGTGCGCAAGCTGCCCAAGCTGGCGTGGGTCTTCATCGTGCTGTTCTTCGGCTACCTGCTGATCGGTTCGGTGGCCTGGTTCGTGGCGGGCCGTCCCCGCCGCAACGCCCCGTACGGCGCGCAGCGGCCGCAGGAGCGCCGCTGGGTCGCGCCGGACGACAATCCGGACTTCCTCAAGTCGCTGGGCGAGGAGGACGAGCAGCGCCGCCGCCGCGGCGGCGGTGGCGAGGAGACGCCGCCGCCCGCCGGAGCCTGACGCGGCGACCGCCGCCGGCCGTCACAGCCCCGAGTAGCTGTGCTTGCCGTTGAAGAAGATGTTGACGCCGTAGTAGTTGAAGATCCAGCAGGCGAAGGCGAACAGCACCAGGTAGGCGGCCTTGCGGCCCTTCCAGCCGGCGGTCGCGCGGGCGTGCAGGTAGCTGGCGTAGGCGACCCAGGTGATAAAGGACCAGACCTCCTTGGGGTCCCAGCCCCAGTAGCGGCCCCAGGCGTCACCGGCCCAGATGGCGCCCGCGACGATGGTGAAGGTCCAGAACGGGAAGACGGCCGCGTTGATCCGGTAGGAGAACTTGTCCAGCGAGCCCGACGACGGCAGGCGCTCCAGCACGGAGGTCGCGAACGCCCCGGGCTTGCCGCCCGCCAGCAGCTTCGTCTCGTAGTGGTCGCGGAACAGGTAGAGGATCGTGCCGACGAACCCGAGGTAGAAGAGCGCCCCGCAGACGATCGCCATCGAGACGTGGATCCACAGCCAGTAGGAGTGGAGGGCGGGGACGAGCTGGTCGCTCTCGGTGTAGAGCCAGGTGGTGGCCAGGCCCAGGTCGAGCAGGACGCTGGTGACCAGCGGAAGGCCGACCCAGCGGATGTTCTTCCCCGTCGCCAGCAGCACGAGGTACGCACCGACGACGACCATGGCGAACGTGGTGGAGAACTCGTACATGTTCGCCCAGGGGGCGCGGCCCACGGACAGGGCGCGGGCGAGGACGGCGGCCGCGTGCAGCGCGAAGGCGAGGACGGTCAGGGAGATCGCCATCCGGCCGTAGAGGTCGCCCTGCTCGTCGCCGCCGGAGGCGCCGGGGCCGTCCGGGAGGTCGCCGCGGCGGCCCGCACCGGAACGGGTGATGACCTTCGGACGTTCCAGCACCCCGGTCGCCCCGCCGGTGCGGACGGTGACGTCCGGCGCTGTGGACCGTGCCGTGCCGTCCGCAGCGGGGGTATCGGCCGTCAGTGCCGACGCCGTGCGGGCGACCCTGCTGCGGCTGCCCAGTACCCACTCGGCGATGTGCGCGCCGAACGCCAGGGCGTAGACGGCCATCGCCGAGTACACCAGGTAATTGCTGATCTCGGCGAGCGACTCGTGGGTCGCGGCGGCGGTGTTCAGGAGGTTCACGCGCGCTCTCCTCGGGAGGGTGACTTCTCTGCTTCGCCGGGCCGGTCGGCCGCGGGGTCCCCGGTTGCCGCCGGCGGGGCGTCGTCCTGCAGGGCGGCGGCGAGGTCGCCCAGTTCCTCGGCGAGCCGCGGCGACTCGCTGCGGCCCAGTCCGGCCATCTCGACGACGGTGGTGCCGTCGGGTCCGGCCACGGCACGCACCCAGACGCGGCGGCGCTGGATGAACAGCGATCCGGCCAGTCCGGCGATGGCGGCGAGCGCGCCGCCCAGCGCCCAGCCGGCCGCGACCTGGTGCGTCACCTGGAAGTTGGCCCAGCGCTTGATGCCCTCGAACCGCAGCTCGCCCGCGCCGTCCGGAAGCTTCATGGTTTCGCCGGGCAGCATCTTCTGCGCGAACGGGCTGCCGTCGGCCTTCTTGAACTGCTTCATGCGGTCGGTGTCGAGCTGGTAGACGTTCTGCGGCAGGCCCGCGTCCACTCCGAGGTCGCCCCGGTAGGCGGTGAGGAAGAGCACCGGGTACTTCGGGCCGGGCCACTGGGAGAACATGCTGCCGGACTCGGCGCCCCCGAAGGTGGGGACGAAGAATCCCTGGAAGCCGAACTGCTGGGGTTCGCCGTTGCTGCCGACCGCGTCGGGAACCTTGATCACACCGCTGGAGGTGAGGTTCGTGTCCTGCGGCAGGAACGGCACGGGGCCGCGGTAGGCGAGGTTGCCCTGCGCGTCGGTGAACGACACGACCGGCGCATAGCCGTTGGCGAGCAGGTAGACCTTGCTGTCCCCCACCTCCAGCGGCTTGTTGACCTCGATCGAGGCCTCGGTGTCAGATCCCTCGGCAGAGGTCCAGTAGGTGACGTCGGCGCGGGCGGTGCGGACGCTGCCGCGGTTGGGGCCCTTCTTCTCGAAGGTGGCGTCGAACCCGTCGAGCCGGAAACCGAAGTCCTCCAGGTCGTCGGAGGTGAAGAGGGAGCCGGAGGAGAAGTCGTCGTAGAGGGACTTGGTGTTGGAGAACCCGTTGCCGACGGTGACGAGCGTGCCTCCCTCGGAGCGGAACAACTGTCCCGCCGCGAACGCCACCAGCAGCACGATCAGGGCGATGTGGAAGGCCAGGTTCCCGGCCTCGCGCAGGAAGCCCTTCTCCGAGGCCACCGCTTCGCCGTCGGCCGCGACGCGGTACCGCCTGCCGCGCAGCAGGCCCCGCGCGGCCGCCACGACCTCGTCCGCACCGGCGTCGGTGCGCCAGGTGGTGAACGCGGGCATGCGGTCCAGCCGCCGGGGCGCGCGCGGCGGCCGGGCCCGCAGCTGGCCGACGAACTGCCCGGTGCGGGGCACGATGCAGCCGATCAGCGACACGAAGAGCAGGAGGTAGATCGCGGAGAACCACACCGAGGTGTAGACGTCGAACAGCTGGAGGACGTCGTAGACGTCCGCGAGCGCCGGATGGTCGGTGCGGAACTCCTGGACCCGCGTGGGGTCCACGGACTGCTGCGGGACGACCGAGCCCGGGATCGCCGCGAGGGACAGCAGGAACAGCAGGATCAGCGCCACCCGCATCGAGGTGAGCTGACGCCAGAACCAGCGTGCCCAGCCCAGCAGTTCGCGCCCGGTCCAGGCGGCTGCGCCGGCAACGCCGGGGGCGCGGACCCCGCCGAACGAGCCCTGCACCGCCTGGCCGCGGTCCTCCGCGGGGGTGGTGGACAGCTGCGACATCGCGGCGCCGAACTCGCCGTCCTCCGTCGCGGTCCCGGCACGGCTGTCGGCCGGCCCGGTGGTGGTGTCGTCGCTCATCACGCTCAGATCCCCACGGTGAAGCCGCCGGACCACACCTGTAGTTCGTAGACGATTCGGTCCCATGCTCCCGTGACCAGCAGCACGCCCACCGCGACGAGCAGGCCGCCGCCGAGGCGCATCACCCACACGTAGTGCCGCTTGACCCAGTCGAACGCCCCGAGCGTGCGGCGGAACAGCACCGCCGCCACGAGGAACGGCACGCCCAGACCGAGGCAGTACGCGGCCGTCAGCAGCGCGCCGCGTCCGGCGCTGGCCTCCCGGAGCGCCAGCGCCGTCACCGCGGACAGCGTCGGGCCGATGCACGGCGTCCACCCGATGCCGAACAGCACGCCCAGCACGGGCGCGCCCGCCAGCCCGACGGCCGGGCGGCGGTGGATGCGCACCTCCCGCGAGGTGATCCGCTGCAGCAGGCCGGAGCCGGACCCCATGAACGACAGGCCCAGCAGGATCGTCACTGCTCCCAGGACCCGCGAGATGATCGCCCGGTGCTCCTGGAGCGTGGTGCCGAAGTACCCGAACAGCGCCCCGCCGGAGACGAAGACCGCGGTGAAGCCGAGCACGAACAGGGCGGCGCCGCCGAGCACGCGGCCCCGGCGGGCGTCCGCGAGATCGGTGCCGCTGACGCCGGTGACGTACGACAGGTAGCCGGGGACGAGCGGCAGCACGCAGGGGGAGAAGAACGACACCAGTCCGGCGAACAGTGCGACGGGCACGGCCAGGAGGAGCGTGCCGGTGACGACGGTCTGGTGCGGGGAGGCGGCCAGTGCGGACAGCGCGGCAGAGGCGGTCATGGAGCCGTCACTTCTCCGCCAGCAGCGGCTCGAGCAACGACCGGAGCCGGTCCTCGTCCAGCTCGGTCAGCGCCTGGACGGCGATCCGGCCGTCCCGGTCGATGATCAGGGTGGAGGGGATGGTCTGCAGGGAGAGCGTGCCCTTGGGGAACTTCAGCATCTGCCGGCCGTCCGGGTCGTACAGGCTGGGGTACGGGACGTCGTAGGTGCGCTCGAACGCCCGGGCCGGCGCCTTGTCCAGGTCGCGGGTGTTGATGCCGAGGAACCGGACGCCGCGGTCCTTCGTTTCGCGGGCCACGGTCACCAGGTGCGGAGCCTCCGCGCGGCACGGCGCGCACCAGGAGCCCCAGACGTTGACGACCACGACCTTGCCCCGGTAGTCGGAGAGCCGGGCCTCGCCGCCGCCGACGGTGTCGCCGCCGATGTCGGGGGCCTGCTTCCGTTCACCCTTGGGGACCTCGGTGACCTGCCCGGTGCCCTGGACGAAGCCGGCACCGTCCTTCCCCGAGGCCTGCTGCTCCTCGCCGCAGCCGGCGAGCAGCAGCGCGCCCGTGAGCACGGTCGCGGCGAGAGCCGACGGGCGCGTACGGCGACGGAAGGCACGGATCGGACTCATGTGAAAAGTTTCCCATGGGGGTGCGGGCCGGACCGCGCACCCCCCTGCTGGGCCACGGAACCGCAGCTCACCGGGCATGTGCCGGGACTCTCAGGCACCCGCCGCGGGCGGGTTTCCCGGGCTGCCGCCGGCCCGCAGGTGCGGCGGCACCAGATCCAGCGCGGGCTCGCTGTACCCGACGGAGACGATGGTGTCGTCCAGGTACGTGAAGGAGGTCAGCGACGCCAGCGTGCACTGCCGGTTGCGCGGGTCGTGCCACAGCCGGCGGCCCTCGACGTGGCAGCGCAGCACCCAGATCGGCAACTGGTGGCTGACGCAGACCGCCTCGTGGCCGCGGGCAAGGTCCTTGGCGCGGTCGACCGCCCGCGCCATGCGCACCACCTGGTGGACGTACGGCTCCCCCCAGGAGGGCCGGAACGGGTTCCGCAGGTGCCGCCAGTTCGCGGGGCGCCGCAGCGCACCGTCGCCGACCCCGAAGGTCTTGCCCTGGAAGAGGTTGCCCGCCTCGATGAGGCGGTCGTCCGTGGCGGGCTCCAGCCCGTGCGACTTGGCAATCGGCTGGAGGGTCTCCTGGGCCCGTTCCAGCGGTGACGAGACGCCGTGGACAATGTCCCGGTCCGCCAGGTGCTCGGCGACCCGGTCGGCCATGCGGCGGCCCAGATCCGAGAGGTGGTAGCCCGGGAGGCGGCCGTAGAGGATGCCCTCCGGGTTGTGGACCTCGCCGTGCCGGACCACGTGCACGACGGTCACGGTGGGGCTCATGCGTCGCTCTCCGGCTTCGCCCGGGCCGCGGCCTGCGCGGCGGCCGGCAGGGCCTCGGCGATCTGCTCCAGTGCCTGCTCGTCCAGCGCGGTGGAGACGAACCACGACTCGAACGCGGACGGCGGGAGGTAGACGCCCTGTTCCAGCATGGAGTGGAAGAACGCCTTGTAGCGGAACGCCTCCTGTTCCTTGGCACCGTCGTAGTCGTGCACCGGGGAGTCGGTGAAGAACACCGAGAACATGCTGCCCGCGGTCTGCAGCCGGTGGGCCACGCCCGCCGCGTCGAGGGCCGCGGTGGCCAGACCCTGCAGCCGTTCGGAGACGGCGTCCAGCGCGGCGTACGCGGCGTCGTCGAGGAGGCGGAGCTGCGCGACTCCGGCGGCGGTGGCCACCGGGTTCCCGGAGAGGGTGCCCGCCTGGTAGACGGGACCGCTGGGGGCGAGGTGCTCCATGACGTCCCGGCGGCCGCCGAACGCGGCGGCGGGGAAGCCGCCGCCCATCACCTTGCCGAAGGTCAGCAGGTCGGGCTCGACGCCGTCCAGGCCGTACCAGCCGGCCCGGCCGACGCGGAAACCGGTCATGACCTCGTCGGACACGTAGAGCGCGCCGTGGGTGCTGCACAGGTCGCGCACCGCCCGGTTGAAGCCGTCGCGGGGCGGGACGACGCCCATGTTGCCCGGGGAGGCCTCCGTGATCACGCAGGCGATCTGCCCGGGGTGCGCGGCGAACGCGGCCGTCACGGCCTGCAGGTCGTTGTACGGCAGCACGATCGTGTCCGCGGCGGTCGCGCCGGTGACGCCCGGGGTGTCGGGCAGCGCGAGGGTGGCCACGCCGGAACCGGCCGCGGCCAGCAGGGCGTCCACGTGACCGTGGTAGCAGCCGGCGAACTTGATCACCTTGGGGCGTCCGGTGAAGCCGCGGGCGAGCCGGATCGCGGACATCGTGGCCTCGGTACCGCTGGAGACCAGCCGCACCGCCTCGACCGGGGCGACACGGTCGACGATCTCCTCGGCGAGCTCGACCTCCCCCTCGCCCGGCGTGCCGAAGGACATGCCCCGGGAGACCGCCTCCCGGACGGCCTCCACGACCTGGGGGTGGGCGTGTCCGAGGATCATCGGACCCCACGAGCACACCAGGTCGACGTACTCGCGACCGTCGGCGTCGGTGAGGCGGGGGCCGCTGCCGGACACCATGAAGCGGGGCGTGCCGCCCACCGCGCGGAAGGCGCGGACGGGCGAGTTCACGCCTCCCGGTGTCACGGCGGCGGCGCGGTCGAACAACGACTGCGATACTGGGGCGTCGAACGAGTAAGTCACGACGCCATGGTGTCAGAGCTTCCGGGTTCGTCGGGGTCTCGGGGCGTTTCGTACCCGCGTGCGCGGGGAGGTCTTCTGACACGATGATCTGGTTGCGCGGCACGGTCCGCGAGTGGTCGGGTGGTGACATGCAACGCGGTGGCGGTCTGGGCGAGGGCACAGGGGGACTGGAGCCTGAGCAGGCGCGCGGACGGCACCGACGTCGGGCAGCGGGAACTGAGAACAACAGGGGTGGCGGCCGCGTGGGGGTGACCTACAAGTACTTCGGTGCACCGGACGGTGCGACCGCCGCCCGCGTGCCGATCTCCATGCGCCCCGAGGAACTCGGCGGGGACGAGCTGGGTCAGGGCATGTTCACCAAAATCAAGCCGGAGACCATGGCCGCGATGGTGCTGACGGGCATCGAGGGCATTCCGCTGCACCGGGTGCCGCCGCTCGAACTGGTCGTGCTGCACCCCGACTACGCCGTGGTCAAGCTCCCTATGACGGTCGTCGACCCGCTGCGCGGCATCGGTGAGGAATCGGTGGGCGCGGCGGCGTTCATCTGGTCCACCGTGCCCGACCGCAGCGGCCCGCAGGACGCGTTCAACGTGTACCGGCTGCTCCACGAGTGGCAGGACTTCTCCGAGCGGCTCCACATGGCCGGGCACCAGCCCTACTGCCTGGTGTGGCCCTGACGGGAGCCCCGCCCTTCCCCACCCTCCCGGTGCAGCCCGTCACCTGCGACGGCCCGGCGCCTCCACCGAGTACTGTCGGCACCATGACGCTGCGGGCCTGCGCACCCGCGGAGTCGGTGCGGACGAGGAAGGGCTGAGGGCGAGCGGCCGCAACAGCGGGCTCGCCCGGAAGGCGGGAGACACGCATGGACACCCGGGGCACCGGTGCGGCCGACGCGACCCGGGTGCTGGTCGTGGAGGACGACCGGGGCATCGCGGAGTCCCTGGTGCGCGGGCTGCGGCAGGCCGGGTACCGCGCCGAGGCGGTCCGTACGGGCCGTGACGCGCTCACCGCCGCCGCGACGGACGTCGTCCTGCTCGACATGGGGCTGCCGGACATCGACGGGCTGGAGGTCTGCCGGACCCTGCGCGGCCGGTCCGACGCCGCGATCATCGCCGTCACCGCGCGCGGCGAGGAGGCGGACCGGGTGGTGGCCCTGGACGAAGGGGCCGACGACTACCTCGTGAAACCGTTCGGGCTGGCCGAACTGCTGGCACGGATCCGCGCGGTCCTGCGGCGCAGGCGTCCGGCGGAGCCGGAGGTCGTGCGGCACGGTCCGCTCGCGCTGGACCTGAGAACACGGCAGGTCGCGGTCGACGGCCAGGCCGTCGCGCTGACCCCGAAGGAGTTCGGCATCCTCGAATGCCTGGCCACCGACCCCGGGAGGGTGATGAGCCGGCAGCAGATCCTGGAGCGGGCCTGGGACGCCCACTGGTACGGCCCCACGAAGGTGCTTGACGTGCATGTGGCCTCGCTGCGCCGCAAGTTGGGGGTGCCAGGGCTGATCGAGAACGTCTACGGGCACGGGTTCCGCCTCGGCACACCCGGGGAGTCCCCGTGACGCGCCGGATCGCCTGGACGCTGCTGATCCTCACCGCGGTGCTCCTGGTGCTGGCGGTCGTGCCCCTGGCCGTGTCGCTCACCGCGAACGAGCGGTCCGCGTACCGGGACAGCCAGCGCGCGGCGACCCGCGTCGTCGCCGCCAAGGCCGAGGAACACCTCTCCGACCACGAGCCGGCCGCCGGCACGCGGCGTGTGCTGGCGGCCGCGGCCGATGCCGGGGACTGCGCCGCCGTGTACGACACCTCGCTGCGTCTCGTGGCCGCCACGCCCTGCGGCGCCGCCCGGGGCGAGGAGGCGAAGCAGCTCGTGGCGGAGGTCCTGGCCGGGAACGAACCGGGGGCGCTGGAGGAGGAGGGCCGGACGCTGACGGCCGAACCCACCGGCGAGGAACGGCGGCCCGCCGGGGTCGTGGTCCTGGCACGGTCCGCGGCACCGCGCGACGCCCGAGTCGCCGCGATCTGGGGGTGGTCCGCGGCGATCGGCGCGGCCGGGCTCGCCGCCTCGGTGCTGCTGTCCGTCCGACTCGCCCGCTGGGTCAGCCGCCCGTTGTCCACGCTGGACGCCAGTGCCCGCCGGCTCGGCGAGGGCAGGCTGGACGCACGCGCCGACGTCGAGGGCGGGCCTCCCGAAGTGCGGCGCCTGGCCGCCACGTTCAACACCATGGCGGCCCGCACGGAGACCCTCGTGCACGGGCACCGGGCGATGATCGCGGACGTGTCCCACCAGTTGCGCACCCCGCTGACCGCGCTGCGGCTGCGGCTCGACGTGCTGGCCGCCGGTGCGGCCGGCGACACCGCCGAGGAACTGGCCTCCGCCCAGGAGGAGATCGCCCGCCTCTCCCGCATGGTCGAGGGACTGCTCACGGTGGCCCGCGCGGAGCAGGCCACCCCGCACCCCGTCGCCGTGCGGGTCGACGAGGCGGTGGCCGAACGGGTCGCCGCGTGGTCGCCGGTCGCGGCGGAACGCGACGTGCGGCTGTCCGCCGCCCCGGACGGGCCCGCGGTGGCCGTCGCCCTCGGGGCGGGACACCTGGAGCAGATCCTCGACAACCTCGTCGCCAACGCGGTGGAGGCCGTGCCCGGCGGCGGGAGCGTGCGGATCGAGCACCGGGCGGCGGGCGCCTCCGTCCGCCTCCTCGTGCGCGACGACGGGCCGGGGATGACCGACGCGGCCAAGGCGGTCGCGTTCCGCCGCTTCGGCAACCCCGACGCGAAGGGCACCGGCCTGGGACTGGCCATCGTCCACCGGCTGGTCACCGTCAACGGGGGACAGGCCGCGCTGCGGGACACCCCCGGAGGCGGGCTGACCGTCGTCCTGGACCTGCCGCGGTGGCAGGAGCGGGGAACCGGGTGAGCGACACACCGCCGAGGAATCTTTACCGCTTCTGAAGAGGACGTGAGCCGGTTCCTGCATGCCGCGGCCGGAACCTGGAAGTGCACGCAGCCGAAACCGGCCACCACGTCACCAGGAGCGCCGCCATGGCACCCTCGCCCGACGATCCCGACCGGACGCCACCGCCCACCGGTTCTCCCCGCGCACGGTCCCGGGGTCTGCGGCGGAGCAGCAGGACGACCCGGTGGATCGCCGCGGCCGCGGTGACGGGCACGGCGGGCCTGGGCACGCTCTACGGCCAGCTGCTGCCGGGAAGCACGGCCGCCCCGGCACCGTCGCACGCCCCCGCGCAGCACCCGCCGGGGTCCGCCGACGGCTCCGGGACGAACCAGCAGCGCCCGGGCGCGGACGGCCACCGCACGGGCGGAACGGCCACGCCGCAGCCCACGGCGCCGAAACCCCCCGCGCACCCACCCGCGGCGGGCCGCGCGCAGCCGCACACCACCACGGGCGCGTCGTGACCCCCGGCACGCACCCCACCGGCACGGCCCGTGCCGCCTTCCCCGCACTCGGCACCACCGCCGCGGTGCTGGTGACGGAACCGGAGGCGCTGCCCGTCGCGGAATCCGTGCTGCGGGCGGAGGTGGCGGCCGTGGACCGTGCGTGCAGCCGTTTCCGCCCGGACTCCGAACTCACCCGCGTGAACGTGCGGGCGGGCTCCCCGACAACGGTGGGCCAGTACTTCGCGGAGGCGCTCGGGGCGGCGCTGCACGCGGCCCGGATCACCGACGGGGCAGTCGACCCGACCGTCGGCCGCGCGGTGCTCGCGCTCGGGTACGACCGCACGTTCGCCTCCGTGCGGCCCGACGACGCCCGGCCGCTGCCGGTGGCCCGCCCCGCTCCGGGCTGGCAGCGGATCGTCTTCGACCCGCGCACCCGCCGTCTGCACCTCCCTCCGCGCACGCACCTCGATCTCGGCGCCACCGCCAAGGCCCACGCGGCCGAACGTGCCGCCCGGCGGGCCGCGGAGAGGTCCGGCTGCGGCGTGCTGGTGAGCCTCGGCGGTGACCTCGCCACCGCCGGTCCGGCCCCGCGGGGCGGCTGGCGGGTCGGTCTCGTCGACGACCACACCGAACCCGCCACCGCCGGCACCCCCTGCGTGGCGGTCAGCGGTGGGGCCCTGGCGACCTCCGGCGTTCGCGTACGCACCTGGCGCCGCTCCGGGCGCACCGTCCACCACATCGTCGATCCGGCCACGGGCGCCTGCCCCGCGCCCACCTGGCGCACCGTCAGCGTCGCCGCCGCCGACTGCGTGGACGCCAACGCCGCGGCCACCGCGGCCGTGGTGCTCGGCGAGGGGGCGCCCGCATGGCTGGGGGCCGCCGCCCTGCCCGCGCGGCTGACCGGTATCGACGGCGGGGTCTCCTGCCTCGGCGGCTGGCCCCAGGACGTCGCCCCGCTCGCTCCCGGAGGCGCACGATGACGGAACTCGCCCTGGCTGGAAGCCCGTTGTGGTACGCGGGCCGCGCGAGCGGCACGCTCGCGCTGATCCTGCTCACCGCCGCCGTGATCCTCGGGGTGGTGTCCGGCGGGCGGGTCGCCCCGCGCCGGCACGGCCGGTTCGAACTCGGCGTGCTCCACCGCAACGTGTCGCTGCTCGCCGTGGCGTTCCTCGTCGTGCACGTGGTGACGATGGTCCTCGACCCGTTCGTCGCACTGCGGTGGACGGCGGCCGTGGTGCCGTTCGGGGCCGCGTACCGGCCGTTCTGGCTGGCGCTCGGCGCGGTGGCCCTCGATCTGCTCCTCGCCGTCCTGGTGACCAGCGCCGTGCGCCACCGGTTGGGGCGGCGCCGGTGGAAGGCGGTGCACTGGCTCGCCTACGCGGCGTGGCCTGCGGCGCTCTTCCACAGCGCGGGGGCCGGCACCGACACCCCGCTCACCCTCCAACTCTGGATCTACGCGGTGTGTCTGGCTTCGGTGGTCGCGGCCGTGTGGTGGCGCCTGGCCCAGGCCGGTCCGGGGCGCGTCGCGGGCCGTCTGACGGCCGGGGCGGCCGCGGCCGCACTGCCGGTGGTGCTGTGGTCGTTCCTCGTCGCGGGGCCGCTCCAGCCCGGCTGGGCGGACCGTGCCGCACCGCTGCTCGGCACCGGAGGTCCGCTGTGACGGGCTCGGCGGCGGAGTCCGTCGCCCTCCCCGCTACGGACGGCGCGGTCGGGGCCGCCGGCCCGGTCGCCGGACGCCTGCTGGCGGGCCGGGCGGCCACGCTCGCGGACCACCTGGGGCGCCACGGGCCGCTGCCGCAGGCCGTGGCGCAGGGGGACCGCCGGACACCGCCGCCGCTGCTGGAGGCTGTGGAGCGTGCCGGACTGACGGGACGCGGCGGCGCCGGCTTCCCGACGGCCCGCAAGCTGCGGGCGGTCGCCGGACGCCGGGGCCGGAGCGTGGTCGTGGTGAACGCCATGGAGAGCGAACCCGCCAGTCGCAAGGACCGGTTGCTGCTCGCCGCCGCTCCGCATCTCGTCCTGGACGGCGCCGTCCTGGCCGCCCTCGCCGTGGGGGCGGACACCGTGCACGTGTGTCTCCCGCGTGACGGCACCGGACGGCCGCGGCAGCTCGACGTTCCCCTGGAGGAGCGGCTGCGCAGCCGCATCGACCCCGTGCGGCTGCGGGTACATGCCCTTCCGGACGCGTACGTGTCCAGCGAGTCGACCGCCCTGGTGCGTTGGCTCGACGGGGGACCCGCGCTGCCCCGGGGCAGTACGCCGCACAGCCACGAGCGCGGCGTCGGGCGGCGCCCCACGCTCGTCCAGAACGCGGAGACTCTCGCGCACCTGGCGCTCATCGCCCGCCGCGGACCGGACTGGTTCCGGGCGGCGGGCACGCCGGACGAGCCGGGTACCGCCCTGGTCACCGTGTCCGGCGGGGTCGCCGCTCCCGGGGTGCTGGAGGTCGCCCTCGGCACTCCGGTCGCCACGATCCTCGACGGTGCGTCGGGCAACGCGGCAGACCTGCAGGCGGTGCTCCTCGGTGGGTTCGGCGGAACCTGGCTGCCCGCGGCACATGGAGGCACGCCCTTCACCCGGCGGGCGCTGGCCCCGTTCGGGGCCGCTCCCGGCGCCGGGGTTCTCGTGGCGCTCCCCCGCGCGGCCTGCGGCCTCGCCGAAACCGCCCGGATACTCGCCTTCATGGCCGCCCACAGCGCCCGCCAGTGCGGTCCGTGCCGGTTCGGACTGCCCGCCGTCGCGGAGGACTTCGCGGCACTGGCCGACGGGCGGGGGGACGCGGCCGTGCTGTCGCGGCTGCACCGCCGTACCGCGCTGCTGCCGGGCCGGGGGGCCTGCCGGCACCCGGACGGTGCCGGCCGTCTCGCGGCCTCGGCGCTGCGCGCCTTCGCCGACGACGCCGACCGCCACCTCTCCCGGGGTCCGTGCCCCGCGGCGCATCGGACTCCGAACATCCCCGTGCCACCCACGACACCCGAGGAGACCTGGCGTTGAACGGCCCACGCACCCTGCGCATCGACCGGATCGCCTGCACCGGCGCAGGGCTGTGCGCCGAACTGCTCCCGGAGAGGATCGAGACGGACGAGTGGGGCTACCCGGTGCTCACGGACCCGGCCGTCCCCGACCGGTTGCGCCGCCATGCCCGCCGGGCCGTGGCGGCCTGCCCGCGGCTGGCGCTCCACCTCGACGGGCGGCCGCGGTGACGCGACCGCCCGCTGCCCGGCGCGAGCGTTCCCGCACACGCAGAGGCGGGCCCCGCCCCGGTCATCGTCCGAACCGGGGCAGGGCCCGCACAGCGGTACCGCGAAGCGGTCAGCTCTTGGTGACGGAGGTCTTCCCGCCACCGTTCTCGGCGAGCGAGCCGTTCTCGAGCGCCGCGACGGTCTCGTCGACCAGCTGCTCCTGCTGCCGCTGGAACTTGGCCTCCAGGTAGGCCTCGCGCTCCCGGCGGAACGACCGCAGGGTCGCCCAGCACATGCCGATCATCACGAAGGAGAACGGCAGGGCCACGAGGATGGCCACCGTCTTCAACGTGTCGAGCGACGCCGTGCCTTCGCTGCCGGAGGCGACCAGCAGGGCGATGGCGACGGCACCTTCGGTCAGCGCCCAGAACACCCGGCTCCAGACCGGCGGGTTCGGGTCGCCGCCGGAGGCCAGCATGTCGACCACGTACGAACCGGAGTCCGAGGACGTGACGAAGAACAGCACGATCAGCAGGATCGCCAACCCGGCGACCAGCTTGCCGCCCGGCAGGGTGTCCAGCATCTCGAACAGCGCGTTGTTCGTGCTCACGCCCTCTTTGGTGATGTAGTTGTGCTCACCGTTGACCTGCTCGAACAGTGCGGTACCGCCGAAGATGGAGAACCACACGAAGGTCAGCAGGGTCGGCACCAGCAGGACACCGCAGACGAACTCGCGGACGGTGCGGCCGCGGGAGATGCGGGCGATGAAGATGCCGACGAAGGGCGCCCAGGAGATCCACCAGCCCCAGTAGAAGACGGTCCAGCCGTTGACCCAGCTGGTTCCGTCGTCACCGTAGGCGGCACCCGTGTCGAAGCTCATCGACAGGATGTTCTGCAGGTAGCCGCCGGTGTCCTGGACGAGGGTGTTCGCGATGTACAGCGTCGGGCCGGCGATCAGCACGAAGAGCATGATGAGGGCGGCGATGCCCATGTTGGCGTTGGACAGCCACTTGATGCCCTTGCCGATGCCCGTCACCACGGAGAGCGTGGCGACCGCGGTGATGCAGATGATGAGAATGACGAGCAGGGACTTGCTCTCGGCGTTCTCGACCCAGCCGAGGAAGCCCATGCCGCTGGCAACCTGCATGACGCCGAAGCCCAGCGAGGTCGCGACACCGAACAGGGTGCCGATGACGGCGACCGAGTCGATGATGTCGCCCCAGATACCCTTCACCTTGTCGCCGAAAACCGGCTCCAGGGCCCAACGGATCGAGACCGGGCGGCCCTTGCGGTGCACGGAGTAGGCGACCGCGAGGCCGACCACGACGTAGATGGCCCACGGGTGGATGCCCCAGTGCAGGAAGGTCTGCACCATGGCGAACTCGGACTTCGCGGCGTCGCTGCCGCCGACGCCCGGTCGCGGCGCGTTGAAGAAGTTGAGCGGCTCGGCCACGCCCCAGAAGACCAGGCCGATGCCCATGCCCGCGGCGAACAGCATCGCCAGCCAGGACATGAGGCCGAATTCGGGTTTCTCCCCGTCCTTACCGAGCTTGATGTCGCCGTAGCGGCCGATTCCCACCCAGAGGCAGAAGATCACGAACAGCGATACCAGGGCCAGGTAGAACCAGCTCAGGTTCCCGATGACCTCGGTCTGAATCGTGGCAACTGCTTCGGCGGCCTTTTCCTTGCCGTTGGCGGCGAGAATGACGAAGCCGAGGATCACCACGGCAGAGGGCCAGAAGACCTTCGGTGCTATGGAGCCCTTACCGGCCACCGGATCGGCGGAGCCAGGATCCGGACTCTCCTTCTGCGGCGTTTTCGCCGTCGTCTGCGCAGACACGCGAGATTCCTTCGGTCGTCGGGTCGATTACTCATCGGGCCGGGACGACATCGGCCCGGTGGCTTCGCCTCCCCGAACCGGCCGAAAACACACATCACGAAACCGTATCGCGCGCCACATCTGCGAAAGCCCTGGTCAGAGTGGTCACCGACGGGAACTCTCCACCCCTCCCGGACGTTAGGACAACCTTTCGTGTCCGGGTGACTTCCGAGGGTCGTCGCCGTGCTCGGCCTCGATCTCCGCGAGCTGGCTGCTGTCGGCGCGCCGCCGCACGGCGTCCATGTCCACGTCCTCGGCCGGCCCGACCCGCAGCTCGAACTCGCCGTCGTACTTCTCGGAACCGGTGATCACGGCAAGTTCGACCGCCTCCTCGCCGCGCTCGCCGCGCAGGATCCGGGCGTCGCTCCGCAGGTCACGCATCAGCGCGAAGCACAGGCCGATCATCACGACGGTGAAGGGGACGGCGGCGAGGATGGTGAGGTTCTGCAACCCGTCGAGCGCGGTGGTGCCGCCCTCCCCGATCAGCAGCATGATCGCGGCCACCGCGCCGGTGACGGCGCCCCAGAAGATCACGACGAGGGTGTTCGGCTCCAGCGTGCCCTTCTGGGAGAGCGTCCCCATGACGATGGAGGCGGCGTCCGCACCGGACACGAAGAAGATACCGACGAGAATCATGACGACGAGGCTGGTGACACCGGTGATCGGGTACTCGCGGAGCACCGCGAACAGCTGCGCCTCCGGTGTCGCCTCTCCGGCGATCCCCGCGCCCTCCTCCTGCAGCCGCATGGCCGTCCCGCCGAGGATGGCGAACCAGAGCAGGCTCACCGCACTGGGCACGAGGATGACGCCGCCGATGAACTGGCGGATCGTGCGCCCCCGGCTGATGCGGGCGATGAACATGCCCACGAACGGCGTCCAGGAGATCCACCAGGCCCAGTAGAAAACGGTCCAGGAGGACAGCCAGGCGGCGACGTCCTCGCCGGCACCCGCGTCCGTGCGGGCGGCCATCGCGGGGAGTTCGGCGAAGTAGGCACCGATGGAGGTGGGAATGAGGTCGAGCTGGAGGACGGTCGGGCCCGCCACGAAGACGAACACCACCAGCAGTGCGGCCAGCACCATGTTGGTGTTGGACAGCCACTGGATGCCGCGCTCGACGCCGGAGACCGCCGAGACCACGAAGCACAGGGTCAGGAACGCGATGATCGCGACGAGGACACCGGTGCCGACCCGGGACATCCAGTTCAGCTCCTCCACGCCGCTGCCGATCTGCAGGGCGCCGAGGCCGAGGGAGGCCGCGGAGCCGAAGAGCGTGGCGATAATGGCGAGGATGTCGATGACGCGGCCCGGAGCGCCCTTCGCCGCCTTCTCGCCGATCAGCGGGGTGAAGGTGGCGCTGATCGTCTGGGGCCGGTTGCGCCGGAACGCGCTGTAGGCGATGGCCAACCCCACCACGGCGTAGATGGCCCAGGGGTGCAGGGTCCAGTGGAAGAGGGTGGTGGCCATCGCGTTGGCCATCGCCGCTCCCGCGTCGACCGGGTCGGTGCCCGGCGGCGGGTCCACGAAGTGGGTGAGTGGCTCGTTGACGCCGTAGAACATCAGCCCGATGCCCATGCCCGCACTGAACATCATGGCGATCCAGGAGACCGTGCGGAACTCCGGCGCCTCGCCCTCCTTGCCCAGGGTGATCCGGCCGTAGCGGCTGAAGGCGACCCAGAGGGAGAACACCACGAACCCGGAGGCGGCCAGCACGAACGCCCACCCCCCGTTCTCGATGACCACCGCGAGGAGATCGCTCGAGACGTCGGCGAGCGAGTCCGTGGCGAGCCCGCCCCAGAGCACGAACGCCAGTGTCAGCGCACCGCTGACTCCGAAGACGATCCTGTCGGTCTGCGGGCGAGGAGGAGAACCGCCCGGGAGAGGCGTGCCCGTTGCCCCGCCGCCCGCCCTGTCGTCGTTCCGCACGTGCTCGACCTTTCGCTCGAACGGCTGGGCGGGACCGCGCCGTGACGCCGCCTCCGCACGTCTGCGCTCACCTCCGGGGTGCCGATGCCCCGGCGCCGCACCACCACCTTTGCCCCACATGCAACGATTTGCGACAAGTATCACAGGTCGGGAACGGGGAAGCGGAGGTGCACCGGACCCGGCGCCAACCGGCCGGACACACCGCAGGGGCCGACCGGCGCTGCTGAGCACCGGTCGGCCCCTGAAGAACGCACCCGTCCGCGGCGCGGCGCGGGTTGGGCCGTCGGAGTGACGAGCCGCGGAGTCCGGCGCGGGGCCGCTCGGGGCCCCGCGGGGCGGGTCAGCCCTTCACGCAGACCACCTGCCGCAGCGCGGCCACGACCTCGACCAGGTCGCGCTGGCGTTCCATCACCTGCCCGATGGGCTTGTACGCGCCGGGGATCTCGTCGACGACACCCGCGTCCTTGCGGCACTCGACACCGCGGGTCTGCTCCCTGAGGTCCTGCTCCGTGAAGCGGCGCTTCGCGGCGCTGCGGCTCATACGGCGGCCGGCCCCGTGCGAGGCGGAGTGGAAGGAGTCGGAGTTGCCGAGCCCCTTCACGATGTACGACGCGGTGCCCATCGACCCCGGGATGATGCCCCAGTCCCCGGAACCCGCCCGGATGGCGCCCTTCCGGGTGACCAGCAGGTCCACGCCGTCGTACCGCTCCTCCGCCACGTAGTTGTGGTGGCAGGAGACGACCCGCCCGAAGGTGGGCCGGGCCCTGCGGAACTCGCGGCGCACCACGTCCTGCAGCAGGCCCGTCATCACGGCACGGTTGCGCCGCGCGTACTCCTGGGCCCAGAACAGGTCGTTCCGGTAGGCCGCCATCTGCGGGGTTCCGGCGACGAAGACGGCCAGGTCGCGGTCGACGAGGCCGCGATTGTGGGGCAGCTTCCGCGCCTCGCCGATGTGGAACTCCGCCAGCTCCTTGCCGATGTTGCGGGAACCCGAGTGGAGCATCAGCCACACCGCGCCGGTGGTGTCGAGGCACACCTCGACGAAGTGGTTGCCGCCGCCGAGAGTGCCCAGCTGCCGGGCGGCGCGCCCGCGCCGGAGACGGACCGCCTCGGCGAGTCCGTCGAAGCGCTCCCAGAAGTCGTCCCGCCCGGGCGCGGAACCGCCTCCCGCGCGCTCCTGCGCCACCGGTTCGGCGTGCATGCCGCGGCCGACGGGGATGGCGCGCTCGATGGCGGAACGCAGCCGCGACAGGTCCCCCGGCAGGTCGTTCTCCGTCAGCGAGGTGCGCACCGCCGTCATCCCGCAGCCGATGTCCACGCCGACGGCGGCCGGGCAGACCGCACCCTCCATCGCGATGACGGAACCGACCGTGGCCCCCTTGCCGTAGTGCACATCGGGCATCACGGCGAGTCCGCGCACCCAGGGGAGGGTCGCGACGTTCCGCAGTTGCCGCAGCGCCCCCTCCTCGACAGAGGCCGGGTCCGCCCACATGCGGACCGGTGCGCGGGCACCGGCCAGTTCGGTGTAGGACATCTCACTCAACTCCCCCCGGAGAGACACATCGACGACGCACACGCACAGGCCACGGGCAACGGAACACAGAAAACAGCACGAAAAACAGAAATTCGGACTTCGCGTCACATGGGTGACGGGCGACCGGACGCCCGGGTGGCGCGTGCGGTAGACATTGTGTGCCGTCGGCCCACAGCCACGGCAACACGTTTTCGAGCAAGGAGGACGGGTGCAGCGGAGGGCAAGGACACGCCTGGCGGGTGCCGCGGTCACGCTCGCCGTGGCCGGCGGCCTCACGGCCTGCACGGGTGTCTCCGGCGAACAAGGGACCGACACCGGCACCGACGTCTCGGCCGCCGCCCGACCGGCCGCACCGGGGAGGTTCCGCACGCTCCCCGAACCGTGCGGTGCCGTGAGCCGGGGCACCCTGGCCACCATGCTTCCGGGGGCCGCGGCGAGGGCCGAGGAGGCCGAACGCGACGACGATGTCACGGACTCCGGGACCCCCTCGCCGCTGGAGGGCGAAGCGGCCCTGACCTACGACACCGACCGCCGGGTGAGCTGCACCTGGCAGAGCACCACCAGCCTCGGCAGCCGGGAACTCACCGTCGACTTCGAACGCATCGTCTCCTACGACCCCGAGGTCAGCGACGACGCCGCGGCCGAGAACCTCTTCACCGATCAGGCCCGGGACGCAGGGGCGATGCCGGAGCCCGCGGCGTCCGACGCCACCGCGAGCCCGTCGGGCGCCGGGAACGTCACCGCACCGGACGCCGCGGCCGGCGAGGAGTCCGGGCCACGGTCCGTCGCGGACGTGCAGGGCGACACCGCCTCCCCGTCGCCGTCCGACGACGGCACCACGCCGGACGGGGACGGCACGGACCCGGCCTCCCCGTCGGCGGAGCCCTCGCTGCAGCCGCGCACACTCGAGGACATCGGCGACACCGCCTTCATCGACGACCGACTGGACTCCTCGCCGGTCGGCAGCGGTTCGCTGCGCGGCATCACACTCGTCTTCCGCACCTCGAACGTGCTGGTCACCGTCGAGTACAGCCAGTCCCTCGCAGACGCTCGGCGCACACCGGACAGCGCGGAACTCCAGGACCACACCCAGAACCTCGCACGGCAGCTCGCCGAGCAGTTCTCCGACAGCTGAGCACCGCACGCTGCTCCCCCGAACGATCCGGAAGCGAAGGAACCATGCACCCAATCACCCCGCGCCCGGCCCGCCGGGCCCTGGTCGCCGCAGTGACCGTGCCCGTGATGCTCGTCGCCGGATGCACCTCCGACTCGGGCGGCGAGGACTCCGCCGGCCCGTCGTCCGCGTCGACGGCGGCCTCCCGGCCGGAGGCCGTGAAGTACGCGAAGGTCCCCGAAGCGTGCAGGACGGTGGGCGAGAAGACCGTCGAGGACGTCGTCCCCGGCGTCGACGACGCCTCGGGCAAGGAACTGAACTCCTCCGACACCGGGAGCTACAGTGCCTGCCTGTGGAGCGGGAGCAGCGGCGACCTGGGCGGGAAGTACCGGGCGCTCACCGTCTCCCTGCGCCGTTTCGAGTCCGACAACTCCCTCGGGACCGGCGACGAGCGGGCGGGCCGCTTCCTCACCCAGGAGGCGGAGAGCGTCCAGAAGGACGACACGAACAAGGACCCGGTCGAAAGCGGTCTGGACGGTCTCGGGCAGGAGGCGGTCGGCGTCACCTACGAGACGGAGAAGAAGAACGACACCTACCGTGCGACCCGGGTGGTCGTGCGCGACCACAACGTCGTCGCCACCGTCGACTACGAGGGCGCGGGATTCGAGGACGCAGACCCGCCCAGCCGTGACGAGGTGCGCAAGAACGCGGAAAAGGTGGCGAAGGAGGCGACGGCAGCCATCGGGTGACGGGAAACCGCACAGGTGTGTCAGGCTGAGCGCCGCCAGCTTCCCGAGGGTGGGGTCACACCGGTGCAGTCCGAATCTCTCAACCGCACACACCGCATACTCGTCGGCATCGTCGTGACCGGCGCAGTCGTCATCGCCGCGATCGGTTTCGCCGGCAGCTACGCCGCCGTCCGCGACCTGGCGGTGAAGAAGGGCTTCGGCGACTTCGCTCCCTTCTTCCCGATCGGAATCGACGCCGGCATCGTCGTACTGCTCGCGCTCGACCTGCTGCTCACCAGGATCCGGATACCGTTCCCCCTGCTGCGGCAGACCGCCTGGCTGCTCACCGCCGCGACCATCGCCTTCAACGGCGCGGCCGCCTGGCCGGACCCGCTCGGGGTCGGCATGCACGCCGTCATCCCGGTGCTGTTCGTGGTGTCCGTCGAAGCAGCCCGGCACGCCATCGGACGCATCGCCGACATCACGGCCGACAAGCACATGGAGGGCGTACGCATCTCCCGCTGGCTGCTGGCCTTCCCCTCGACCTTCCGGCTGTGGCGGCGGATGAAACTGTGGGAGCTGCGCTCCTACGAACAGGTCATCACCATGGAGCAGGACCGGCTCGTCTACGAGGCCCGGCTCCGCGCCCGCTACGGCCGCGGCTGGCGCCGCCGGGCCCCCGTCGAGGCCATGATGCCGCTGCGCCTCGCCCGCTACGGGGTTCCGCTGGCGGAGACCGGCCCGGCGGGCCTCGCCGCCGCGGGCATCGAGGCACCCGCCCGGCTCACGCAGCGCACCGCCGCAGGGACCGTGCGCCCGGGGCACGAACTCTCGCGCGGTACGGAACCGGGCCGGGAGACCGTCGCAGCACCGGAGGAAAGGCCCCCCACAGCCGTCACCGCCAACCCTCCGGACGATGCCGCGGCACCCTCCAACCTCCCGTCGCCCGAAGCCTCGGCGGCACCGTACGCCGCGGCGGACACCGCCACGGACCCCGGTCGGCCCGAGTGGACCGCACCCGGACACGACGGGTTCCCGCCGGACACCTGGCCCGACCCCCACGCCCCGTCCCCCGCCGTCGCACCGCAGCGGGACGTCCCCGGCCCGGCACCGGTGCCCGACCCCACCGGCCAGGACACCGCCGTGGCGGCCCACGCCTACGCGGCCGAGGACGGCGCACACCGGTCGCAGGTGACGGTCCCAGTCGTGCAGGGCGGACGGCAGCGACCGCTGGGCCGCAACGGCGCCCCCGACGGGAGCCGTTCGGCGTACGTGCCCGACCAGCAGCAGCTGTTCGTCGAACCGGAGCCGACACCACCCGGCCCCGCACCGGAACAGGCGTACCACCCGCCGGAGCCACCCGCCCCCGAGCCGCCGCCCGCCCCGGTGCCCGACCCGTACGGCGCGGACGAACCGGTCGGGATCCCCGAGGACATCCCGGTCGAGGACCTCTACTACGCCGCCTACCGGCAGTTCGCCGCAGCAGACGGCAACCGCCCCACGGCCAGGGACCTCTCGCGCACGCTGAACGACAGCTACGCGGTGACCAACGCCGACGGCAGCCTGCTCAGTGAGCCCTACCTGCGCCGCTACCTGCCGGAACTCCACGAGCGCTACAAGGCGGAGATGGGCATAGCCGGCTGACCCGCCGTACCGCTCCGGAGCCGGTGGTCCGGGAACGGCACGGCCGGGGAACGCGCTACGCGCCGAGCAGCTTGCGGACCCGGTCCGCACCGACGGCGAGCAGCAGCGTCGGCAGCCGCGGACCGGTCTCCCGGCTCACGAGCAGCCGGTACAGCAGCGCGAAGAACGACCGCTGCGCCACCTTCAGCTCCGGCGTCGGCTTCGCGTCGGGCGCCAGCCCCGCACGGATCTTCGGCACGCCGTAGACCAGCGAGGTGAGGCCCTCCAGCGACCAGTTCCCGTCGAGCCCCTCCAGGAGCAGCCGCAGCGACTCGCGCTGCTCCTCGTCCAGCGAGGCGAGGAGTTCGCCGTCCGGCTCGTCGCGGACGCGCGTGCGCTGCTCGGCCGGGACCTGCGTGGTGATCCACCGTTCGGCGCGGTCCAGCCGCGGCCGGGTCTCCTCCAGCGAGGACACCGGGTTTCCGGGGTCCAGCTCGGAGAGGATGCGCAGGGTCTGCTCGGCGTTCCCCGCGGTGATGTCCGCCACCGAGGCGAGGGTGCGGAACGGCAGCGGCCGCGGCGTCGCGGGCAGCGGCCCGGCCGCGGTGGAGGAGGCCCGCATGTGCGAGGCGATGTCCGCCGGCTGGGCGGAGCCGTCCGCGATCTTCCGGCCCAGCGCGTCCCACTCGTCGTAGGTGCGCTGGATCTCCTGGTCGAAGGCGATCTTGAAGCTCTGGTTCGGCTTGCGGCGGGCGTACAGCCAGCGCAGCAGCGGCGCCTCCATGATCTCCAGCGCCTCCGCGGGAGTGGGCACACCGCCCCGGGAGCTGGACATCTTCGCCATGCCGCTGATGCCGACGAACGCGTACATCGGGCCGATCGGCTGCTGTCCGCCGAAGATCTCCTTCACCAGCTGCCCGCCGACCACGAAGGACGAGCCGGGCGACTGGTGGTCCACGCCGCTGGGCTCGAAGGTCACACCCTCGTAGGCCCAGCGCATCGGCCAGTCGACCTTCCAGACCAGCTTGCCGCGGTCGTACTCGCGCAGCAGCACCGTCTCCTCGTGCCCGCACTCGCAGACGTAGCTCAGCTCGGTGGTCGCGTCGTCGTAGGCCGTGACCCGGGTGAGGTCGCGCTCGCACACCCCGCAGTACGGCTTGTACGGGTAGTAGGTGCCGCCGCCGGAGCCGTCGTCCTCGGCGGCCGCGCCGGACCCCTCGGCGGCCTCGATCTCGGCCGCGTCCTTCGGCTTCTGCTGCTTCTTCTTCCCGCCGTTCCTGTCGAGCGTGCGGTAGCGCTCGAGGACGGCGTCGATGCGGTCGCGCTCCCGCATGGCGAAGAGGACCTGCTCGCGGTAGGCGCCGGAGGTGTACATCCGGGTCTGGCTGATGCCGCGGAACTCCACCCCGAGCTCGGCGAGCGAGTCGGTCATGGCAGTGCGGAAGTGCTCGGCCCAGTCGGCGTACGGGCTGCCCTGCGGCGGCGGCACGGAGGTCAGCGGCTTGCCGATGTGCGCGCTCCACGACGCGTCGACGCCCTCGACCCCGGCCGGCACCTTGCGGAAGCGGTCGTAGTCGTCCCACGAGATCAGGTGCTCGCAGGGCACCCCGCGCCGCTTGATCTCGTCCGCCACCAGGTGCGGGACCATGACCTCGCGCAGGTTGCCGAGGTGGATGGGCCCGGAGGGGCTGAGGCCCGAGGCGCACACCACCGGTTTCCCGGGGGCTCGGCGCTCCGCCTCGGCGATGACGTCATCGGCGATACGGGAGACCCAGTCGGCCTCGGGGGCGGTCTGTGCCACGTCCGGTACTTCCTTCTGGTGCGGTGTCGACGGGTGTGCGCAGCCATTGTCCCATCCGGGAAACGTGTCGCGGGCCACGGTGGGCCCCGTGGGATACTGGGCGGCATTCCCTGTAACCGCCGACGAACGGTGAGCGCATCCATGACCTCGGTCCAGTCTCTCTCCGCCGCTGTCCACCAGCGCCTCGCGGAAGCCCTCGCGGCAGCAGTGCCCGAGTCGGCGGCCGCGGACCCGCTGCTGCGACGCAGCGACCGGGCGGACTTCCAGGCCAACGGCATGCTGGCGCTCGCGAAGAAACTCAAGGGCAATCCGCGTGAGCTGGCGGGCACAGTCGTGGACGCGCTCCCCGCGAACGACGAGATCGCGGAGATCGAGGTGTCCGGGCCCGGGTTCCTCAACATCACCGTCGCCGACGAGGCGCTCGTGCGGACGCTGGCGGCACGGGCCGCGGACGACCGGCTGGGCGTCCCGTACAAGGAGAACCCCGGCACCACCCTGGTCGACTACTCGCAGCCCAACGTCGCCAAGGAGATGCACGTCGGCCACCTGCGGTCCACGGTGATCGGCGACGCGCTCGTGCACCTGCTGGAGCACCGGGGCGAGACCGTCGTCCGGAGGCACCACATCGGCGACTGGGGCACCGCCTTCGGCATGCTCACCCAGTACCTGATCGAGCACCCGCACGAGCTGGACCACGCCTCGGACACGGCGGCCGGGGACGGCGAGGGCGAGGCCGCGATGGCCCGGCTCAACCGGCTCTACAAGGCGTCGCGGGAACTGTTCGAATCGGACGAGGAGTTCAAGACCCGCGCCCGGAACCGGGTGCCGAAGCTGCAGTCCGGTGACCGGGAGACCCTCGACCTCTGGCACAAGATCGTCGACGAGTCGAAGATCTACTTCCAGGGCGTCTACCGGCACCTCGACGTGGAGATCCGCGACGCCGACGTCGTCGGGGAGAGCGCCTACAACGACGACCTGCACGCCGTGGTGAAGGACCTCGAGGAGTCCGGTGTCGCCGTGCGCTCGGAAGGCGCGCTCTGCGTGTTCTTCGACGACGTGAAGGGCCCGGACGGCACCCCGACGCCGCTGATCGTGCAGAAGTCCAACGGCGGCTTCGGGTACGCGGCCACCGACCTGGCGGCGATCCGCAACCGGATCGGCGACCTCAAGGCCGACACCCTGCTGTACGTGGTGGACGCCCGGCAGGCGCTGCACTTCCGCATGGTGTTCGAGACCGCGCAGCGCGCCGGCTGGCTGCCGGAGGGCGCGGCGCGGCACCTCGCGTTCGGCACCGTGCTCGGCAAGGACGGCAAACCGTTCAAGACGCGGCAGGGCGAGACGATCCGTCTGGTCGACCTGCTGGACGAGGCGGTGGGCCGCGCGGCGGAGGTGGTGCGCGAGAAGGCGCAGGACCTCACCGAGGACGAGATCGCCGAGCAGGCGGCGCAGGTCGGCATCGGTGCGGTGAAGTACGCCGACCTGTCCAACTCCATGACGCGGGACTACGTCTTCGACCTGGACCGGATGGTCTCGCTCAACGGCGACACCAGCGTCTACCTGCAGTACGCCTACGCGCGGATCCGCTCCATCCTCCGGAAGGCCCCCCGGGGCGCGGAGCCCGCACCGCACCCGGAGCTCGCCCTGGAACCGGCGGAGCGGGCACTGGCGCTGCACCTGGACGAGTTCGCCGAGGCGCTCGCGACCGCGGCCGACCTGTACGAGCCGCACAAGCTCGCGGCGTACCTGTACGAACTGGCGTCGCTCTACACCACGTTCTACGACCGGTGCCCCGTGCTGAAGGCCGAGGGCGGACCGGACCAGATCGCGAACCGGCTGTTCCTGTGCGACCTCACGGCACGGACCCTGCACCAGGGCATGGCGCTGCTCGGCATCCGCACGCCCGAACGGCTGTAGCCGACGCCCGCCCGCCGGACGTCCCCGGCGGGCGGGCTCCCCCGCCGTACATCTGTGCGCCGGATCCGTCTCGGCGGAACCGGCGCGCCGGGGCAGGGGCCGTGGGTAGCATCTCGCGCTGACGCCACGTCATCGCCGAGAGGATCGCGCATGCTTCCCAAGCCGACCCGTCGCACTGCTTTGAAGGGAGCGGCCGCCGCCGCGGTCGTCGTGGGCTTCGACCCCGTGGGGCGGGCCTGGGCGGTCCGAGGAAGCAGCGGGCCGTTCGACGAGGTGCCGCCGCTGGACGGCACCCTCCTCACCGACGACGCCTCCCGCGACGCCGCCGCGGACGACTACGGCCACATCGTGCACAGACGCCCCGCCGCCGTACTCCGGCCCGGATCGGTGGACGACGTCGTGGCGATGGTCCGCTACTGCCGGAAACGCGACATCTCCGTCGCCCCCCGCGGCCAGGGCCACGCCACCTTCGGCCAGGCCCAGGTGAAGGGCGGTCTGGTCATCGACACCGCCACCCTGGACCACATCGGCGCGGTGAAGAACGGCCGCGTCACCGCGGGAGCGGGCGTGCGCTGGTCGACGCTCGCCCAGGCCACCCTGGAGCACGGCCTCACCCCGCCGGTGTTCACGGACTACCTCGAACTCTCGGTCGGCGGCACCCTGTCCGTCGGCGGCATCGGCGGCCAGACCCACCAGTACGGCGCCCAGGTCGACACCGTCACCGAACTCCAGGTCGTCACCGGCGCCGGGGAGTTCGTCCGCTGCTCCCGGCAGCGGCACCGCGAACTGTTCGACGCGGTGCGGGCCGGGCTCGGCCAGTGCGCCATCGTGGTGGGGGCCACGCTGCGCCTGGTCACCGCGCCGGAGCGGGTGCGGCACTACCTGCTGCCCTACGACGACCTGCACACCTTCCTGGAGGACCAGCGGCGCCTGGTCGAGGACCGCCGCTTCGCGTACGTCGAGGGCCAGGTGCAGGCCGACGACACCGGCGCGTTCCGTGTCTACGTCCTCGAAGCCACCGCGTACGGACCGCCCGCAGGCCCGGAACCGGACGACGAGGTGCTGCTGAGCGGCCTGCGCCACGACCCGTCGGGCGTCACGGCGGAGGACCTGGACTACTACGCGTTCATCGACCGCCTGGGCCCCGTGGTGGAACAGCTCAAGGAAGCCGGCCTGTGGGACTACTCCCACCCCTGGCTCAACCTGCTGCTGCCCGGGGACGAGGCCGAGCGCCTGGCGGGGAACATCCTCGCCGGACTGACACCCGCCGACGTCGGTCCCGCGGGAGTCGTGCTGATCTACCCGCTGCAGCGGGAGGAACTGTGCACACCGCTGCTGCGGATGCCGCACGACCCGGTGCCGTACCTGCTCGCGGTGCTCCGCACCTGCCCGCCCGAGGACCAGGAGACGATCGACCGCCTCCTCGCCGCCAACCGCGTGGCCTACGAGGACGCGCGCGACTGCGGCGGCAAGCAGTACCCGGTCGGATCCATCCCGTTCGACCGCGCCGACTGGCGCGACCACTTCGGGGCGCTCTGGCCGTTCCTGCGGTCCGCCCGCCACCGCTACGACCCGGACGGCATCCTCGTCCCCGGCCAGGGCATCTTCTGACACCGACCCGTACGGCGGTGCGGGGTGCCGTCCCCCTCCGGACGGCACCCCGCACCGGGTCAGGGGAGGCGCCGACGGAGCAGCCGGAACGCGAGGAACGTCAGCAGGCCGGCGGCGGCCAGCAGGATCCCCGTCTCCACCCACTGCAACGGCCAGTAGTGGGAGGTGGGGTGGAGGAAACCGTAGACCTCGGTCGCCCCCGTCTTCTCCATGCATCGCTGGATGTTGACTCCGCCACTCGAAACGCGGCAGGCCTCCATGCCGATGCGCTCTCCCGACGGTGTGACCACACCTTCCAGCGCGAACGGCTCCACGTGGGACCAGGCGAGACTGTGGTTCTTCCCGCTCCAGAACTCCTTCGGCCAGAGATCGGCACGATGGCGAGCGCCGAGCAGTTGCACGATTCCCATGCCCACGAAGCCCAGCCCCAGAGCCGGCAGGGTACGGCGTACCCACAGACCGATCACCACGCCCAGGAGGAGAGCGAAGAGAGCCGACGCCGGGCCCACCGGCCCCGTGGCGCGGTAGACGTCGTCCATGTACCAGTCCGCTCGGACGTGAGGGTCTCCGGAGACCCAGGTCCAGCGGAAGAGCACTGTGAGCAGGACGGAGCCGAGCGCGAGAGCGAGTGTCGGCAGGGCCAGCTTCGCCACCAACCACCGCGTCGGTGTCGTGGTTTGCGTCCACGACAGCGCCGTGGTGTCCTGCTCGACCTCACGCGCGACGAGCGCGCCACCTGCCCACGCCGCCACACCGAGTGGCATGTAGGCGAGCAGAGAGCTCGCGACGCCCGACCATGAGGTGTAGCGGCTGATGGCGGCGATGGCCCTGTCGTCGTGGCCCGAACCGCAGACCGGGCTCCCGGCCCCACCGCAGGGCAGCGTGACCCGCTCCGTGTACTCACCGAGGTAGTACAGGGCGACGAGCCCCACCGCCAGTGCCAGAACGAACACTGCCCAGGTACGGGCCGCGGCTCGGTGCGTGGTGAGCACCGCCCAGGTGAGGCCGCGCGGACACAGCGCGCGCGGCAGGGCGGTCACGGGCAAGTCCACGTTCCCGGCACTATTCACGGCAGCCTCCGACGGAGCAGCCGGAACGCGAGGAACGTCAGCAGGCCGGCGGCGGCCAGCAGAATCCCCGTCTCCACCCACTGCAACGGCCAGTAGTGGGAGGCGGGGTGGAACTCGTGGTAACCCAACGCGTCCCGCTGCGTCAGGCAGTTCTCCACGACGCGTTCCGGATCGGATGTCCCGCGGACGTAGCACACGGAGAGATCGAACCGATGGCCGGTGGCGGTGACGCCGCCGGACTCCAGGATGTGGGCGTACGGGGGCACGTCCACCGGCCAGGGCCCGGTCACGGTCCTCGTCGGCCAGAGCGCGTCGCGGAACTCGGCGGCGAGCATCTGGACCGCGACCACCAGTCCCACGGTGATCCCGAGCGCCGGGAGCGTGCGCCGCAGCAGCAGACCGACCACTGCTCCCAGCACCAGGGCGAACAGGGCATGGGCGGTGGCGGCCGGCCCGGTGGAGAGGAAGGTCAGGGAGTTGTACCAGTGCTCCTGCATCCCGTCGCCCGAGGCGTCGCCGGAGGTCCACACCCACCGGTTGACCGCGGTCAGCAGCGTCATCGAGGCCACCAGCACCAGAGTCGGCAGGGCGAGTTTCGCCGCCAGCCACCGCGCCGGCGTCACGGACTGCGTCCAGGACAGAGCGGCCGTACCGCTCTCCCGCTCCCGTGCCACGAGGGTGGCACCGGCGAATCCGGCGACGGCGACGGCCAGGTGGGCGAGGGATGCCCCGGCCAGTTCCCTCCAGTACCTATAGGCCTGGTGGAGTTCGGAGAGCTGCTGCACGCACGGAGCGACGGGCCCCTCGCAGGCGTCGGAGAGCCGCGCCACCTCCTCGCCGTAGCTCTGGAGCCACACCAGAGCCCCGATGCACAGCACGACGTACACCGCGTAGGTACGCAGCGCCGCGCGGTGCGTGCTCAGCACCGACCAGGTGAGGCCGCGCGGTCTGAGGGCGGCAGGAAGGGCGCTCATGCGGCGGCCTCCTGCTGTCTGTCCCCGTTCTCCCCGTTCTCCCCGAGCACCAGCGGCGCCGCCGAGGGGTTCCGCAGGTGTGCCAGGACGAGGTCGTCCAGGGTGGGCTGCTCGACGAGCCAGTCACTGTCCCGCTGCGCGTCCCTCTCGAGCCGGACCAGGGCGGCGGCGCCGCGTCCGCTCTGCCGCTGCTCGACCACGGTGTGCGGGCCGAAGTCGGGGCCGCGTCCGGTCAGCAGCGCGTGGGCGGCCAGCAGTTCGTCCACCGGCCCCGCCAGGCGCACCCGGCCGCCGCCGAGCAGCAGCAGCCGGTCGCAGGAGTTCTCCAGTTCGGCGATCACGTGGGAGGACATCACGACCGTCGTGCCCCGTTCCGTCGCCTCCGCGAGCAGCGCACCGGCCAACTCGTGGCGGGCGAGCGGGTCGAGGTCGGCCATGGGCTCGTCCAGCAGCATCAGATCGGGACGCTTCCCGACGGCGAGCGCGAGCGCCACCCGGGTGCGCTGCCCACCGGAGAGGCTGCGGACCTTCTGCCCGCCGTCCTGACCTGCCGCGTAGGCGATGCGCTCGGCGGCTTCCCGGTCCCAGCGGCGCGGGTTCGTCTCCGCCCCGAACCGGAGCGTCTCCGCGACCGTGAGCTGCGGGTACAGCGGCTTCTGCTGCGCCACGTACGCCACTCGTTCCCGCGCCTCGGCCGGCCCGCCTCCCAGGACGCGCACCGCTCCCGCCGCGGGCCGCAGCAGTCCGGCGGCGAGTTTCAGCAGGGTGGACTTGCCGGTGCCGTTCGGCCCGACGAGCGCGCACACGCTCCCCTCCGGCACCCGGAACGAGCAGTCGTCCAGCACCTGCTTTCGGCGTCGGCCGTAGCGCATGCCCAGTCCGGCCGCCTCCAGCGCGGCCACTTCCTCGCTCATGGCTCCCCCCTCGGGAACTCCTTCTCCAGGGCGGCTGCGAACAGCGCCGCCACGTCGTCCTTCTCGAGCCCGGCGCCTCGTGCTCGCCGTGTCCAGTCCGCCAGTTCGGCGGCGTAGGGCGAGTCGGCCGGTGCGCCGCCCAGCGACTTCCGCACGAAGGTGCCCAGACCGCGCCGGGCCTCGACCAGGCCGTCCCGCTCCAGCTCGCGGTAGGCCTTGAGCACGGTGTTCGGGTTGACCGCTGTCGCCTCGACGACTTCGCGGGCCGTGGGCAGCTTGTCTCCCGGTTCCAGCAGGCCCAGGCGCAGCGCCTGCTGCACCTGCCGCACGATCTGCACGTAGGTGGCGACACCGCTGCGCCGGTCGATCCTGAACTCGACCACGCCAGCACCCTTTCACTACTCAATTAGTGAAAGGGTTGTATCCGGAGACACGGCGCCGTGTCAAACTCCGGTGTCCCGACGCGTGCCGCCCGCCAAGGCGACTACGACGGGCCGGGGCAGGACCGGGTGGTCTTCCGCCGCCCCCTGTGAGCCGCCCCGACGGTCGGCGGGGGTGGCGCGGGAACGCGCAAGGGGCCCGCCGTTCCCGGCGGGCCCCTCCACACATGCTGCCGGCGTGCCGACGTGTGCCGGCGCCGTGCTCAGAAACGGGCGCGCAGCAGCTGCGCCGCCTCCAGCGCCCAGTAGGTGAGGATCATGTCGGCCCCGGCCCGGGTGAACGAGGTCAGGGTTTCCAGGATCGCCGCCTCGCGGTCGATCCAGCCCTTCTCCGCCGCCGCCTCGACCATCGCGTACTCGCCGGAGATCTGGTAGACGCCGAGCGGCACGTCCACCGTCCGGGAGAACTCGCGGAGCACGTCCAGGTAGGGCAGCCCGGGCTTCACCATGACCATGTCGGCGCCTTCGGCGAGGTCCAGGGACAGCTCCCGCAGCGCCTCGCGGGCGTTGGCCGGGTCCTGCTGGTACGTCTTCCGGTCGCCCTGCAGCGACGAGGCCACCGCCTCCCGGAACGGACCGTAGAACGCCGACGAGTACTTGGCGGTGTACGCGAAGAGGGCGACGTCCTGGTGCCCGGCCTCCTCCAGGGCCCTCCGGACGTGGCCGATCTGGCCGTCCATCATGCCGCTGGGGCCGAGTACGTGGGCGCCGGCGTCGGCCTGCACGCGGGCCATCTCCGCGTACCGCTCCAGGGTGGCGTCGTTGTCGACACGGCCGTCGGCGTCCAGCACCCCGCAGTGGCCGTGGTCGGTGTACTCGTCCAGGCACAGGTCGGACATGAGCACCAGCGCGTCGCCGACCTCGGACCGCACGTCGCGCAGCGCCTGCTGCAGGATGCCGTCCGGGTCGGTGCCCTGCGAGCCGACCGCGTCCTTCTCGCGCGGCACCCCGAACAGCATCATCCCGCCGACGCCCGCCTCCACGGCCGCCACGGCCGTCTTCCGCAGGGTGTCGCGGGTGTGCTGCACCACGCCCGGCATGGAGGACACCGGAACCGGCTCGCTCACGCCCTCCCGCACGAAGGCGGGCAGGATCAGGTCGGCCGGCCGGGTGTGGTGCTCGGCGACCAGGCGGCGCATGGCCGTCGTGGTCCGCAGCCGCCGCGGCCGGACCGCGGGGAAGCCGCCGGGCGGGGACGGGACGTGCTCGGGTGCACTCACGAGGTGCGGGCCCTCCTTCGCTGCGGCCGCTTCTCGCTCGGCCGCTTGACGGGGTCGCCCGCCTCGATCTGCGCGGTCCGGCGCTTCGCGCCGAAGTCCGCCAGGGCCTCGGCGAGCCGGTGCACGGACGGCTCGGGCGACATGACGTCCACCCGGAGTCCGTGCTCCTCGGCGGTCTTCGCCGTGGCGGGACCGATGCAGGCGATGACGGTGACGTTGTGCGGCTTGCCCGCGATGCCGACGAGGTTCCGCACGGTGGACGACGAGGTGAAGAGCACCGCGTCGAATCCGCCGCCCTTGATGGCCTCGCGGGTGGTCGCGGCCGGCGGCGAGGCGCGCACCGTGCGGTACGCGGTCACGTCGTCGACCTCCCAGCCGAGCTCGATCAGCCCGGCGACGAGGGTCTCGGTGGCGATGTCCGCGCGCGGCAGGAACACCCGGTCGATCGGGTCGAACACCGGGTCGTACGGCGGCCAGTCCTCCAGCAGCCCGGCGGCGGACTGCTCGCCGCTGGGCACCAGGTCCGGCTTCACGCCGAAGTCGATCAGGGCTTTCGCGGTCTGCTCGCCGACCGCGGCCACCTTGATGCCGGCGAACGCGCGGGCGTCCAGGCCGTACTCCTCGAACTTCTCCCGCACGGCCTTCACGGCGTTGAAGGAGGTGAAGGCGATCCACTCGTAGCGCCCGGTCACCAGGCCCTTCACCGCGCGTTCCATCTGCTGCGGCGTGCGCGGCGGCTCCACGGCGATGGTCGGCACCTCGGCGGGCACCGCGCCGTACGAGCGGAGCTGGTCGGAGAGGGAGGCCGCCTGCTCCTTGGTGCGGGGCACCAGGACCTGCCAGCCGAACAGCGGCTTCGACTCGAACCATGCCAACGGGTCGCGTTCGGCGGGCGCGCTGTGCTCGCCGACGACGGCTATCACCGGCTGCGTGCCGTCCGCCGCAGGCAGCACCTTCGCGGACTTGAGGGTCTGCTGCAGGGTGCCCAGGGTCGCGGTCCAGGTGCGCTGCCGGGTGGTGG
This sequence comes from Streptomyces callyspongiae, assembly GCF_047200695.1. NCBI lineage: Bacteria > Bacillati > Actinomycetota > Actinomycetes > Kitasatosporales > Streptomycetaceae > Streptomyces > Streptomyces callyspongiae. The sequence goes on from NZ_JBJZOM010000011.1 coordinate 180,718, forward strand.
TGCCCTCGATGGTCACCGCGACCGCGGTGTCCGGCTTGCGTCCCGCGGCGACGAGTTCGCCCGCCGCCCCGCACACCGAGTCGAGGGTGGTGGAGACGACGACGGTGGCGTCGCTGGAGCCCAGCTCCGTCCAGCACTTGTCGTCGGCCGTCCGCGCGTCGACGAACCGCACGTCGGTGCCGCCGCTGTCCCGCAGGGGGACACCCGCGTAGGCGGGCACGCCGACGGCGTTGGCAATGCCCGGCACGACCTCGAAGGTGATGCCCTCCGCGGCGCAGGCGCGCATCTCCTCGGCGGCGTCGGCGTCGAGCCCCGGGTCGCCCGCCACGGCACGGACGACCCGCTTGCCGCTGCGGGCGGCCGCCATGACAACATGTGCCCAATCGCTCGCCGCGTCAGGGGCTTTGGGGATTTCCTCGCCCTCTGCCGTGGGTCGCAGCGGCGTGTCCACCCCTGCCCGGGCATGGGTGAGGACGATGTCGTGCACCTGCGGATCGGCAACGAGCACGTCGGCGTGGGTCAGCGCCTCCACGGCACGCAGTGTGAGCAGTCCCGGATCACCGGGGCCCGCGCCGAGGAAGGTCACGTGCCCGTGCGCTCCGTAGAGGTGGGCGGCAGCCGCCGGAGCGACGCGCTGCGGCTCCGCCGGCTCGGTCTTCGCCGACGTGGTTCTCGTGGTCGGCGTCTTCGCGGTGGTGGGGCTCAAAGTGCTCGCTCCCCCATCAGACCGGCCGCGCCTTTGGCAAGCATCTCGTCGGCGAGTTCGCGACCCAGCTGCTGCGGGGACGCGGTGTCGTCGGCGGACGCCGGCACGGGACCGGTGGTGGACAGCTGCACCAGCGTCTTGCCGTCGGTGGTGCCGACGACGCCACGCAGGCGCATTTCGGTGACGGTCTGCCCGTCGCCCAGCAGGTCGGCAAGCGCCCCCACGGGTGCGCTGCAGCCGGCCTCCAGGGCGGCGAGCAGGGTGCGCTCGGCGGTGACGGCGGCCCGGGTGTGCGGGTCGTCGAGCTCCGCGAGCTGGGCGGCGAGGAGTGCGTCGGTCGCAACGCACTCGACGGCCAATGCCCCCTGGCCGGGGGCGGGCAGGACGGTGTCCGGGGTGAGCAGCTCGGTCGCCTCGTCGGCGCGGGAGACGCGGTTCAGCCCGGCGGCGGCGAGCACGACGGCGTCGAGCTCACCGGAGCGCACGTACCCGATCCGCGTGTCGATATTCCCCCGGATCGGCACGGTCTCGATCTCGATCCCCAGTGACCTGGCCCATCCGGCGAGCTGCGCCATGCGGCGCGGCGAGCCGGTGCCGATGCGGGCGGGACCGCCCGCCCGGGCGCCCGACCGGACCAGTCGCTCGAAGCCGAGGCCGTCCCGGGCGATCAGCGCGTCCCGGGCATCCTCACGGGCGGGGACGGCCGCGACGTGCAGTTCCTCGGGCTGGGTGGTGGGGAGGTCCTTCAGCGAGTGGACCGCGAAGTCGATGTCGCCCCGGAGCAGGGCGTCGCGCAGCGCGGTGACGAAGACGCCGGTGCCGCCGATCTGCGCGAGGTGTTCGCGGCTGGTGTCGCCGTAGGTGGTGATCGGCACCAGTTCGACCTCGCGCCCCGTGAGCCGCCGCACGTCCTGTGCGACGAGCTCGGACTGCGCGACGGCCAGGGTGCTGCGGCGGGTGCCCAGCCTGAGGGGCGCGGCGCCGCCGCTGTGGCCGTGGACGGGGCCGGTTCTCATTGCCGCTCCTGTTCCGGGTTGCTGACCGCGGCGACCGCCTGCGGGTCGAGGTCGAAGAGTTCGCGCAGGGCGTCGGCGTAGCCGGCACCGCCGGGCTCTCCGGCGAGCTGCTTGACCCGCACCGTCGGTGCGTGCAGCAGCTTGTCGACGACGCGCCGCACGGTCCGGGTGATCTCGGCGCGCTGCTTGTCGTCGAGGCTTTGGAGCCGGCCGTCGAGGCGTGCCATCTCGGCCGCGACGACGTCCGAGGCCATGGCGCGCAGCGCGACCACGGTGGGGGTGATGACGGCGGCCCGCTGGGCGGCGCCGAAGGCGGTCACCTCCTCCGCGACGATGCGGCGTGCCGCGTCGACGTCGGCGGCCATCGGGGCGTCGGCGGCCGCCTCGGCGAGCGACTCGATGTCGACCAGCCGCACGCCGTCCAGCCGGTGCACGCCGGCGTCCACGTCACGCGGCATCGCCAGATCGAGCAGGCCGACGGTGCCGGTCGCGGCGACGCGCGCCGAGAGTGCCTGCCGCACGTCGTCGGCCGTGAGCACCAGGCCGGTGGCGCCGGTGCAGGACACCACGATGTCCGCGTGCGGCAGTTCGCCGCCGAGCTCCTCCACCGTGGTGGCCCGTGCCGAGAACGGCCGGCCCGGGGACGGTGCGGCGGCCGAGGGGGCTCCGGCGGGCGCGCTGTCCGCGGTGGGGGCTTCGCCGCGCGGGCCGTGCTCCTCGGTCAGGCTCACGGCGAGGCGCCGGGCGCGGGAGACGGTCCGGTTGGCGATCACCAGTTCGGTCACGCCGCAGCGGGCGAGCGTGGTCGCCGCCAGCGACGACATGGAGCCGGCGCCGATGACCAGCGCCCGTCGGCCGTCGGCCCAGCGGGCGACCGCGTCGTCCCCGTCGGAGCCCGCCGCTTCCGCCAGTGTCCGGAGTCCGAAGGTCACCAGGGACTGGCCGGCGCGGTCGATACCGGTCTCGGTGTGGGCCCGCTTGCCCACCCGCAGCGCCTGCTGGAACAGGTCGTTCAGCAGCCGGCCCGCGGTGTGCTCGTCCTGCGCGACGGCCAGGGCGTCCTTGATCTGGCCGAGGATCTGCCCCTCGCCGACGACCATCGAGTCCAGGCCGCAGGCCACGGAGAACAGGTGGTGGACGGCGCGGTCCTCGTAGTGGACGTAGAGGTACGGCGTGAGCTCGTCCAGGGCGACGCCGCTGTGCCGCGCGAGCATCGTGGAGAGCTCCGCGACGCCGGCGTGGAACTTGTCCACGTCCGCGTACAGCTCGAGGCGGTTGCACGTGGCCAGCACGGCGGCTTCCGCGGCGGGCTCCGTGGAAACGGTGTCGTGCAGGAGCTTGCCGCGCAGTGCGGGTTCCAGCGCGGCGCGCTCCAGCACGCTCACGGGGGCGCTGCGGTGGCTCAGGCCGACGACGAGGAGACTCATGCCGGCATCACCGCGGGCACGTCCCCGTCGGGTCCCGGACCGGGCCGCTTGGTGACCGCGGCGGCCGGTGGCACGGCGGGCGGCGCCGTGTCCTCCTCCGCCGGGGCCTCCTCGCCCGCCTTGCGCTGCTCGTGGAAGGCGAGGATCTGCAGCTCTATGGACAGGTCGACCTTGCGCACGTCCACGCCCTCGGGAACCGAGAGCACGGTGGGCGCGAAGTTCAGGATGGAGGTGATGCCCGCAGCGACGAGCCGCTCGCAGACCTGTTGGGCGGCGCCCGCGGGAGTCGCGATGACACCGATCGAGACGCCGTTGTCGGCGACGATCCGTTCCAGGTCGTCGGTGTGCCGGACGCGGATACCGGCGACGGTGCGGCCGGTCATCGCGGGGTCGGCGTCGATGAGCGAGGCGACGCGGAAGCCGCGGGAGGCGAAGCCGCCGTAGTTGGCGAGGGCCGCGCCGAGGTTGCCTATACCGACGATCACGACGGGCCAGTCCTGGGTGAGGCCCAGCTCGCGGGAGATCTGGTACACGAGGTACTCGACGTCGTAGCCGACTCCGCGGGTGCCGTAGGAGCCGAGGTAGGAGAAGTCCTTGCGCAGCTTCGCCGAATTGACGCCGGCGGCCGCCGCCAGCTCCTCCGAGGAGACCGTGGGGACCGAGCGCTCCGACAGCGCCGTGAGTGCCCTCAGGTACAGCGGAAGCCGGGCGACGGTGGCCTCGGGGATCCCTCGGCTCCGGTTCGTCGCCGGTCGGTGGTTTCGGCCAGTTGCCACGGTGCTCCTGCCGGTTGCGCGAAGCGGTGAGCGGCCGTGCACCGGGTACGCCCGGCACCTCGCCCGGCGCGCCCCCGGACCGCTCCGTCGCCACCAGGCTATGCCTTTGTGAACGCGTGCACAAAGATGGTGTCCGTTTTGCCCCGGCAACGTGACCGGTGCCACAGAGGCCAAGGAGGACACGCGTCACACTCCTCACGTATACGCCCCCGGACGGCAAAACGACCCCGATGATAGTCGAATTCCGGCCGAATTCGGGACGCCAGGGAAGGCCCCATCCTACCTGCGAGTAGGAGCGGCGCCGTCCGCGAACGCCGAGGCTCAGCCCGCGAGGGCCGCGCGCAGCCGCTCGGGGTCGACCCGCCAGAAGTCGTGCTGGGCACCGTCCACCAGGACGACCGGAATCTGCTCCCAGTAGAGCCGGTACAGCTCCGCGTCCTGGTTGATGTCCTTCTCCTCCCAGGTGTCGCCCGTCTCGGAGCAGATCCTCGCAACGGTGTCCCGTGCGACGTCGCAGAGGTGGCAGCCGGGCTTTCCGATCAGTGTGACGGTCTTCATGCCGTCATTGTCCCGTGCGTGCCGTGCGTCCCGCGCACCCCCGGGGCCGCGGTTCCGGCGGGCATCCCCGCCCGCACAGCCGGACCCCTTCCGTACGGCAAGCCGACATCCGTCGGTAACGGACTCGGTCGCCGAACTGGCTATGCTCGGCCTCATGCCTCTCCCCTCCTGGCTCACCGCCCCCGGACGGGCCGCGACCGCGAGGAGCGTCCTCGCGGGCGAGGCCGCTGCGGAAGCCGCACGGAAGCAGGAGTCGGCGGCGCAGGAGTCCCCCGAGACACCGGAGTTCCCGGTCGCGGGCGACACCAGGGCCGCCGCGTTCTTCGACCTCGACAACACCGTCATGCAGGGCGCCGCTCTCTTCCACTTCGGGCGCGGCCTGTACAAGCGCCGTTTCTTCCACACCCGCGATCTCGCACGCTTCGCCTGGCAGCAGGCATGGTTCCGGCTCGCCGGCTCGGAGAACAGCGGGCACATGGCGGAGGCCCGGGACAGCGCACTGTCCATCGTCAAGGGCCGCCGGGTCAGTGAACTGGCCGAGATCGGCGAGGAGATCTACGACGAGTACATGGCCGGGCGCATCTGGCCCGGCACCCGCGCACTCGCCGAGGCGCACCTGGAGGCGGGTCAGCGCGTGTGGCTGGTGACGGCCGCTCCGGTGGAGACCGCCACGATCATCGCCCGCCGCCTCGGCCTGACCGGTGCGCTGGGGACCGTCGCCGAGTCCGTCGAGGGCGTCTACACCGGACGCCTCGTCGGTGAACCGCTGCACGGCCCCGCCAAGGCGGAGGCGGTCCGCGCCCTCGCGGTCGCCGAGGACCTCGACCTGTCGCGCTGCGCCGCCTACAGCGACTCGGCCAACGACATCCCCATGCTGTCGCTGGTGGGCTACCCGTACGCCATCAACCCGGACAGTGCGCTCCGGGCCCACGCCGCACGCGAGGGCTGGCGCCTGCGCGACTACCGCACCGCCCGCAAGGCCGCGAGGATCGGCATCCCGGCGGCCGCCGGGGTCGGCGCCGTCGCCGGCGGGACGGCCGCCGCACTGGCCATTCAGCGCCGCCGCCGCTGACCGGCCTCGCACACCCGCTGCCTCCCACCGGCCGGCGGCCCGCTCGGGCCGTCGGCCGCTTCTGCCCGCGCGGACAGCCGGGCACACGGCACACGGCGGCGGACACACCGCACCCGGCCCCCCTCGGGGAGCGCACGCACGACGGCAGGTCGGGCACGTGTCGCAGGCACCGGTGCCCACGTGTGAACGGACGACCGGAGAAGCGCCCCGGGCATGCGCGTCGCGACCGCAATCCGGTCTTCCTACCCCGACCTGGGGCACCGCAGACATCACCCTGAGACTCGGTCAGAAACGGTCAATCGTGCAGTCATTTGAGGCGGCCGACCGGTCAACCCGACACCCGTGTTCGATTCTGTATCAGCCTTCAAGGCGTAACAGACCAAACCGATTCGGTGATTTGAGCAACTGGGCGTAGTACTGCCTGTACGAAGCGTTATTCTCCTCAGACGCATTCGGAACCTCTTCGTCCCGCCCGGGGACGAAAGGTCCCGCTCTGCACGTGATGGAAGCTCTGCCTCTGGGAGTCCCGTGTATCCACACGTCGGGGTTGACGCCTCGGGCCCGGCTGCGCCGCGCACAACGGTTCTCGGACTGCTGCGCGCGATCGTCCCCACCGCGCACGCCGTCCCCGCCCTCGCCGCAGCCACACCTGTCCCCACCCGCCCCTGCTACGCGCTGGCCGACAGCACGACCACCGGGGCCGCCACCACCGACACGCCGCGCACCACCGGCAGACGGCGGAACGGCACCTCGACCGCCCGCCGGCGCCCCGCCATGGGCGACACCGAGGCGCGGCGGATGATGGACTTGGTCGAACGCGCGCAGAACGGCGAGGCCGAGGCCTTCGGCCGGCTGTACGACCAGTACAGCGACACGGTGTTCCGCTACATCTACTACCGGGTCGGCGGCCGGGCCACCGCGGAGGACCTGACCAGCGAGACCTTCCTGCGGGCGCTGCGCCGGATCGGCACGTTCACCTGGCAGGGGCGCGACTTCGGCGCCTGGCTGGTGACCATCGCCCGCAACCTGGTGGCCGACCACTTCAAGTCCAGCCGGTTCCGGCTGGAGGTGACCACCGGCGAGATGCTCGACGCCAACGAGGTGGAGCGCAGCCCCGAGGACTCCGTCCTCGAAAGGCTGTCCAACGACACCCTCATCGATGCGGTGCGACGCCTCAACCCGCAGCAGCAGGAGTGCGTGACACTGCGCTTCCTGCACGGGCTCACGGTCGCCGAGACCGCCCGCATCATGGGCAAGAACGAAGGCGCCATCAAGACGCTCCAGTACCGCGCCGTGCGGACCCTGGCCCGGCTGATGCCGGACGACGCCCGATAACCGCAGGTGACGCGCCATGTTCCCGCAGTCACATCATCATGACTCCGTAACCCGTCCGGCGCTCGTCTCGTTGGGGAGAGTGCAGACTCCCCGCACCCGTGCCACATCCGGGCGCCCTCACACGTTCGGGTGTACGCGGCCAGGCTGTGCAACCCCTTCCCCGCCGCGGGGAGTCCACCGTGCTGATGAGAGGAGGTGCCGCCCGTGATCGGATCCGTATCGGCCGGCCGCCGGGCACACGCCTTCGCCGAGGCCGTGGACGCCCAGGACCGCGGAACCGGCGAGGGAGCGGCCGACAGCGACCACGAGCAGACGCAGCTGCTCGCCTTCGCGGACGGGCTGCGCGCGCTGCCCGGCCCCGGGCTGGACCCGGAGGTGAAGGCCGTTCAGCGGGCGCAACTGGTGGCGGCGATGGAGACAGCCGTCGCCGAGGGAACCCTCGGCACGGACGACCAGGGGGTGCCGCGGCCGCGCACCGCCCACCGCGGGAAGGGCACCCACCGGGCGTCCCGTCTCGGCCCGCTCGGGAAACTCCGTCCCAAGTCCCGCCTCGGCAGAGGACTCGCGGCGGGCGGACTGAGCGTCGGGGTGGCCGCGTCCGCGCTCGGCGGCGTCGCGGCTGCCAGTACGGACGCGCTGCCGGGTGACGCGCTCTACGGACTGAAACGCGGCATGGAGGATCTGCGGCTCGACCTCGCCGAGGACGACGCCGACCGCGGCCTGCTCTACCTGGACCACGCCTCCACACGACTGCGCGAAGCCCGCAGGCTCGTCGAGAGCGACCGCTCGGGGCCGTTGGACCACGAGGCGCTGGCGGAGGTACGACGGGCCCTGGGCGCCGTCACCCACGACGCCTCGGAAGGACACCGGCTCCTCAGCGCGGCCTACCGCCGGGACGGCAGCATCGACGTCATGCAGTCCCTGTCGACCTTCGCCGTCGACCACCGCTCCCGCTGGGCGGAGCTGCGTGGCCGGCTCCCCGCGCAACTCGCGGACGTCGAGGCCGAGGTCACCGAGGTCTTCACCGCCATGGAGCAGGAGGTCGATCCGCTCCGGGAGTTGTTCCCGTCCACCGGGAAAAGCTCCGGCGGCGGCGAGCGGGAGACGACGGACCCGGAAGAGGCCGGTGGCAGCTCGGCGAGCCCCTCGCCGGAGTCATCGCGGCACCCGAGCCGGCAGCCCGACGGCAGTGGGAGCCGGGCGCCGGAACCCTCGGACTCGGCCTCGCGGGACGACGGCGGTCTGCTCGACGGGGACGGCCTGCTCGACGAACCCGGCCTCGGCAGCCGGCAGGACGGCACCGGGGCACCGGAGCCGGAGATCACACTGCCGCCGCTGGTGCCGGACGTGCTGCCGGGCCTGAGCGTCGAGACGGAGGACGACAAGGGCTGAGGAGCGCCACGCTCGGCCGAGGGGCCCGCGCCCCTGCCCGGCGGCGGCGCCCCGTGGGGCGGAGACAGGTGTCAGAAGAACACCGAACTCCGCCCCACCAGCATTTCGTAGAGCGTGTGCTGGATCGTCTCGCGGACCTGGTCCGTGAGGTTGAACATCAGCATCGGGTCGTCCGCGGCCTCCGGCGCGTACCCGTCGGTCGGGATCGGCTCGCCGAAGCGGATCGTCCACTTCGTCGGCAGCGGCACGACGCCGAGCGGCCCCAGCCAGGGGAACGTCGGCGTGATCGGGAAGTACGGGAAGCCGAGCAGCCTCGCAAGCGTCCGGGCGTTGCCGATCATCGGGTAGATCTCCTCGGCGCCCACGATCGAGCAGGGCACGATGGGCACACCCGCGCGCAGCGCGGTGGAGACGAACCCGCCACGGCCGAACCGCTGGAGCTTGTACCGTTCCGCGAACGGCTTCCCGACCCCCTTGAAACCCTCCGGCATCACGCCGACGACCTCGCCCCGTCCGAGCAGACGCGCGGCGTCCTCCGCGCAGGCGAGAGTGTGGCCGGCCTTCCTCGCCAACTGGCTGACCACCGGAAGCTGGAAGACCAGATCCGCCGCGAGCAGCCGCAGCGCCCGGTCCGCGGGATGGTGGTCGTGCACGGCGACCTGCAGCATCAGCCCGTCGAGCGGAAGCGTCCCGGAGTGGTTCGAGACCACCAGCGCACCGCCCTCGGCAGGAATGTTCTCGATGCCCCGCACGTCGACCCGGAAGTAGTCCTCGAACACCGGTCGGAGCAGGGTCATGAGCACCTGGTCCGTCAGTTCGGCGTCGTAGCCGAACTCGTCGACCTCGTAGTCCCCGGTGAGCCGGCGCCGCAGGAACGCGAGACCATGGGCCGCACGCCTCTCCCAGCGCCCCGGACCGCCCGACGCGCCGGTGTGGGCGCCACCGCCGCCCGCGGCCGCGCCCGCGGCCCCTCCGGGGGCGCTGCGCCCCTCACCGGCCGCCTGCTCGGGCACGGCGGCCAGCGACCGCGCGGCATCCTGCTCGCCGTCGGCGGGGCGCTGCCACTCGGGCCGCGCCTGCGGGCGGTTGCCGGAACGGACCTGCCCTCCGTTCCGCGACCGGTCCCGGTCGTCGTCGAAGGGGATCACTTTCGCATCAGCCATGTCCTGACGGCTCCTTCTCGCCCCGCTCCTCGGGGGACACGTACGCAGCGATCCGGTCGACCACCCGGCCGACCCGCTGCGGCGGCAGCACACCCGGGCCGCAGCTGCGCGCGAACGCGTCGAGCGCCTCAGCGGTGGTGTACTTCGGTTCGAAGCCCAGGACTTCCCGCATCCGAGCGGTTCGTACCACCCGGCCGTGGGTGAGCATCCGGATCTGCTCCGGCGAGAAGCCGTCGACGCCGACCGACCGGAGCACGGAACCGCTCCAGCGGAGCGCGGGCAGCAGTATCGGCACGGTGGGACGCCCGAGCCGGCGGGCACACTGCGACAGCAGCAGGACGCCGTCGCCGGCGATGTTGAAGGTGCCGGCGTTGAACGTGCCGCGCTCGGGTTCCGCCGCGGAACGGCGCAGCACCTCCACCGCGTCCTCCTCGTGGACGAACTGCAGCCGGGGGTCGTAGCCGAGCACCGTGGGCAGCAGGGGAAGCGAGAAGTACCCGCTCATGGAGGTGTCGACGGTCGGGCCCAGCACGTGCGCGCACCGCAGGACCGTCACCGAGACGTCGGGACGGCGTCGGGAGAAGCCCCGGACGTAGCCCTCGACCTCCGTGACGTCCTTCGCGAATCCGCCGCCGGGCAGTGCCTTGGGCGTGGTCGTCTCGTCGAACACGGCCGGGTCGCGCGGAGCGGAGCCGTAGACACCGGTGCTGGACTTGACGACCAGGCGCCGCACGGACGGGGCCTTCTGGCATGCGCCCAGCAACTGCATCGTGCCGATGACATTGGTCTCCTTGAGAGCCGCCATGCTGTCGCGGGGGCGCGCAAGGGTGGCGTTGACGTCCAGGTGGACGACGGTGTCGATGCGGTGCTCGGCCAGCACGCCGCCGATGGAAGGCTGCCGGATGTCGGCCGCCACGAACCGGGCGCCTCCCAGCGGATGGTCCGGCGGGACCACATCGACCCCGATCACCCGGTCGACATCGGGTTCCTCCGTCAAGCGCCGGACGAACCGCCCGGCGAGCTGCCTGGCGACCCCGGTGACGAGTACCGCCCTGCCCATACGGTCTCCCTGTCGTCGTCGCGCGTCGACGTTGCTGGGGACAGCAGACCACAAAAAGGCGCCGCTTTCCGCCACGCACGCGGAGGTGCGGGCCGAAAGCGGCGCCTTCAGCGAGCCGTGCGCTCGCTCACTTCTTGTTGCGACGCTGCACGCGCGTGCGCTTCAGCAGCTTGCGGTGCTTCTTCTTGGCCATCCGCTTCCGCCGCTTCTTGATGACAGAGCCCACGACTACCCTCGCTCACTTCTCCGACTCGGTGCGGGGCGTCCGAGCCCACACGACCTACATGGGATCAGGGTACCCGCCACCGCGAGATGGTCGTAATCCGAGGGGCACCGCGAGTGCCGCGTCACGATATCGGAATGTCAGGCGCTCTCCATCCCGACGTACGACTCCCGGAGATACTCGTGCACGGCCTGCTCCGGGACCCGGAAGGAACGGCCCACCCGGACCGCCGGCAGATGACCGCTGTGCACCAGGCGGTACACGGTCATCTTGGACACACGCATCACGGCGGCGACTTCCGCCACGGTCAGGAACACGACCTCGTTGAGAGGCCTCTGCTCGGCAGCCATGTCTCACCTGAACCTTCCGCACACGACGGACACCGGCATCCCCTCCGGTGACTGAAGCTCCCATGCACGTTCTGCCCAGATTCGGGGCGGGTGATGCACCTGGGGAAGCGGAGAGCGCGCGGACGGTGAAGGCAGCAGGTCAACTCACCGGCGCCGGACCGATGTCACCCGTCCGAGCGGTGGGCGTCTCACGGCAGGAGGCCGTGGGCGGGGAAGACGGCACGGCGCGCGGCGAGCACAGCCTGGTCGAGGGCGTCGGCAGGGTCGTAGCCGGTCTGTTCCCAGTCGCGCCAGGTGCCGTCGCGGCCGTCCGTCATCCGCTGCGGGACGGTGGACGGGGCCCGGCCGGTGCGCGCGTACACTTCGCGCCGCCACGCCTCGGGGACCTCCGCCCCGGACCGGACCGGGGCGTCCGCGGCGATGCCCACGAGGTGCGTCCAGGTCCGCGGCACGACGTCCACCACGGCGTACCCGCCGCCACCCAGGGCCACCCAGCGGCCGTCGGCGTAGGCGTGCGCCCAGTCGTGGCAGGACGCCGCCGCGGCGCGCTGGGCGTCCACGCTGACCGCGAGGTGGGCCAGCGGGTCCTCGATGTGCGTGTCGGCCCCGTGCTGCGTCACGAGCGCGTCGGGGCGGAACTGCGCGAGGAGTTCGGGCACGACGGCGTGAAGTGCCCGCAGCCAGCCGTCGTCCGAGGTGCCGGGCGGCAGGGCGACGTTCACCGCACTCCCCTCGGCTCCGGGGCCGCCGGACTCCTCCGGCCAACCGGTGCCCGGGAACAGCAGGCGCGGGTGTTCGTGCAGCGAGATCGTCAGCACCCTGGGGTCGTCCCAGAACGCGGCCTGCACGCCGTCCCCGTGATGCACATCGACATCCACGTAGGCGACCCGCTGCGCGCCCAGTTCCAGGAGGCGCGCGACGGCGAGAGCGGCATCGTTGTACACGCAGAAGCCTGCGGCGGCGCCGGGCATCGCGTGGTGCAGGCCGCCGGCGAAGTTGACCGCGTGGGCGGCTTCGCCGCGCCACACCGCTTCGGCGGCGCCGACCGACTGCCCGGCGATGAGCGCCGAAGCCTCGTGGATGCCGGCGAACGCGGGGTCGTCGAGCGTGCCCAACCCGTAGGAGCCGTCGGCCGACAGAGGGTCGGCGGAGATCCGCCGGACCGTGTCGATGTAGTCCTGCCGGTGGACCAGGCGCAGTGTGGAGTCGCCGGCGCCCTTGGCGGCACGGACGGCGAGACCGGGTGCGTCGGGCAGTCCGAAGGCCTCCACGAGCCGCATCGTCAGCGCCAGGCGCACCGGGTCCATCGGGTGCTGGTCGCCGAAGTCGTAACCGGTGACCGCCTCGTCCCACATCAGCACTGCGCCGCCGCTCATGCCGCCACCGTACCGGCCGGGTACTCAGCGGGTGAGGAGAGGCAGCAGCGAGCTCATCTCCGCGAACCGGGCGGTGGCCGGCGCGATCCGTTCGGGCGGGGTCATGGCGGTGTAGCCGTACACGTCCATTCCCGCGGCCCTGGCAGCCTGTACCCCGAGCGGGCTGTCCTCCACGACGGCGCACCTGCGGGGCGGGACGCCCAGGGACGCGGCCGCGTGCAGGAAGAGGTCGGGTGCGGGTTTCCCCCGGGCGACGTCCTGGGAGCTGAAGATCCGCCCGTCGTCGAAGCGGCGGAGCAGGCGGGTGCGGTCCAGGGAGACGCGGATCCTTTCGTGCGTTCCCGAGGACGCGACGCAGTAGGGGACGCGATCGGCGTCGAGGGCGTCCAGGACCTCCGCGACCCCGTCGACAGGGTGGAGTTCGCGCCGGAAGGCCTCGAACGTCCTCCGGTGGAGTGTCTCGTCGAATGCCGGAGGCAGGAACCTGCCGGTGCGGGCCTGCACCAGTGCGTGGACGCGGCCGACCGCGGATCCCATGTAGTCACGGACGGACTCCTCGTAGGTGGTGGGGTGGCCCAACTCGGTGAGGTAGTCGGCGAGGACGCGGTTGGCGATCCGTTCGCTGTCCACCAGGACACCGTCGTTGTCGAAGATCACCAGGTCGTAGCGCATGGCCTCAAGCCTAGATAACGTCCGGACATGCAAAAGGCCGTGGTCCCCGACATGACGTCGGGGACCACGGCC